>JAJAZC010000001.1 GCA_026785885.1 Rubrivivax sp.
CCGGCACGGTGGCGGCCGCACCAACGCGTTGAACAACGCGCAATTCACATGACCGACGCGTTGAACAACGCGCGGCTCAAACGACCGACGCGTTGAACAACGCCCCGCGGGCCGCCTGGGTGATGGCCACCACGGCCGGGTGCGTGATGCGGCGCTCGATCGAGATGGCGTAGAAGTCCTCGACCATCGCGTCGCTGCGGCCGATCACGCGCACGCCGTACTGCTCGGCGGTTTCGCTTTCGACCACGCTGGGTGAGATGAAAACCCCGCCGCCCTGGCGGCCGAAGGCCTTCATCAGCGCGCCGTCGGCGAACTCGCCCACCCCCCGCGGGTGCAGCCCCTGCTGCGCCAGCCAGGCATCGAACTGCGGCCGCACCGACGACGTGCCGCCGGGCACCAGCATCGGCGCACCGTCCAGGCATTTGGGAAACGGGCCCTTCAATTTGGCGGCCAGCGCCGGCGCGGCAAAAAAACTCAGCGGTGAACTGCCCAGCTTGTGGTTGAAGGCCTTGACGGACAAGCGGCTGGTCAGCGGCTCATCGGCAATCACCAGGTCCATGCGGTGCAAGGCCAGCTGCGCCATCAGATCGGGGAACTGGCCTTCGGTGCAGATCATGCGCACCGGCTCATCGAGCGCCAGCGCCGGCTCCAGCAGCCGATAGGCCACCGGCTTGGCCACCGAGTCTTCGACGCCGACACGGAACTCGCGCATCGGCCCGCTGGTGCTGCCGGCAGCGCCGCTGCGCGGCTCGCGCATGGCGGCTTCCAGCTCGCCGCCCAGCTCAAAGATTTCATCGGCGTAGCGCAGCGCCACGCGGCCATCGTCGGTGAGTTCGAGCTTGCGGCCGCTCTTGCGAAACAAGCGCCGGCCCAGCCGTTCTTCAAGCAGCTTGATCTGCGCAGACAGCGTCTGCGGCGTGGTGTGCAACTGCTCGCCGGCGCGCACGACGCCACCGGCCTTGGCCGTGACCCAGAAGTAATGCAGGTGTTTGAAATTCATTCGCTACTGAATCGGGTCACTTTGATGAAGCTTCGTTTTTTACGCATCAAACGCAGCGAATTATCGAATTTACGGAGGCTTGCCACAACCCTACATTGCGTCCTGTTGTTGTGTCCCACCCTTCCTTTTTGGAGAAGACCATGCGCATGAGCACCAAGGGCCGCTTCGCCGTCAATGCACTGATCGACTTGGCGCTCCGCGAGCCCACAGGCCCGGTGGCCCTGGCCTCGATCGGCCAGCGGCAGCAGATTTCGCTGTCCTACCTGGAGCAGCTGTTCAGCCGCCTGCGCCGCGAGGGTCTGGTGGAAAGCACGCGCGGCCCCGGCGGCGGCTACACGCTGGGGCGCAGCGCCGACGGCATCACCGTGGCCGACATCGTGATGGCCGTGGATTCACCGCTGGACGAGCCGGCCGAAGAAGACCGCAGCCTGGGCATGTCCAAAGCGCTGTGGCAGCGTTTGAACAGCGTGATGCTGGAGCACATGGGCACCATCACGCTGGCCAGCCTGGTGCAAGAGCAGCTGGCGCAGGGCATCAACGTCGAAGCGCGCCCGGTGCGCCGGGCCATCGCACCGCAGCCGGCCGTCAAGCCGGTACGCACGATGGCGCCGAACTCGGTGTTTGCCTTTGGCCGCTCATTTTCCGGTTGAGCTGCGCCAAGGCAACCCCAAGCCCAACCAGGGTCTGCGCCTGATCAGCGCAGACCCTGGTTCTTTTAGCCGGCGATCATTTGTAGAGCACCTGTGGCAGCCACAGCCCGATGGCCGGAAACTGGTACAGCAGAAAGATCGCCAAAACTTGTATGCCCATGAACGGCAACATGCCGGCGAAGATCTGGTTTAGCGTCACGTGCGGCGGACTGACGCCCTTCAGGTAGAACGCGGCCATCGCCACCGGTGGGCTCAGGAAAGCGGTCTGCAAGTTCAGCGCGACCAGCAGGCCGAAGAACAACGGGTCGACGCCAAAGTTGTCCAGCAGCGGGATGAAGATGGGCATGAAGATCACGATGATCTCTGTCCACTCCAGCGGCCAGCCGAGGACGAAGATGATGACCTGGCTCAGCAGCAAGAACTCGGTCTTGCTGAGGTTCATCGACAGCACCCAGCGCTCGACCAGCTCCTGCCCGCCCAGCAGCGCGAAGGCCGCGGAGAAGATGGCACTGCCCACGAAGAGCCAGCACACCATGGCGCTGGTCTTGGCCGTGAGGAAGACGCTCTCCTTCAACATCGTCAGATTGAACTGCCGGTAGGCCAGCGCGAGCAGGAAACCGCCGAATGCGCCCACGGCGGCTGCTTCGGTGGGCGTGGCCAGCCCGAGCACGATGCTGCCCAGCACGGCCAAGATCAGCACCACCAGCGGGAAGAAGCTGGCCAGCAGCATCTTGAAGATTTCCAGCCGCTGAAAGCTGAGCAGCGCATAGAACGCCACCATGGCCAGCGCGCCCACACCCAGCCCGATCCAGTAGCCGCGCGTGGGCGACGTGCGCTCGGCGGCCACCACTGGCGCAGCCGGCGTGGCAGACGCCGCAGGCGTGGTGGGCGTGCCTGTTGCGGCAGGCTCCGGTGGCGTAATGGGTACCGGCGCGGCAGCCGCGCTGGCGGTGCCGGCTGGCGGCTCCTGCAGCCCGCCGCCGGTGGCGGCCGGCTCTTGCAAACCACCCGAGGGCGGTTCCTGCAGACCGCCGCCCGATGACTGCTCAGCCGCTTCAGCGCCGGCCGGCTCGGCTGTCTCGCTGCCCATCGGCGCCATCGTCACCACCGGCTCGGCAGGGCGCGTGTTGAGATGCCAACTGAGTGCAGTCACCGCGCCAAACACCAGCAGCGGCAGCAGCGCGGCACCCAACTGCTGCAGCAGGTGCCGGGTGGGCACGGCCTGGTTGGCGGGGCCTTTCAAGCCACCGGTCAGCGCGCGCAGTAGGGCCGGCAGCGCCGTGTTGGAAATCTGCTGCGAGACCTGTTCGGTGCCACTGGGCAGCGGCACGAAGCGATCGGCCATGGACAGCGGCGGCATCAGGTGCGGCTTGAGCTTGGCCAGCAGGATGACGTAGATCACGTACAGCCCGGCCAACATCAACCCCGGGAAGAGCGCGCCGGCATAAAGCTGCACGACCGAGACGCCGGCCGTGGCGCCGTAGACGATCAACATCACCGAAGGCGGAATCAGGATGCCGAGGCAGCCGCCGGCGGTGATGGCACCGGCACCGATGCGCACGTCGTAGCCGCCCTTGATCATTTGCGGGAAGGCCAGCAGGCCCATCAGCGTGACTACAGCGCCGACGATGCCGGTGGCGGTGGCGAACACCGCGCAGGTAAAGATGGTGGCCACGGCCAGCGAGCCGGGCACGCGCGCCATCGCCAGGTGCAGGCTCTTGAAAAGCTTTTCGATCAGGTTGGCGCGTTCGACAAGGTAACCCATGAACACAAACAGCGGGATCGAGATGAGCACGTCGTTGCCCATCACCTTGAAGGCGCTCTGCACCATCAGCGTCAGTGTCTTGGAGGTGTTTTCCTCATAGGCGATCCAGGTGAAGATCATGCCCATGCCCATTAGCGTGAACGCTGTCGGGAAGCCCAGCATGATGGCTACCACCACCAGCCCGAGCATCATCAGGCCGAGGTGGCCGTTGGTGACCTCGGGCGCCGACAACAGCATGAACAGCGTGCCGGCGAGGATCAGCCCCATGATGACGAAGCCGAACCAAAGTTCTTTGCGGACCTTCATTGGGCTGCCTCCCGCTTGACCAGCAACTGGTCGAGCTTGGCGATGTCCTCGTCCTTGACGTGCACCATGGCCTTGAGTTTTTCGATGTCGACTTCCTCGACGTCCTGCTCACGTGAGGGCCAGACACCGTCGCGCAGGCACTGCAGGCAACGCACGATCTCGACGATGCCCTGCAGCAACAGCATGCCGCCGGCCAGCGGAATCACGAACTTAAACGGGTAGACCGGGATCGGCGTGGCACTGAAGGTGCTCTCGCGGATGGCCATCGATTCATTCGCAAAGTTCCAGCCCGCCCAGGTCATGGCCACCACGCCGGGCATGAAGAACACGAAGTACAGCAGCAGGTCCCAGCCGGCCTGCGTGCGCGGCTGGAAGAAGCTGTACAGCACGTCACCGCGCACATGGCCGTTTTTGGCCAGCGTGTACGCGCCGGCCATCATGAACAGGCTCCCGTACATGATCAGTTGTGCGTCCAGCGCCCAGTCGTGCGGTGTGTTGAGCACGTAGCGCGAAAACACCTCCCAGGTGATCATCAGCGTCAAGCCGACGATGAGCCAGGCAAAAAGCTGGCCCAGCCAGGTGGACAAGCGGTCGACGCGCAGCAACAGGCTCTGCATGGCGGTGGTCTCAGGAAGCGAACAAGGTCATCAGCCTCAATAAAAAGGGCCACCGGCCTGACGGCAACGGTGGCCCTTCAGAAAGGGACTGGCGGGAATCAGGCCTTCTTGGCAGGCGCGCGGAGGTAGTGGTTCCAGGCCATCTTGAAGTCGACCATGTAGTCGTTCTGCCAGGAGCCCGCACGCTGGGCGAAGGCCTTCTGGCTTTCCATCACCTTCTTGAACAGCGGCTGGTCGGCTGACTTGGCCGCAGTAACCTTGTCCCAGGCGGCCAGCTGCGCACGCAGGATGGCGTCGGGCGTCTTGAAGAAGTTGACTTTGTCTTTGGTTTTCAGCTCGATGTAGTCCTGGCTGTTGCGCTGGATTGCCTTCCAGGACATGTCGGCGCTGGCGGCCTGCACGGCGTAGTCGATGGTGGCCTTCAGCTCGGCCGGCAAGCCGTCGTACTTGGCCTTGTTTAAGAGGATCTCGAATTGCTCGCCGCTCTGGTGGAAGCTCTGCAGCATGCAGTTCTTCACCACGTCGGGGAAGCCCAGCAGACGGTCGCTGGTGGCGTTGTTGAACTCGGCAGCGTCGATCAAACCGCGGTCCAGCGCCGGAACTATTTCACCGCCCGGCAGCGGGTTCACGGCGGCGCCCATTTCCTTGAACACGTCGACCGCCAGGCCCACGGTGCGGAACTTCAGGCCCTGGATGTCACCGACCTTGCTGATCGGCTTCTTGAACCAGCCCAGTGGCTGCGTGGGCATGGGGCCGTAGACGTACGAGACAACGTCGATATTCAGGCTCTTGTAGATTTCTTCCAGGATGGCCTTGCCGCCGCCGTAGTAGTGCCATGCCAGCACCATGTTGGGGTCCATGCCGTAGGCCGGGCCGCTGCCCCACAGCGCCAGCGCGTTGCTCTTGCCATAGTGGTAGGCCAGCACGCCGTGGCCGCCGTCGAGCGTGCCCTTGTTGACGGCATCCAGCAGTTGAAACGCCGGCACCACCGAGCCCGAAGGCAGCACCTCGATCTTCAGGCGGCCACCCGCCATGTCGTTGACCTTCTTGGCAAAGTCAGTGGCGTACTCGTGAAAGATGTCTTTGGCCGGCCACGTGCTCTGGAAGCGGAAGGACACCGTCTGCGCTTTGGAGATCATCGGCGCGGCCAGCGCGCCGGCACCCACCGCACCGGCGGTGGCGGACTTGAGGAAGCGGCGGCGCAGTGCGGGTGTCTTGACGTCGGCGGTCATGGGCGGTCTCCGGTCTGAAGAGTGGGTGGTTGGGCTCGTGCGGGGCGGACTGGATAGTCACTGCGCAGTCATGCCATCAACTATTGACGCCACTGCACAACGCGGCAACTCGGTGTAACCCCATCGGGAGGTCAAAGCACTTCTGACTGCACAGGGCCAATGCCGGCGCCGTGTTGCCCACGCTGCGCTGCGCTGCGGCGCGCTGGTTTACGTCAGCGTCGTGCCGTGTCGCGCATTAAGGAATGCGACGCCCTTCGACCTGCACGACGAGACGCACGCGGTCGCCCACCAGCGGCAGGCCGAAGGTGGCACCGAACTCGCTGCGCAGGATCGTGGCCTCGAAGTCGCCGCCACAAACCTCGACCCCGGCGTCGACGCGGCAGCTGAACTGGCGTGCAATCAGCGACAGCGGCTGACCGATGCCGCGCAACGTGAACTCGCCGCGCACCTCGGCCAGCGCCGAGCCGTCGTAGCGCAGCTGGCGTGCCACGAAAAACGCTTCCGGGTGGCCTGCGCTGTCCAGCAGATCGGCTTGCCGCAGCCGTGCGTTGAACACCGCCAGCCCTGTGTCGACACTGGCAGTGGGGATGCGCAGCGCTACTTCGCCTTGCCCGCGCGCGCGGTCCAGGGTGACCTGGCCCTGGACGGGGCCAAAACGGCCACGCGAGGTCGACGTGCCGAAGTGCAGCACCTCGAAGTGCACGAAGCTGTGCTGCGGATCCAGCGCGTAAACCGCAGGTGCTGTCGATGGCGCAGGCGCTGTCGATAGCGCAGGCGCAGCCGTCGACGGCGCGGTCGACGGGGAACGTGTGAGCGCGGGCGTTTGCGATGGCGTCTGCGCCTGCGTCTGCGCCTGCACATGGCCCACCAGCGCTGCGGCAAGCCACGGCAACAGCCGCGTGATGCGGCGCGGGCGCAAGCCAGCCATCAGCGGCTTATTGCTTGATGGCTTCGGCCTGCACGATCAGGCGCACGCGGTCCGGCATCACGGCGGGTATGTACTTGGCTGCCATGTCCCACTGCGTCGGCTGGATCGTCGCTTCGAAGTCGCCACCGCAGACCTCGCGCTTGACCATCGGGCTCATGTAGCAGTTGAAGTTGTTGGCCTTCAGCACCACCGGCTGGCTCTTGCCCAGCAGCGTCAACGTGCCTTCGACAGCCGTGACCTTTTCACCGGCAAAGACAAACTTTTCGCCGACAAAACGCGCCGTCGGGTGCTCTGTGGCGTTGAAGAAATCCTTGCTCTTCAGGTGATTGTCGAAGGGCGCCACGCCGGTGTTGATCGAGCCCATGTCGATCGTAATTTCGACGCGGCCGGTCTTGGCCGCACGGTCGAACTGCACCGTGCCTTCCTTCTTGTCCCAGCGGCCGCGGTTCGTGCTGGTGCCGAAGTGGCTGACTTCGAAGCTCACAAAAGTGTGGGTCGGGTCGATGGCGTAGGTGCCGCTGGCGCCGCTTTGCGCCTGCGCGGTGCCCACTAAGGCAAGCAGGCCTGCGGCGGCTGCAAGGTAGTTCTTCATGGGGTCGGTGCCCTGAGGTTGGATTGAAAAAACGCGGGGGTGCTCACAGCGGCGCCAAGCCGCTCAGCTGCAGCTTAAAACGCACGAGGATGTCGTTGGCCAACAGAGAGGTGTCGGCCCATTCGGCTTCGCCGACCTTGAACTCCAGCCGCTTGATCGTGAAGCTGCCGCTGGCGGTGCTGGATGCACCGGCCTGCACCAACTGCACCGGCACGACGACGTCGCGCACGGCACCCTTGATGGACAAGCGGCCCGTGACTTCGAAGCGGCCCGGACCGGCGGCCTTGATGGCGCTGGATTGGAAGCTGGCCTGCGGAAACTGCGGCACGTTGAGCCAGGTCGTCTTGGGCACCTCGGCATCCAGCTCCGCGCTGCCGAAGCGCGCGCTGCCGGTGTCGATGCTGAAAGCGACGCTGCCGCCCTCGGGCTTTTTGGGGTCCAGCACGATCTGCGCACTGAACTTGCTGAAGCGCCCTTCCACGGGCACGCCCATCTGCTGGGTTGTGAAAACGATCTCACTACCCGCGGGCACCAGCTGTGCCGGCCTGGGCTGGGCCTGTGCGGCGAAGGCTGTGCCGGCCATTGCGAACAGCAGCGGCAAGGTGAACGAAAGCGAGGTGGTCATGGACGGCTCTTTGGAAGAAAGGATCAGGCGCGCCAGGGGCGCATGCGCTGCAGCAGCCCGTCGCGGTCGATGAAGTGGTGCTTCAGTGCGCCGGCCACATGCAGCGCCACCACGGCCCCCAGCGCGTAGGCGAGCCAGTGGTGCAGCAGTTTCAACGGCTCGGCCAACGCGCGGTCCGGCGCCACCCAATCCGGCAGCGGAAGCACGCCGAACAGCACGATAGGAAAACCCGCCGCTGAGCTGTAAGCCCAACCCGCCAATGGCACCGCGAAGAACAGCGCATACAGCGCCGTGTGCGCACCCTGCGCGGTGCGGCGTTGCCAGGCCGGCATCGGCACGTCCGGCGGCGGCCGGTGCGTCAGCCGCCACAACAGGCGCAAGGCGGACAGCATCAAGATCGTGACGCCGGCCCACTTGTGCCAGTTGTAGAGCTTTAACCGCGTGGGTGAAAAAGGCAGCCCGGTCATGTACAGCCCGACCCCGAGCGAGCCCAGGATCACCAGCGCCAGCAGCCAGTGAAAAGCGATGCTGACCGGGTGGTAGCGGGCTTGATGAGGGAGGGTGTGGCGCGACATCGGGGTGCAGTATCCGATGCGGCCCGAGCATCGTCCGTTAAAGCGCTTTCACCGCGGCAATCACCGCCGCTGCACGCCGCCTCCGCACGCCGCTGCGCAGGCCGCAGTCAGGCGCTCGCGCGGCGGTGCTGGGCGGCGGCCAGTGTGCGAAAGGCGCGGCCGATGTCGCGGGAATCAATCAAGCGGCCCCAGAAGGCAGCCGCCAACGGCTGCGCGGGGGGCTACAGGTCAGCCGGGTCGGGTGAGAAGTCCATCAGGGCCACCAACGCCGCTTATGCCGCCCTGGCAGTCACCAAGCCGCCGCCGCGCCAGCGCTGCATCAATGCGTCCCACTTCGGGCGCGCTGTTTTCAGGTGGCGTTCCTTCACATGGCCGTAGCCACGGATGTCTTCGGGGATGCGCGCGATCTCCGCGGCCAGCGCGCGGTTGTCGGCATGGAGCGTCTGCAGCAGCTCATCGATGCAGGCTTCGTACTGCGCAATCAGCGCGCGTTCAATGCGGCGCTCTTCAATGCGGCCAAAAGGATCCAACACGGTGCCGCGCAGGCCCTTCAGTCTGGTTAGCAAGCCGAAGGCGCTGCGCATCCACGGGCCGAAGGGCTGCTTGATTAGCTCGCCCCGGTCGTGTTTCTTCGCTGTCAGCGGCGGTGCCAGGTGGTGCACGAGCTTGTAGTCACCTTCGAACATGCCGGCGATCTTGCTTGTGAAGGCCGGGTCGGTGTGCAGCCGCGCCACCTCGTACTCGTCCTTGTAGGCCATTAGCTTGAACAGGTAGCGCGCCACCGCTTCAGTCAGCGGTGTGCCGCTGCCCAGCGCAGCTTCTGCGGCCTGCACCTTGTCGACAAAAGTCTTGTAGCGCGCCGCGTAGGCCGCGTCCTGATAGCCGGTGAGGAAGGCCACGCGCGTGGCCACCATCTCCGCCAGCCCTGGCTTCTTGACAAACTGGATCACCTGCCTGGCTTTGAACAAGGCCTGCACCGACGGCAGATCATGCGCACAGCGCCGGCCCCACTCGAAGGCCGCCTTGTTGTTGTCGACCTGCACGCCGTTCAACTCGATCGCGCGCTGGATGGCGGCCAGGCCGAGCGGGATGCGACCCATCTGCCATGCGTAACCCATCATCAGCGGGTTGGTATAGATGCTGTCGCCAATCATCGCCACAGCCACCTGTTCTGCGTCGAAGGCACCGACCAGCGCGTCGCCCACGCTAGCGCGGATGGCGGCCTCGCAGTTGCCGCCCGGCGCTTGCCAGTCCGGGTTTTTGACGAAGGCCGCGGTGGGCGTACCGTGCGTGTTGAGCGCCACAAAAGTGCGGCCCTGTTGCATCACGGTCAAGGTGTATTTGGCCGCGCCGACGATGCTGTCGCAGGCAATCACCAGATCGGCCTGCGCGGTGTCGACCTTGGTGGTGTGGATGGCCTCCGGCCGGTTGGCGATCTGGATGTGGCTCCACGTGGCGCCGCCCTTTTGCGCCAGGCCGCCGGCGTCTTGCGTCACGACGCCTTTGCCCTCCAGGTGCGCGGCCATGCCCAGCAGCTGGCCGATCGTGATGACGCCGGTACCGCCGACACCACTGACCACGATGCCCCAGGCACGCTCACCCATTGGCAACGCCGGCTCGGGCAGCGGCGGCAGCGCCGCGGTCGTGCCCCGCTGCTCTTTCTTCGGCTTCTTCAACTGCCCGCCTTCGACGGTGACGAAGCTCGGGCAAAAGCCTTTGACGCAGCTGTAATCCTTGTTGCAGCTGTTCTGGTTGATGCGGCGCTTGCGGCCGAACTCGGTTTCCACCGGCTCGACGCTCAAGCAGTTGCTTTGCACACTGCAGTCGCCGCAGCCTTCGCACACCAGCTCGTTGATGACGACGCGCTTCTCGGGATCCGCCAGCTTGCCGCGCTTGCGGCGGCGGCGCTTCTCTGTTGCGCAGGTCTGGTCGTAAATGATGGCCGTGGTGCCGGGCAGCTCGCGGAACAGGCGCTGGATGGTGTCCAGCTCGTCGCGGTGGTGCACCGTGACGCCGGCCTCCAGCGCCACGCCGTCGTACTTGTCGGGCTCGTCGGTGACGATCACCAGCTTGGCCACGCCCTCGGCGAGCAGGCTCTTGTGGATCTGGATGACGCTGTGGCCCTCGGGTCGCTCACCAACCTGCTGGCCGCCGGTCATCGCCACGGCGTCGTTGTAGAGCAGCTTGTAGGTGATGTTGACGCCGGCCGCGATGCTCTGGCGGATGGCCAGGATGCCGCTGTGAAAGTAGGTTCCGTCGCCGAGGTTGGCGAAGACATGTGTGTCGGTCGTGAACGGTGCCTGGCCGACCCAGGCCACGCCTTCGCCGCCCATCTGGCTGAAGGTGGTGGTGCTGCGGTCCATCCACACCGCCATGTAGTGGCAGCCGATGCCGGCCAGCGCCCGGCTGCCCTCGGGCACCCGCGTGCTGGTGTTGTGCGGGCAGCCGCTGCAGAACCACGGCGCGCGGTCGCCGGTGTCGGCCTTGAGCTCGGTCAGCTGCCGTTCGCGCGCGGCCACGATGGCTAGCCGCTGGTCCATGCGTGCGGTGATGTCGGCCGGCACGCCGAGCTTCTTCAGCCGCTTGGCGATGGCTTTGGCGATGATGGCCGGCGTCAGGTCGGCCTTGGCGCGCAGCAGCCAGTTTTCGCTCGGATTCGGCATGCTCCACTCGCCACCCCGACCCCAGAAGGGTCCCTGCGGTCCCGGGTCACCCTCAGAAGGCTCGTCGAACTTGCCCAGCACATTCGGCCGCACATCGGCGCGCCAGTTATAGAGCTCCTCCTTCAGCTGGTACTCGATGACCTGGCGCTTTTCTTCGACGACCAGGATCTCTTGCAAGCCCTGCGCAAAGTCGCGCGTGATGGTGGCCTCCAGCGGCCACACGACGTTGACCTTGTGCAGCCGGATGCCTAAAGCGCGGCAGGTGTCGTCGTCCAGCCCCAGGTCGTTGAGCGCCTGGCGCGTGTCGTTGAAGGCTTTGCCGCTGGCGATGATGCCGAAGCGATCCTGCGCCGTGCTGACCACGTTGTGGTTAAGCTTGTTGGCGCGGATGTATGCAAGCGCTGCGTACCACTTGTAGTCCATCAGACGCGCCTCCTGCTCCAGCGGCGCGTCGGGCCAGCGGATGTGCAGGCCGCCGGGCGGCATCACAAAGTCCTCGGGCATGAGGATCTTCACGCGGTCCGGGTCGATGCTGACGCTGGCCGACGACTCCACGACTTCCTGGATCGTCTTCATGCCGCTCCACACACCACTGAAGCGGCTCATCGCAAAAGCGTGCAGTCCCATGTCCAGGATGTCCTGCACGCTGGACGGGAAGAACACCGGCAGACCGCAGGCTTTGAAGATGTGGTCGCTCTGGTGTGCTGCGGTGCTGCTCTTGCTGACATGGTCGTCACCGGCAATCGCAATCACGCCGCCGTGCTTGGACGTGCCGGCCATGTTGGCGTGTTTGAAGACGTCGCTGCAGCGGTCCACACCCGGGCCCTTGCCGTACCAGATGCCGAAGACGCCGTCGTACTTGGCGCTTTGCGGGTACAGGTCCAGTTGCTGCGTGCCCCACACGGCGGTGGCGCCGAGCTCTTCGTTGACGCCGGGCTGGAACACGATGTGGTTGTGCGCCAGGTGTTTCTTGGCCGCCCACAGCGCCTGGTCATAGCCGCCGAGCGGGCTGCCGCGATAGCCGCTGATGAAGCCGCCGGTGTTGAGCCCGGCGCGCGCGTCGCGCTGGCGCTGCAGCATCGGCAGCCGCACCAGCGCCTGCACACCGCTCATGAAAGCGCGGCCGCTGTCCAGGCTGTATTTGTCGTCCAGCGTGGCACTTTCCAGCGCCTTGCGGATGCTGTCGGGCAAGGGAGCGTTCATGCGGTGACTCCTGGCAGTCTGAAACGAGAAAACGGCGTGGCTGGAGCGGCAGTTTAGGCAATGGTGCGCGGCATGTCTTTTCTTTTAATGCCCGTCCATGCATGCTCAGCGCAACAATCTTGCGCCAACTAGGCGAAGGCAAAACGAATGACGCTCAAAAAGCCCGCATTGGGGAAAACCGCTGGTCAAGGCACCGAAGCTGCCGAGCCCCACAGCAACAGCCTGGACCGCTATGACCTGGCCATCCTGGCGGCGCTGCAGTCCGACGCGCGGCTGTCGAATACCGAGCTCGCGGCGCGCATTGGACTGAGTGCCGCGCCCACCTGGCGGCGCGTCAAGTGGCTGGAAGAGCAGGGCTACATCACCGGCTACCGCGCCGAGATCGACCGCCGCCGCATCGGCCTGGGGGTGCTGGCCTTCGTGCGCCTGGACGCCGAGCGCAACAACAGCGAAAGCACCCGCGCACTGGAAGACGCCATTCGCGCGCGGCCCGAGGTCGTGGCCTGCCACTACATCAGCGGCACCGGCACCTTCGAGCTGCACGTCGTGGCCACCGACCTGGACGCGTTTTCACGCCTGACGCTGGACGTGCTGTTCAAGCTGCCCAACGTGAAGGACATCCACACCCGCTTCTCGCTCGGTGAGATCAAAGGCGGCGGCGTGCTGCCGCTGGGACATCTGGCGCCGGCGCGCTGAGCAGCCCCGGGGCCAACTCGGCGCGCTTTTCGACCTGCCAGTCACGGCCCACCCACTCCAGTCGCCGGCCAGCGGGCCGAAAATTACGCACGATGACTTTGTCATGCAAACCGCTGTTCAACTGGCTGCTCGGCACCGATCCGCACCAGCGCCTGCGCGCTTCGCAATCCCTGCTGTCGCTAATGGTTTATGCGTTGTGCATTGCGCTGGAGCAAGCCAAGGTGGCGGCGGGCATGGTCGCCGCGGCAGACGCACTGCCGCACGCCTTGTGGTGCCTGCTTGGCCCACTGGGCTTCTTCCTGGCCGTCCGCGGTGGGCTGAACCTGCGGTGGCGGATCAAGGGCGACCCGGGCTGGACGCTGCCGCAGACTTCCTGGGGAATGGTGGCCATCGTCTGGGCCTACGGCATATCCGGCCCGGGGCGCGGCGCGGCGCTGTTGATTCTGTTGGCCGTGCTGACCTTCGGTGCTTTCTCGCTCAGGCCGGTGCAGGCGCGGGCTCTGGCGCTGGCCGGGTTCGCGATGCTGGCTGCCACGATGGCTTACAAGACCGCCACCGATACCGAGCGCTATCCGCCACAGGTCGAAGTCATGCACCTGCTGGTTGCAGGCATCGTGATGGCGGTGGTGTCGGAGCTGGCGGTGCGGATGGCGGCGCTGCGGCAGCGCCTGCAGGACCAGCGCGGCGATCTGCGGAGCGCGCTCGACCGCATCCAGGAAATGTCTACGCGCGACGAGCTGACCGGCCTGCTGAACCGCCGCGCCGTCACAGAGCGACTGCACCGGGCGCCGCCGGCCGACAACGCTGCCGTCGGCCAAGCCGACAGCAGCATGCTGCTGAGCCTGGCCATGATCGACCTCGATCACTTCAAGCAGGTCAATGACAGCTTCGGCCATGCGGTGGGCGACGAAGTGTTGCGCCGTTTTGCCCGCTGCGGCCAGGCCGCCTTGCGCGGCAGCGACGTGCTGGCGCGCTGGGGTGGCGAAGAGTTTTTGCTGCTGATGCCCGGTACACCGGCTGGCTCTGCGCTGGGTGTGCTGCAGCGGCTGCGCGAGCAACTGGCGCAGCAGCGCTTCGACGATCTGGACGCCGGCCTGCGGGTCACCTTTTCAGTCGGCATAGCCGAGTGCACCGAAACGCAGGCCCTGGGCGGCACCATCGCGCGTGCCGACAGCGCGGTGTACGCGGCCAAACACGCCGGCCGCAATCGCACGCTGCTGGCGCGCCCGCATGCCGAGGCCGCCCTGACCGCGGCGGCTGCAACGCCCGCGTCGCCAGCGGCACCCGACGCGCCCGATGCGCCCGCGAACCTCACTGTGCCGGCTTCGCCCGCTGTGCCCACTGTCCCCGCCTGATCACCGCGCCCATCGATGGACGGTGGCGCAGCCGGCTTGCGCTAACCTCGCGCACCGTGCTGACCAGCCCCGCTGCCGCTGCCGTTCCGACTGCCCCCCGGGCAGGCTGGCAGCCCGTGGCGGCGCTGTTGTCCATGCCCACGCCGCCGCAAGCATCGCTGCAGGCATCGCTGCAGGCATCGCTGCAAACAGCAGTGCAAACAGCAGTGCAAACAGCAGTGCAAACAGCAGTGCATACAGCAGTGCATACAGCAGTGCAAACAGCAGTGCAGACAGCAGCGCAGACAGCAGCGCCCATATTGCAGCCGACACCGCGGCACATGCCGGCACGATGAGCCGCCTGCTCGATTTGCTGCTTACCCGTGACCCCGCGCAGCGCACGCGGCTAGAGCAGGCCGGCCTGGCCATGCTGGTGATGGCGTCGGCGGTGGCCGCGATGGTCTACTTCGCATGGGTCGGCGTGGCGCCGGCGGGGCCGGTAACGATGTGGTCTCTGGGCACGCTGGACGGCATGCTGGTGTTCTTTGCGCTGATCCGCAGCGGTCTGTTGCGGTGCTTGGCCGAGCCTTCGCTGGCCGTGCCGCAGATGCTGTTTGCACTGACCAGCGGTGCCGTCGCCTACACCTTGCTGGGCCCCGGCCGCGGCGCGGTGTTTCCGGTGGTGATGGTGGTGCTGATGTTCGGCATGTTCGTGGTCTCGCCCCGGCAGATGCGCTGGTTGAGCGTGTACGCGGTGCTGCTGTTTGGCACGGCGATGGGTTTCATGGTTGCCAGCAACCCGCGCGGTTATCCGCTGGCCATCGAGCTCGGCCACTTCCTGCTGGTCGCCACGATGATGCCGGCCATGTCGCTGCTGGCCGGCCGCCTGTCGCGCATGCGCCACCGCTCGCGCCTGCAGCGCGCCGAGCTTGCACAAGCGCTGGCGCGGCTGCGTGAGCACACCACGCGCGACGAGCCCACCGGCCTGGTCAACAAGCGCCACATGCAGGAGCTGATGGAGCAGGAGCACCAGCGCTGCATCCGCAGCGGCCAGAGCTTTTGCCTCGCGATGCTGGACATCGACCGCTTCAAACCCGTCAACGAGGCGCATGGCTACAGCGTCGGCGACGCCGTGCTGCGCGCGGTGGCCCAGGAGGCCATGCGCCATGTGCGCGTGTCCGACATGCTGAGCCGCTGGGGTGGCGAGGAGTTTGTGCTGATGATGAGCGACACCCGCGCTGCGCTGGCCCGTGGTGGCCTGGAGCGGCTGCACCAGCGCGTGGCGGCGCTGCGCATCCTGCACGGCGATGCGGCCGTCGGCGTCACGCTGTCGGCAGGCCTGGCTGAGCACCATGCTGGTGAGACCGTGGCCGAGACGCTGGACCGCGCCGAGCGCGCGCTGCAAGACGCCAAAGCGCAGGGTCGTGACCGCATCGTGGTGAGCTCGTGAGGCCGCCACGGGAACCGGCGTTCGCCAGCCAGCGCCTGCAGCGTCCTCGCCGCAGGCCGTCCGCCAGCGGCCTGGCAAATCCAGTTCTGCGGCAGCGAGCCTGGTGAGTAGCCGCCTGCCTCTGCGACATGCCCTGCTGGCACTGGCCGTGGTGGCGGTGTGGGGCACCAACTTCGTCGTCATCACGGTCGCGCTGCAGGCCCTGCCGCCGGTCTTTTTGGCGGTGCTGCGCTTCACGCTGGCCTTGCTGCCGGCGGTGCTCTTCATCGCGCGGCCGGCGGTGCCGTGGCGGCGGCTGGCGGCTTACGGCGTGCTGATCGGCGCCGGGCAGTTCGGCCTGCTGTATCTGGCGCTCGACGGCTGGATCGCGCCGGGGCTGGCATCGCTGGTGGTGCAGACGCAGGTCTTCTTCACGATCGGGCTGGCGATGGTGGCCGACGGTGAGCGGCTGTGCTGGCCGCAGGTAACCGCACTCGGGCTGGCCACCGCCGGCATCGCTGTCATCGCTGCACACACCGGCGGTGACACCACCGTCACTGGCCTGCTGCTGGTGCTGCTAGCCGCCGCGGCCTGGGCTTGCGGCAACCAGGTCGCGCGCTCGATGGGCCGCGTCAAGATGCTGGGCGTTGTCGTCTGGTCGAGTGCCTTCGCGGTGCCGCCGCTGCTGCTGCTGTCGCTGCTGTTCGAAGGCCCGGCGCGCATCGCGCAAGGCCTGGCGGCGGCCGACGCCGGCGTCTGGGCCGCGGTGGGTTGGCAGGCGCTGGGCAACACGCTGTTCGGCTATGCCGCCTGGGGCTGGCTGTTGGCGCGCCACCCGGCTGCTGTGATCACGCCGGTGGCACTGTTGGTGCCGGTGTTCGGCATAGGTGCTTCGGCCCTGCTGCTCAGCGAAGCGCTGCCGGCTTGGAAGCTCATCGCCGCGGCGCTGGTGATGGCCGGGTTGGCGCTGAACCTCTTCGGCCCGCGGGCTGCAGCCACTGTGAAGATCGAAGTCGGGTCATGACGCTGGAGCGCTTGCTGCGATGTGGCTGCTGATCTTGGAGGCGCTGGCCGCGCTCGCGCTGCTGATCTTCATCGTGTGGTGGACGATGTTCTCGGGCCGGCGGCGCGAGCAGGATCGCGAGCAGGACGAAGATCGCTGAAGCGCTCACAGCGACGTTCGTACTTGCCAGACCGTCATCGCCGTGATGGCCAGCGCCACGCCGGCCAAGGCCGTGATCCAGACGACTTGCCGGCCTGTCAACAGGCGGTGCAGGCCGACGCCGCCCAGCACAAACCCTTGACGCTCAACGCGGCCAGCAAGGTGCAGACCGGGCGGCCAAGCCGGCCGCCGTTTTGCGGTGTGCAGACGCCGCCCGAGCCGATCAGCGCCATGCCGACGGTCAGCGCCAGGCCCATCAGGCACAGCGCGCCACCCAGCACGCGCGTGCGCGCTGTCGGAACTGCAAAGGTACTGGGCATGCGCGGCCTCACATCTTGGCAAAGCAGTCGACGTTGCCGCGCTCTTTGAGCACCCGGCGGTCCATGATCCGCGAGCTGCCCTTGCCGTCGTCCAGGATCTTCAGCGCGTAGGCCTCCTTGCTCTTGCAACCGGCGCTCCAGAAAGCCGCACGCTGTGCGCAGACACCGCAGCCATGCCGATGCCACCCACGCAAGCCGCCCGCATCGATTCGGCGCTGCGCCGTGCGCAGCTGCTGCGTGCTAGCGGCCGCGCCGATGAAGCCGCAATCGCCGTGGCCACGGTGCATAAGGACCTGGCACAACAGCACCCGACCAGCCCGAGCCGGGCGGCCGCAGCCCGGCTGGTTTCGGCGTTGCCTTGACGCCCGCCCGTCGATGCGCCGGTGGCTTCGGTGGCGTGGCGCACCCGCTCAGCACTTGCGCGCGAGATCGCGCTCGGGCCTTCGTACGGCGATCAACGCCTTCCGGCGTCGCTCTTCCGTACGCAGTCCGGCGGCGGCAGCACGAAGCTCAGCGGCTGGCGCCCCATCCGCCGCCGCACCGCACGGCCGATGCGCGCGCGGTCTTGCACGCGCACGCCGCGTGAACGCAGCGCGACCTTGAAGGCGAGCCAGAAGCTGACGCCTAGGTTGAGCGCACCGATGCCGGCGATGCCGGCCACGCACCACCAGAAAGCCGGCTCGGCCAGCAGCGGCCAGCCCAGGGCGCCCGCTGCTGCGCCCAGCTGCCCGGTGGCCAGCGTGACGTGGCGCACGTCCAGCGGCAGGCCGAAGAAGGCAGCGAAGGCCGGCACCACGCCCAGCATCAAGCCGAGCGACACGCTGGAGGCCACGCCGGATACGTTGGCCCGCCACCAGGCTGCAGTGCGTTTGGCGCGGGCGTCGCCGAGTGTGGCGACGATGCGCGGGTTCCAGGCGATGGCGCTGTCCAGCCGGTGCAGCACAAACCAGTTTTCGGCCCAGCCGGCAATCAGTGAGCTGGCAAACAGCAGCACACCGGTGAAAGCCGCGAACAGCAGCGTCGGGCCCAGCAGCGTCAGGCTGTCCAGCACATAAGCGGCTGCAGCCGGGCCGACCAGCGGCTGTCCTGTCAGTACGGTGGCCAGCCACTGCACGCCGATCACGAGCGGCGCGCACAAGGCTAGGTTGCCCGCGATGCCGGCAAACTGCGATCGCATCAACTGCGCCACGCGGTCCACGAAAGCCTCGATCTCTTCGTCGCTGCTCGAGCGCCCGCTGGGCAGTGTGGCGGCCAGCGCTGGTGCCGTCATTGCCGGCTGCTTGGTGGCCACCGTGCCGTGCAGCAGCATCACGATCAAGAAGCTCGCGGCGTAGTTGAGCCCCGCGGCCAGCCCGGCCCAAAAGGCCGTCAACCCCAGCGCCGTCAGCGCAAATTTGCCGAACACGGTGCCGGCGATCACGCTGCCGCCGATGGCCGCGCGCCTGAGCATCGTGCGGTACTCGGCCCTTGTGCGGGCGATGTAGTGCGCGCCGGTCTCGGCGCTGCGCTCGGCCACCCGGCGCGCCAGCAGCGAGTAGTGGCGCGCCACCAGCGCGCGCACGCCGCGCAGCTCGCGCAGCGTGTGCACCAGCGCCAGCAGCAGGCGCTGGCCTTCGGCCACGCGGTCGGGCGCGACCAGGGCATCCACCAGCGCTTCGATGCGCTGCGTGCGGGCCTGCAGCTGATCGAGCTCGAAGACGATGTCGATCGACACGCCGTAGGCCTCCAGGTGCGGCATCACGCTGTCGGCCGCGCGCCGGCAGGCGTCCAAGAGCGCGCGCACGAAAGCGGCTTCGCGCAGCGTGTCGTCTGTGCGGCCTTCCAGCAGCGCCAACCGCAGCGCGGCGGCAGCCGGCGTGATCTGGCGAAACGGCTCGTCCTGCAGCAACGCCGGCTCCATGCGCTGGCGCAGCGCCGGCGCATAACCCGCAGCCTGCACTGCACTGACGAGGATGGTCACGGCGTCCAGCAGCACGCCCTGCATCGGTGTCGGGCCGGGCCCCAACAGGGCCGCGGCGCGCGCCACCGTGGCCGGGTCGACGACCTGCAGCCAGGCAGCATCCTCATGCCGGAACACCAGCCCGAACAGCGCCGCCAGATCGCGTGTTTCCGGTGTGCCCGGCAGCAGCTGCGTCTGCAGCCGGGCGAGCAGCTCGCCGCTGAACGACAGCCGCGTGCCGAAGCCGAGGTCGGCAAACAGCGCTGCAGCGTCGATGTCGCGCCAGAAGGCTTGCACCAGGCCCTGCACACGCTCACGCAGCGGGTCGTGGCGGTCGATCTGGTTCAGCAGGTGGCGCAGCCGCAGCACGGGCTGCGGTGTGCGGGCCGGGTCGTCCGCATCCGCCGGGGCTGTAGCCGCCGATGCCGATGCCGACGCCGACGCCGACGCCGCGTCACCGCCCGGCCTGTCCCGGCGCAGCCACTCCATCAGCCGCACCAGCCACAGGTGGCGCTCGGCCAGGCCGGCGCGCGGATCGGCTGCGTTGATCAGCGCGGTCAGGTCCCACGGCGCTGTCACGCGTTCAGGCCTGCTTCGCGGCCGAGCTGGAGCCGATCAATGCAGCGCGCCCGTGTAGACCAGCGCAAACGACGGCACCGCGGCTTCGAACGGGTGTGCGTCTTCGGTCATGCAAAAGAAGGTGCCCTGCATCTGGCCGTGCGGCGTGGCAATGCGCGTCCAGCTGGTGTACTCGAACTCCTCACCGGGTTTGAGCAGCGGCTGGTGGCCGACGACAGCCAGGCCACGCACGTCTTCGTGTTCTCCGTCGGCGTTGCTGATCTGCCAGTGCCGCGCAATCAGTTGCGCCGTCACGTCGCCGGTGTTGCGCACCTGCACCGTGTAGGCAAACGCAAACGGCCCTTCGGGCAGCTGCGACTGTTCAGCCAGGTACTGCACGCGAACTTCGCAGGTGAATTGGGGCTTTGCCATGACCAGCATTTTAGGAGTGCGGCGCTGCCGACTGCATCTTGCAATCCGCATGCACCTCCGCTCCTAGAATTGTCGGCATGAGCACCTACCGCATCGCCCCCAGCCTGTCGTCGGCCGACTTTGCCCGGCTCGGCCAGGAGGTGGCCGATGTCATCGAGGCCGGTGCCGACTGGATTCACTTCGACGTCATGGACAACCATTACGTGCCCAACCTGAGCTTCGGCCCGATGGTCTGCCGCGCACTGCGCCCGCACAGCACGGTGCCCATCGATGTGCACCTGATGGTGCAGCCGGTGGACGCGCTGGCGCAGGCCTTTGCCGAAGCCGGTGCCGATTTCATCAGCTTCCACCCCGACGCCAGTACGCACGTGGACCGCACGCTGCAGTTGATTCAGGGCGCCGGCTGCAAGGCCGGGCTGGTGTTTAACCCGGCTGCATCGCTGGGTGTGCTGGAGTGGGTCATCGACCGCGTCGATCTGATCCTGATCATGAGCGTCAACCCCGGTTTCGGCGGCCAGAGCTTCATAGCCAGCGCCCTGCGCAAGATCGAAAGGGCGCGCCGCCTCATCGACAGCAGCGGGCGCGACATCCGGCTGCAGGTCGACGGCGGCATCAAGGTCGACAACATCCGCCGCGCCGCCGCGGCCGGTGCCGACACCTTCGTGGCCGGCAGCGCGATCTTCGGCCAGCCCGACTACAAGGCCGTCATCGACGCCATGCGGCGCGAGCTGGTCCAGTAGCTGTCGCCCGGCGCTTCAAGTCCTGTCGATGCGGCGGGCCAGCACCACGCTGGTGGTGGTTTTCAACACGCCCTCAAAAGCGCCGATCTCATCCAGCAGCGCATCCAGCCGGGCTGGCGTGGCTACATGCAACAGTGCCAGGTAGTCGTACTCGCCACTGACTGAACACAGCTGCCGCAGCTCCGGCACCGAAGCCAGCCGTGCGGTGACCAGCCGCGCCGCCTTGGGCTCGGTGGTGATGCCGACGTAGGCCTCCACACCCTGCTGGCCCTGCTGCTGCGACAAGCGCACCGTGAAGCCGGCGATCACGCCCTGCTTCTGCAGCCGCGCCAGCCGCGCCAGCGCGGTGGTGCGTGCAACACCCAACTGACGCGCCAGGTCAGCGGCTGAACTGCGTGCATCGGCCTGTAGCAAGGCGATCAAGCGGCGGTCGAGGTCGTCCAGCGTCACAGTTAGGCCTGCAACCAAGTGGCCGCGATGGCAGGCACGCGGTATGCCGCGCGTTGCTCGCCGCTCCTGCGGCGCGACAGAGAAAAGGCATAAACGGCATCGCGCCAATAACGCCGCAAAAGTGCGGATACGGGGGCATGCACTACAGTCCTTTTCCCTGGTTGCGTTGACGCAGATCGACCCGCCGGGTTGCCAAGCAGGGAGTGACGTCCGACCCACCTCAAAGGCGACGCATGAAAACCCGCAACGTGACCATCTTCAGCGGTCACCACTTCGAAGTCCCGCAAAGCATTCAGCGCATCGATCACCGTGCAACCCACGGTTGGCAGTTGCGCTATGGCGGCACCAAGCTTTTCTCGGACCACACCAATGACGGCAGCGGCGCGGCCGATGCATTGCGGTTGGCCACCAAGGAGTTGCTCAAGCGCATTGCTGTGCTGCCGGCGCCGTCTTTGCTGCAGCCCAAGCCCAGCGTCAGCAAGACCAACAACCTGCCGGTCGGCATCAGCGGCCCCATCGTTCGCCAGCGCCGTGGCAGCCAGCTGCGTGACTGCAGCCTGGCGGTGCTGATCCCGCGCTTCGGCCAGAAACCGCAGCGGCGCAGCATCTACATCGGCACCGAAAACACCTACACCCCGGCGCGCTTTCAAACCGCGCTGGCGCGTGCCATCGAGATGCGCAGGGAAGCCGAAGAAGCCTACGAGCGCGACACCACGCGCGACAAGCGGGCGCAGGCACGGGCCCACCGCAAGGTGCTTAAGGAAGCCGGCCTGGTTTGACATGGTTTGAACGGCGCGCTTGGGATGCCGCGCTTGGGAGTCGCGCTTGGGTTGTCGCACTCAAGGATGGCGCACTCGGGATTTTTAGCGACGTTTGCGCCAGGCGCTTCGTCATTACGACGAATCCAGCGGCGTTTGTGACCTTATAGCCGTTTCTTTCGACCGGGCCGCTGCCTAGACTGGCGCCTGTTTTCGCACCACCGTGCGCCTCGAAAGGAACCGCCATGAAGATCGCTCTGCTGGGTGCCGGCCACATCGGCCAGACCATTGCCCGCCTGCTCGGCCGCAGCGGTGATTACGACCTCACAGTCGTCGACCGCAGCGTCGCGGCGCTGGCCAAGCTCAGCAGCGAGCCGGTGCGCACGCTGGTGGCTGAAACGGCCGATCCCCAGGCCCTGGCCGCCGTCCTGCGCGGCCAGCAGGCGGTGATCAACGCGCTGCCCTACCACCTGGCG
>JAJAZC010000002.1 GCA_026785885.1 Rubrivivax sp.
GCAGGCTGGCCATCAGTCGAATGGGCAAGCGCGGCCGGCCGCCGCTGCCGATGCCACCGCCAAACTCCACCTCGTGCTCACCCAGCATGTCGTGGGCTACGGCCGTCCCAGGCATGCGTGCCTTGCTGTCAACGCCGACTTAAAACTGACCCACTTTGTTCTTGATCGCCGAAGTAAATCTGACCCACCTGGCGCTTTCGATGGGTGCGCTGCTCTGCCGCGCAGGGCGTAGCCCGAAGCGGCCGAGCAGCGCGGGAGTCATGCCGACGCCGCCGTCCTCCTGGCCGCCTGTCCAGCCTTGCGCTTGTCCTTGAGCCGGTAGCTCTCGCCGGTGATCTGCACGATGTGCGCGTGGTGCAACAGCCGATCGAGCATTGCCGCGGTCATCGTCTGGTCGTCGGCGAAGGCACCGGCCCACTGCGTGAACGGCAGATTGCTCGTCAGCACCATGCTGCCTCGCTCGTAGCGCTTGGCCACGACGTTGAAGAACAGAGTGGCTTCCTCGCGCCCGAAGGGCAGGTAGCCGATCTCATCGACGATCAGCAGCTTGGGGCCGATGACGGCGCGGTTGAAGTATTCCTTCAGCCGGCCCTGCGCCTTGGCCGCAGCCAGTTGCAGCATCAGGTCAGCCGCGCTGATGAAGCGCACCTTGTGTGCGGCCATCACCGCTCGGTGGCCGAGCGCCAAGGCGATGTGGGTCTTGCCGACGCCGCTTGGGCCCAACAGCACGACGTTCTCGGCGCGCGGCACGAACGCCAGGTGAGCGAGTTCCTGGATCTGCGCCTTGGGTGCGCCGCCGGCGTGGCACCAGTCGAACTGCTCCAGCGTCTTGGTCGCCGGCATCGTCGCCAGCCGCATCAGCGTCGTGCACCTGCGCTCGTCGCGAGCGACGATCTCGCTGGCCAGCACGCGTTCCAGGAAGTCGGCGAAGCTGGCCTGGTCGCGGGCGGCGTCTTGCGCCAGTGCCGGCCACTCGGCACCCAGCCGGGGCAGCTTCAACTGCTCGCACAAGGCGGTGATGCGCTCGCCTTGCAGCGTCGTCATGCGAACACCTCGAGCAGTTCGTTGCAAAGAAGCGCGTCGTACACGGCCAGCGGGTGCTGCAGGCTCTCCACGGGCATCGCCACACGCTGCGGGGCGGGCGGCGTTGACCTCAGCGCCGGCGCAGGCAGCATGACCGCGCGTTCCTCTGCCAGGCGCACCGCCGGCACCGCCTTGGTGGTGCCGTGCACGCGGGCGTTGGCGATCTCGTCGAGCCATCGCCGGACATGCACGTTGGCCAGCTCGACTGTCAGGCGCAGGCCGCTGGCTTCGATGGTCGCTGCCAGCGGCACGACGAAGCTGCCCTTCAAGTACGAGTTGAAGCGCTCGACCTTGCCCTTGGTCTTGGCCCGGTACGGCCGGCACAGGCGCGGCGTGAAGCCGCAGCTCTCGGCCAGCGCCTTCATCTGGTCGTTCCAGCGGTGCAAGCCAGGCCCGTAGGCATCGCGCTCGATGACCACCGCCTTGGTGTTGTCGAACAGCACGTGCTCGGGCACGCCACCGAAGTAGTCGGGAGGCTTCGCGCAAGCCCGCGCATAAGGTGGCCGCGTCTTCGCCACGAGCGAACTTGACGAATGTGGCGCGGCTGTAGCCCATCGTCGCCACCAGCGCGATCAAGGGTTCGCGGCCGCGACGTACGTGCGTGAAGTCGGCCTGCAGCTGCTTGCCGGGCGGCGTCTCAAAGCGCACGACGGGTTCGGCTTCGGTCTTCTTCAACGGCGCCAGCCAGGCCTTCAACTGGCTGATGCCACCGTCGTAGCCGCGCTGGCTGATCTCGCGCAGCAGCACAGTGGCCGGGATCCAGCGCGGCTGGGCCTGCTCGACGCGCTGGTGCAAATAGCTCTTGTAGTCGTCGAGCTTGCACACCCGCGCCTGACGCGGTCCGTAGCGACGCGCTGCATCGTCACGCAAGTACCGCCGCACCGTATTGCGCGAGCAGTCCAGCTGCCGCGCGATCGCTCGGACCGCCTCGCCCCTTCGGGCCATCACTCGTATCTCCACTGCACTCTCCTGGGTCAACATCGACGGCACCAAAAAGGCCGTCATCCTCACCCAGGTGGGTCACTTCTACTTCGGCGTAGTGGGTCAGTATTACTTCGGCGGCAACAGCCAGTTCACAGACCGCTTCACGAGCACCACCAGGGCTCCTTCTGGTCAGCATGTATTCGACCTGGCGTGCTTGTCGCTGGGCATCGAGCAACGCCTGTGCCCGCCCCGGCATCCTCAGACCAACGGCATGGTCGAGCGCTTCAACGGCCGCATCAGCGACATCGTCAAACAAACCAGATTCGCGTCAGCTGCAGAACTGGAAGACACGCTGCAGCACTACTTGATGACTTACAACCACCTCATCCCTCAGCGCGCCTTGAAACACCAATCGCCAATTCAAGCTCTCCGAAAGTGGCGTATCGAGCAGCCAGAACTGTTCGGCAAAACCATCGAGAAACATCCGGGACTTGACAGGTAGCGACGGTGGATGCGGCGCTGAGGGAAGCGGCAGCGGCGAGTGGAAAAAGGTGCGTGAAAGTACCTTGACCGCAGGTAGTCATTCAGAGCGCTGGAATTGCACAAAAGGACAGGCCAGCACTGCTCGGTTGCCTGCAAAACGTCACGGCGCTCGCTTCAGTATCGCGGCGAATGCATGCGCGGAGTCGGATACGCAGCCGATGTCAATGAGCCAGTGGGCTAGAACCAGCCGTGCGACCAGAATCTTGGATTCATCGTGGGCGAAGGAAATCGATTCATTGCGTCGTGCAGATACGGCTCTAAACGGATCGCCTCGGGCCAAACGTCCACCACCAGCCACAACTGCAACGCCAGCATCACGGCCATCGGCAGGCGCCAACGCATCGAAGCACCAGCGGTGTTCGGTGCTTGCTTGCTGGACGAGACGCCCTGGCCGCGCATCCATGCGAGCGACCAGCCCAGTGTGAATGCGATCCACACCTGCGAAACCGGCATGACGAAGTTGCCGGAGAACAGGCCGTCGATGGCGACTGCGATGCAGGCGAGATACAAGCCCATTCCGCACAGGCGCTGTTCGGGATCACGGCAGGCCCGTATCAGTGTCGAAAAACGGCGGGCTGCGATGACCGTCAGAGTGAGCATCAACAGCAAGGCTGGGATACCGAACTCGGCCGCTATCTGAAGGTAGATGTTGTGCGGATGCGAAGCATCGCCTGTCGGATAGTGTGCGTAGTGCATGGGCCCAATGCCCAGCCACGGCGCGCTGCGGACGTGCTCAAGCGCAATGCCCCAGAGCATCAAGCGGACCTGGGCGCTTCCTTCACGGGCGCCGTAGAAATCCGCGTGGGCGGCTGGCGCCACGCCAACCATTAGCGGCAACACGAAAAACAGAAAGACGAAGTAGACAGCTCCAGCAACCGCTGCGATGGCGAGTGTTCGCATCAGCGGCAACGCGGCGCTGCGGAAAGCGATCGTCACGACGATCGCCGCGACGGCAATGCCTACGAGCGTGCCTCGCCCCATCGTCGCGTACAGCATGGCGAAGCCGCCGGCAGAGGCGACCCACGCGGCTATCTTCATCCACCGTGCGTTGCCAGCGCTGAATGAAGCCAGTGCCGCACTCATCACCGTCAGTGGCAGGGCGGCGGTCTGTACATGGTTATAGAACCGGTAGTTGTCGTAGCCGACAAACAGCTCCGCGCGGTTCACCTCCTGCCCGGCGATCGTGGCAGCGATGATGATCAGCGTGATGACGCAGACGTAGAGTGCGCTGGCAAAGCAGACGACAGTACGCGCTACGCGGTCGATGCGAGGTGTCTCAGCAATGACCAACACCACGGCAATCAAGCCAGTCAGGACGGCCAGTTCCCTGAATGCCATGCGCGGCTGTGCAGCCAGCGCTGCACTGGCAAGGGCAAGTACCAGAAGAGCGCCAATGAGTGCGGGCTGCGCCGCCGAACCTGGCACGACAAACCGTCGCCTCGGCAGGACAACGAGTACCAACGCACAAACGATGCCCAACAGAATCTCGGCAAGCCGCGCAAGGTCGTGCCCCCCGATGTGACCTAGGTTGTCCGAGAGCAGCGGCACGAAGGTTATGTACAGGCCCGCGGGCAGCAGGGCCCACAGGTATGCGGGTGCTAAATCGGACGGTAGAACGTGCGCCATGCGTACCAGTAAAGAAGAGGGGCCCGAAGGCCCCATCTTTGTCAACCTAGCGAAAGGATTAGGTTCCGCGGCACGATGCTGGCAAGTACTTGGTAGGAATGCTGCCAGTAGGCGTGCAGACCCACTGAACCACACCGGTATCCACAACACCCGTGCCCGTCAGCACGATGCCCATCACTGCGGTCACAGAACCACCAACCGCGGGTGTCGCCAAAGCGGTGACAGTGGAGACCGTAGCCGAGGTTCTTCCATAGGTGACAGACGTCACCAAGCGGGTTGCCGTCTGGGCCACCGTGGGCATGCCTGCACCGGCCTGGTCTAGCGGCATCGTGCTGGCGGACTGGAAGCTTTCGGAAATAGCCGTTTTCGGGGCTGACGCGGCGAGCACAACTTCAGACATCTTTGCGCGGACCGTGTAGTCCTGATAAGCCGGCAGCGCAACCGCAGCCAAGATACCAATGATCGCCACGACGATCATCAGTTCGATCAGGGTGAAACCTTGTTGGACACGCTTCATAAAAAAACTCCTTGTTGGGGGCAGATAACGGGGACGGACCGCCTCCAAGAATGCAGGGCCCGTGCCAGCTTGAAACCGGCGGTAAGCCGTGCGCTTTGCCACGCTCATTGCCGCGTTTGGTCACTTTGCGGCGGGGCGATGGGCGCCGGGGCGCCAGAGCTGACGAAAAACGTCAGCGGCTGCTGCTCAGTCGGCGAGCGTCATCAGGTCGCCCGAGGCCAGCGCGCGCAGGCTGTGGCGGCTGCTGTGGGCTGCAATCTCGGACATCACGGCTGCGACTTCACCCGGCTTGATGTGCGTGATGCGCACGTCGGTGGGTGCGCGCAGTTGCGCCAGTTCTTCGCGCAGCGTGGCCGGGCACAGGTGGCGGCTGATGCCGGCCAGCGCCCGCTCGTCGTCGCCGAAGGCGGTCTCGATGACCAGCGTGTGGATGTCGATCTGCGCCAGCCGCGCCCCCAGTGCCGGGTTAGGGCCGGTGTCGCCAGTGAAAACCCACGCGCCCTGGCTGCCGTGCACGGCGTAGCCGACGGCGGGCACGGTGTGGCTGGCCGGCAAAACCTCGATGCAGCGCGTGCCGATGGCCAGCGTCTCGCCCTGCTGCACGGGTTGGAACTGCAGCACCGGGTGCGTCTCGTCGGGCAACCGTGTGAAATCGGGCCAGATGACACCGTTGAAGATGTGCTGGCGCAGCGCGGTGATGGTGGCCGGCAGTGCGTAGACAAGGATCGGCGGGCGCTGCGCCGCGCGGCGGCGGCGCGTGACGCTGTCGGCCAGGAGGCCGATGGACAGCACGTGGTCCAGATGCGAGTGCGTGACCAGGATGTGGTCGATGCCTGCCATCTCGGCCAGCGTGAGGTCACCGACGCCGGTGCCGGCGTCGATCAACACGTCGTGGTCGAGCAGGAAGGACGTCGTGCGGCTGCCGGCGGCAATCGATCCCGAGCAACCGAGAACACGGATTTGCATGAAGCGGAAGAAGCAGGATGGGGCTAGGTGCCGCAGGCGGGGTTGCATGCGGATTGATACGGGATGCTGAGCCCGGGGCCAGCGCAGTGCAAGGCAGATGAGGGTGCCACGTGTCGCGGACCGTGCGTTGGAGGGCGGTGCTGTGAAGCCCGTCACATCCCGCCGGCTGGCGTGGTGGTGGTCAGGCGGTGGCAGCCGGTGCCGCGCGCCTGCCGCAGGCGCTCAGCGCGAGATGAACTGCATCTGCGTGCCGGCCAGCTCGATCACGTCGCCATTGCGCAGCGGGATCGAGTCGCCGACGATTGGCACGCCGTTGATGCTGGGTTTGGTGGTGCCTTCCACGTGCGCAAAGGCATAACCGTTGGGACGCTTGGTGATGGACGCCACCTGCACGCCGGGTTTGCCGACGGTGGTGACGACCTTGGTCAGCACGACTTCGCGGCCCGCTGCGGCGCCGTTCAAGACCTTGATCGATGCCGGTTGCAGCGGCGGTGAGGCGCCACCCAACGCGCCGAATGCCGAATGGCCGCCGCCGGCCTGCAGCGGGCTGCCACTGCCCAAACCCGTGTTCAAGTTGCCGGGCCGCATGATCAGCGTCTTTTCGTAATCGCTCGATTCGTCGACCAGGTACTTGATCTTGTACTTGCCGATCTCGACTGTGTCGTTGTGCGACAGCAGCTGCTTCTTGATGGCCTTGCCATTGATGTAGGTGCCGTTGGTGCTGTTGAGGTCTTCGATGAAGACGTCGGCGCCCACCATCTGCAGCACGGCGTGCTCGCCGCTGACGGCCAGGTTGTCGATCACGATGTCGTTGTAGGGGCGGCGGCCGAGGGTGGTCTTGTCCTTGGTGATCTGCACTTCCTTGATCACCACGCCGTCCAGAGAAACCACCAATTTGCCCATGCCTACCCTCAGTTTTTTGCGCCACCGGCTGCGGTGTCGTGGGTCGCTTTGAGCACCCGTTATTCGACAAGGAAGGCGTTTGCTGCCTCAGCGCCGGAAGGCCCACCATGACCTGGCCGGAGCGCTAGCGCCGCCATTGGCGCGCCCCAGTATCACGGAGATATTATCCTTTCCACCAGCGTCATTGGCCGCTGCGATCAGTGCGCGAGTGCCGGATTCCAGCGTCTCTTGACCCTGCAGCACCTGCGCGATGCCTTCGTCGTCCAGCATGTCGGACAAGCCGTCGGAGCACAGTAAAAACACGTCGCCCGCCAGTACGTCGTGCTGGTGGGTTTCCAGCAGCACCGTGTCCTCAACGCCGACCGCGCGCGTAACCAGGTTCTTGTTGGCCGAGAACGCGGCCTGCTCGGGCGTGATGAGGCCGGCGTCTATCTGTTCCTGCAGCAGCGAGTGATCGCGCGTGATCTGCTGAAGACGGCCTTCGCGCAGCCGGTAGCAGCGTGAATCGCCGACATGGCCGAGCAGCACGCGGTTGTCGCGGAACACGGCAACCACCAGCGTCGTGCCCATGCCCGCGTACTGCGGGTTGGCATTGGCGGCGTTAAAGATGGCGCGGTTGGCGTTGTCGACGCAGATGTCCATCGCGCGGCGCACTTCGGCATCGCTGGCTTGCGTGCTGGCTTCGCGCAGCCAGCGGCCGAGCTCGGTGCGGATGAAGCTGGTGGCCATGTTGCTGGCCACCTCACCGGCGTTGTAGCCGCCCATGCCATCAGCCAATACGGCGAGGCTGACACCGTCATCGGTGGCCACCGAGTCTTCGTTGTTGCTGCGCGCCCGGCCGGGGTCCACGGCGGCATGAAGCTCGATCATCATGGGCACGGGGACGGGGCAGAAGCAGGTAGCCGAAGAGCCACAATTGTGCCTGTGAACACCCGCTGGGCCTTGGGGTGCGACCCGATGTCAGCGTGACTTCGCACCGCCGCCGGGCAGGCTTGCGCCCAGGATTTGCAGCGCCGCAGCCAGCGCTTGGCCGTCGGTCGGGCGTGCAGCCGGCGCTTTGGCGAGCAGGCGGGCAACCCAGCTGCCGAGCGTCGCCGGCAAAGCCGGCCGCAGCGCTAGTAGATCGGGTGCCGGCTCCTGTGCTATTCGGCGCAACAAATCGCCCATCGACGTCGTGGGCTCATGGGGCAGGCGGCCGCTGAGCAGCTCGAACATCAGCACGCCCAGCGCATAAAAGTCCGAGGCCGGCGACGGCAGCGCACCGGCCAGCTGTTCGGGCGCCATGTACAGCGGTGTACCTAGCAGCGCACCGGTCTGCGTTTCAACACCGCTGTTGCTGCGCGCCAGACCCAGATCCAGCAGCTTGACGGCATCGTCGGCCCAGTTGACGCGCACGTTGGCCGGCTTCAGATCACGGTGGACCACGCCCTGGCGGTGTGCGTGGGCAAGCGCCTGCGCCAGGCGCGCCGCTATGCGCAGCACCACGGCCTCGGGCAGCAGGCGTGGTGCCTGCGTGTAGCGCACCAGGTCGCTGCCCGGCACCGGCTCCATCGTGAGCCAGGCCAGACGACCTTGCAGCCCGGCCGCGAAGACCTCCACGATGCCCGGGTGTCGCAGTCGCATGGCGGCCTGCGCGGCCTGCAGGAACTGCTGCCCAGCTGCGTCGTGGCCGCCAGTGCCAGTGCCAGCGCCAGTGCCAGTGCCAGTGCCAGTGCCACCGGCGCCTGGCGGCAGCACGACGACTTTCATCGCCACCACGGCGCCGCTGGTTTCATGCTCGGCCAAAAACACCGTGCCCGATGCGCCCTGGCCGATGGCACGTAGGAGCCGGTGACTGGCCAGCGACTGCCCGGCTTGCAGGCTGATGGGCATCGTCATTGGGGGCGCTCGGCCAGCCCCAAGCGCCATCAGGCTTTGAGCAAACCCTTCAGCAGCCGGGCCATCTCCGACGGGTTGCGCGTCACCGTGAAGCCGCACGCTTCCATGATGGCAAGCTTGGCGTCGGCCGTGTCGGCGCCGCCGCTGATCAGGGCGCCGGCGTGGCCCATGCGCTTGCCGGCCGGCGCGGTGACGCCGGCGATGAAGCCGACGACGGGCTTTTTCATGTGCGCCTGGCACCAGCGCGCAGCTTCGGCTTCATCCGGGCCTCCGATCTCGCCGATCATGATTACGGCGTCGGTATCAGGGTCGTCGTTGAAAAGCTTCATAACATCGAGGTGCTTGAGGCCGTTGATCGGGTCGCCGCCGATGCCGACTGCGCTGCTTTGGCCCAGGCCAATTTCGGTCAGCTGTGCCACGGCCTCATAGGTCAGCGTGCCACTGCGGCTGACCACGCCGATGCGCCCCTTGCGGTGAATGTGGCCCGGCATGATGCCGATCTTGATCTCATCCGGCGTGATCAGCCCGGGGCAGTTGGGGCCCAGCAGCAGCGTCTGCTTGCCACCGGCAGCCTCTTTGCGCTTCATCTTGTTGCGCACCTCCAGCATGTCCTTCACGGGGATGCCTTCGGTGATGCAGATCACCAGATCCAGGTCGGCTTCGACCGCTTCCCAGATCGCTGCTGCTGCGCCTGCCGGCGGCACGTAGATCACGCTGACGTTGGCGCCAGTGGCGGCTTTGGCGTCTTTGACGGTGGCGTGAATCGGAATGCCTTCGAAACTTTCGCCGGCCTTCTTCGGGTTGACGCCGGCCACAAAACAGGCGCGGCCGTTGGCATAACCCTGGCAGCCCTTGGTGTGAAACTGCCCGGTTTTGCCGGTAATGCCCTGGGTGATGACGCGGGTGTCTTTATTGATGAGGATGGACATGTCGTGGCTCCGGCTTACTGCACTTCAGCGACGATGCGCTCGGCCGCTTCGGCCATCGTGTCGGCACTGATGATCGGCAGGCCGGACTCCCTCAGCATCTTCTTGCCCAGGTCCTCGTTCGTGCCCTTCATGCGCACCACCAGCGGCACACTCAGGTTGACGGCCTTGCACGCGGCGATGATGCCTTCGGCGATGGTGTCGCACTTCATGATGCCGCCGAAGATGTTGACCAGGATGCCTTCGACCTTGCTGTTCTTGAGCATGATCTTGAAGGCCTCAGTGACCTTCTCTGCAGTCGCGCCGCCACCCACATCCAGAAAGTTAGCCGGCTCGCCGCCGAACAGCTTGATGGTGTCCATCGTGGCCATTGCCAGCCCTGCGCCGTTGACCAGGCAGCCGATGTTGCCGTCCAGGCTGATGTAGCTGAGATCGAACTTGCTTGCCTCGACCTCGGCAGGATCTTCTTCATCCAGGTCGCGGTAGGCAACGATGTCCGGGTGGCGGAATAGCGCGTTGGCGTCGAAGTTGAACTTGGCGTCCAGCGCCATTAGCCGGCCCTGGCTGTCGCGGTTGAGCGGGTTGATCTCCACCAGCGATGCGTCGGTGTCCATGTAGCAGGCATACAACTTCTGAAACAGCTCGACCGCCTGTGCGGTGCTGTTGGCCGGCAGGCCGATGGAATCGGCGATCTTGCGCGCTTGCGCTTCGGACAGGCCGGTCAGCGGATCGATGTATTCGGTGACGATCTTCTCGGGCCGGTTGTGCGCGACCTCTTCGATGTCCATGCCGCCTTCGGACGACGCAATGAAAGCCACTTTCTGTGTGGCGCGGTCGGTGACCAGCGAGACGTAGTACTCCTGCTGGATGTCGGCGCCTTCTTCGATGTATAGCCGCCGCACCTTTTGGCCTTGCGGGCCGGTTTGATGCGTGACCAGCTGCATGCCCAGGATCTGGCCGGCCAGCGTTTGCAGCTCCGCCGCCGAGCGCGCCAGCTTGACGCCACCGCCCTTGCCACGGCCGCCGGCATGAATCTGCGCTTTCACCACCCACATCGCGCCGCCGAGCTTTTGCGCCGCCTCTTGCGCTTCACGCAGGTTGAAAGCCGGGTAGCCGCGTGGCACCGGCACACCGTGCGCGCGGAGCAGCTCCTTGGCCTGGTATTCGTGGATCTTCATGGGGGTCCTTGGCTGGCGTGGTCGGGTCGGCGGTGGGCGCTGCGGGCCGCCGCCATGACAGCCGTGGCGATGTCGATGCCAGCGGCTGCAGCAGCGCGTGAGGAAGGACCAGAGGGCTCTGGACCCGGCTTGCGCGAGGGCGGCAAATCTATCATGCTGCTTTGCAACAAGAGCCGGCCCCAGCCCGATCCGGCGCAGCGGCCGAGGCCCGATCAAACCTCGTCGAACGTCGGGTCGTCGATGCCTCTGATCACACGCCGGATCACGTCGCTCTCAAAACCGCGGCCCATCAAGAAGCGCACCTGACGCGCACGTTCAGCAGCATCGGCTGGCGCTGCGCCGAAGCGTCGGCGCCAGACGTCGTGGGCGCGTGCCAGCTCGGTGCTGCGGGCCTGCTGCAGGGTGGCGTCGATCAACTCGGGCTCGTGCCCGCGCTGCTGCAGCGTCTGCTTGAGACGCCGCACGCCATACCGTGCGCCCTGACTGTGCAGCACCGACGCAGCGGCGCGTTCATCGCTCAGCAGCCCAGCAGCGGCCAGTGCATCCAGAGCCGGTGCGATCTGCTGCTCGTCACTGCTGGCCCGGCTGGTCTCGTTGTCGGCTTCGTTTTCGGCCGCGTCGTCAGCCTGCTGGCGCCGGCGCGCTGCGTTGCGAACATGGCGCAGCAGCTTGCGCTCCAGCTCGTGGCGTGAATGCTCGCGCTGCGACAGATAGCGCAGCGCGCGGCCCTTGATCGACAGCGACCCGAAGGCCATTGCGGGCCTGTACTTTCAGATGCGTGGCGGTGCGGCCAGCCGCAACAACGGCGCTTGCTGCATCAGCCCGCCGGCTGCACGCCGAGCAGCGGAATGCCGACGTTCTCACGCACCTTGTTCTCGATCTCGCGCGCCAGCTCGACGTTCTCGCGCAGGAATTCGCGCGCGTTGTCTTTGCCCTGACCGATTTTTTCGCCGTTGTAGGCGTACCAGGCACCGCTCTTGTCGAGGATGCGCGCCTCGACGCCCATGTCAATGATCTCGCCCTCGCGGCTGATGCCTTCGCCGTAACGGATGCCGAACGCCGCCACCTTGAAGGGGGGCGCGACCTTGTTCTTGACGACTTTGACCTTGGTCTCCGAGCCGATGATTTCTTCGCCCTTTTTGATGTTGCCGGTGCGGCGGATGTCGAGCCGCACCGAGGCGTAGAACTTCAGCGCGTTGCCACCGGTGGTGGTTTCGGGGTTGCCGAACATGACACCGATCTTCATGCGGATCTGGTTGATGAAGATGACCATGGTGTTGGTCTTCTTGATCGAGCCGGTGAGCTTGCGCAGCGCCTGGCTCATCAAGCGGGCTTGCAGGCCGGGAAGGCTGTCGCCCATTTCGCCTTCGAGCTCGGCCTTGGGTGTGAGCGCGGCCACGGAGTCGATGACGATGAGGTCGATGGAGCCGGAGCGCACCAGCGCGTCGACGATTTCCAGCGCCTGCTCGCCGGTATCGGGCTGGCTGATCAGCAGGTCCTGCAGGTTGACGCCCAACTTCTGCGCGTACTGAATGTCCAGCGCGTGCTCGGCGTCGATGAAGGCCGCGGTGCCACCGACCTTTTGCATCTCGGCAATGACTTGCAGCGTCAGCGTCGTTTTGCCCGAGCTTTCCGGGCCGTAGATCTCGACCACGCGCCCGCGCGGCAGGCCACCGACGCCGAGCGCGATGTCCAGCCCGAGCGAGCCGGTGGAGACGACCTGGATGTCCTCGATCACCTCGCCCACGCCGAGCCGCATGATCGAGCCCTTGCCGAATTGCTTTTCAATCTGCGCCAAGGCCGCTTGCAATGCCTTGGCTTTTTCGGTGTTGAGTGCTTTGACGGGGGCATCCATGGGGTTCTCCAGAGTGGCGTGACTGGCCGTAATTATGGCTGACGGACTGGATATGCGTACAGTCTTTTCGGGGTACCCTCTTCGGGCGCACCAGGGCCAGGGCACTGCGCCTGACTCTCTATTGACCCGCTCGGTAGTTCGCTTATTCGTCGGCTTGTTCGTTCGCTTGTTCATGCATATTGCGCTGTTACCGCGCTGCCTAGAATCTGCGGCGCGAAGAACCGCAGGGCCAGCGGGCCCGACCGCGCGCCAGACAAGAGCTGCCGGCCCCAGAGCCGGGGCCGCAGGAGACAGCGCGATGCGAATCCTTATTGCCGAAGACGACCAGGTGCTGGCCGACGGCCTGTTGCGTGCCCTACGTGCGGGCGGCTACGCGGTCGATCACGTGGCTGGCGGCAGTGAGGCCGATGCGGCGCTGGCCGATCACAGCTTCGACCTGTTGATCCTCGACCTGGGCTTGCCCAAGCTGCACGGCTTTGACGTTTTGCGCAAGCTGCGCAGCCGCGGCGGCAGCGTGCCGGTGCTGATCCTTACCGCGGCCGACAGCGTCGAGCAGCGGGTCAAGGGCCTGGACTTTGGCGCCGATGACTACATGGCCAAACCGTTTTCGCTGCAAGAGCTGGAAGCGCGTGTGCGGGCGCTGACGCGGCGTGGCCTGGGTACCGCGTCCAACCTGCTCAAGCATGGGCCGCTGACCTTCGACGCCACCGGCCGCGTGGCCTACCTCAATGACCAGATGGTGGAGCTGTCGGCGCGCGAGCTGGGCCTGCTGGAGGTGCTGCTGCAGCGCGCAGGCCGCCTGGTCAGCAAGGACCAGCTCGTAGAGCGCCTGTGCGAGTGGGGCGAAGAGGTCAGCAACAACGCCATCGAGGTCTACATCCACCGTTTGCGCAAGAAGATCGAGCAGGGGCCGGTGCGCATCGCCACCGTGCGCGGCCTGGGTTACTACCTCGAGAAGATCGCGGCCTGAAGCGCCGCGTTGCGCGCGGCCAGCTGCACGCTGCATGAGATGCTCAGCCGATGCTGACGACCCCTGCGCACGAGCAGCGTTCACTGTTCGGGGAAATCCTCGACTGGATGCTGGCGCCGCTGCTGCTGCTGTGGCCGATGAGCCTGGGCCTGACCTGGCTGGTGGCGCAGTCCATCGCCAACCGGCCCTTCGACCGCGAGCTGGGCGACGTGGTGTTGGCGCTGGCGCTCCAAAGCCGCGTCCAGCAGGTGCAGCAGCAGCAGCCGGGGTCGGGCGCCGGGCAGGCTGCGGCGCACCGGATGGAGCTGGAGCACATTGCCGCCGCGTTGACGCGTGGCGACGACGACAGCGAAGACCTCGTCTACTTTCAGGTGCTGGGCGAGCGCGGTGAGCTGTTGGCCGGCGATGGGCGCCTGCCGGTGCCGGTGGGCGAACCGGTGGACGACCGGGCGGTGCATTTTCGAGACGACATGCTGGGCGGCGAGCCGGTGCGTGTGGCCTACACGGCGCAGCTCGGCCGCGGTGACCGCGGCGAAGCGCTGGTGCAGGTGGCCGAGACACTGGGCAAGCGCTCGCGCCTGGCCACCGAAATAATCAAAGGCGTGCTGCTGCCGCAGTTCGTGATGCTGCCGTTGGCGGTGCTGCTGGTGTGGTTTGCGCTGGCCCGCGGCATACGGCCGCTGGCCGAGCTGCAGCAGCGCATCCGCCGCCGCAGCAGTACCGACCTGAGCGCCATCCCGACGCGCGACGTCCCCGACGAGGTGCGCCCGCTGGTCGACGCGATCAACGATCTCCTGCAGCGGCTCAGCCTGAGCATCGGTGCGCAGCGCCACTTCCTGACTGATGCGGCGCACCAGCTGAAGACACCGCTGGCCGGGTTGCGCATGCAGGCTGAGCTGGCGGCGCGGCAAATCGACGGCAGCCCGGGCGGCGACACGGCGGCCGCGCTCCATTCACTGCAGCAGATCGCGCTGTCCAGCCAGCGCGCTGCGCACATGGTCAATCAGCTATTGGCGCTGGCCCGCGCCGACGAAGGCGCGCAGCCGGTGCGACGCGAGCCGGTCGACCTGGCGGCGCTGACCCGCGAGGTGCTGAGGGACTTTGTCGCCCGCGCCATCGAGCGGCACATCGATCTGGGTTACGAGGGGCCGGGCGCCGAGACCGTGGCGGGCCGTGACGGACCCGAGCCGGTAGCGGTGGCGCCGATGTCCGGCGAGCCGGTGCTGCTGGGTGAGCTGATCCGCAACCTTGTCGACAACGCGCTGCAGTACACGCCCCCTGGCGGCCGCATCACGGTGCGCGTCAGCGGCGATGCTTTCGGCCACACGCTGCTGCTGCAAGTGGAAGACACCGGCCCCGGCATTCCGACCGCAGAGCGCGAAGCGGTCTTCCGGCCGTTCTACCGGGTGCTGGGCACGCAGGTCGACGGCAGCGGCCTGGGCTTGGCGATCGTGCAGGAGATTGCTCAGCGCCACGACGCCGTGGTGTCGGTCAGCGATGCCGAGCCGCGCGCCGCTGCAGGGCAGACGCCGGGGGCCTTGTTCACGGTGCGCTTTCCCGCCGCTTGACGAGCCTGCGGCTGGTGCGGGCGGCGGCCCAGCTTGGGACGCAGTTCAGCTCTGCATCAGCCGCCGGCTGCGCGCCACCGACATCAGGATGCCCAGGCCCAGACCCAGCGTGACCATGGCCGTGCCGCCGTAGCTGACAAAGGGCAACGGCACGCCCACCACCGGCAGGATGCCGCTGACCATGCCCATGTTGACGAAGGCATAGGTGAAAAAGCTCAGCGTCACAGCGCCGGCCAGCAAGCGCGTGAAGACGGTTGGCGCCTCGGCCGCGATCATCAGACCGCGGAAGATCAGGAAGGTGAAGCTCAGCAGCAGCGTCAACACGCCGGCCAGACCGAACTCTTCCGAAAAGGCTGCAAAGATGAAGTCGGTGGTGCGCTCTGGAATGAACTCCAGGTGCGTCTGCGTGCCCTGCATGAAGCCTTTGCCCGACAAGCCGCCCGAGCCGATGGCGATCATCCCCTGCAGGATGTGAAAGCCCTTGCCCAGCGGGTCCTTGGTGGGGTCCAGCAGCGTGCAGACGCGGTGCTGCTGGTACGCGCGCAGCAGCGGCCAGTCGACGCCGGGCTGGCAGATCGCGTCGGCCGTCAGTACCAGGGCAAGGATGCCGATGCCGCCCAGCACCAGCACCGGAATCACCAGCCGCCACGACAGCCCGGCGAAGAAGATCACATACACGCCGCTGGCCAGGATCAACAGGGCCGTGCCCAGATCGGGCTGCTTCATGACCAGCCCCACGGGCACCGCCAGCAGCAGGCCGGCCATCGCAAAATCGGCCACACGCAGCTGGCCTTCGCGCTTTTGAAACCACCAGGCCAGCATCAGCGGCATCGCAATCTTCAACACCTCGCTAGGCTGGATCACCAGCGGCCCCAGCGCCAGCCAGCGCGTCGCGCCCTTGCGCGTGATGCCGAACACGGCCACCGCAACCAGCAGTGCCACGCCGGCCAGGTACAGCGGCACCGCCAGCTGCTGCAGCTTGTGCGGCGTGATCTGCGCGGCGATGAACATCACCACCATCGCGATCAGCATGTTGCGGCCATGGTCGGCGAAGCGCGTGCCGTGATCGAAGCCGGCGCTGTACATCGTGGCCAGGCCGATGGCCGCCAACATCGTGATGGCCAGCAGCAGCGGGCCGTCGAAGCCACTGAAAACCTGGCGCACACGCAGCCAGGGCGATGGCTGCTCGAAGGCCGCACTCATGCTCGTTTCGACACGATCGCCAGCGCCAGGCGCTCAGCGCGCCGCGGCAGGCGCACGCACCACGGCCACCCGCTCGCTGACCACGCCTGCCACAGAGGCCGGCTGGCCGGGCAGCGGCATCTCGGCGGCAGACCGCGGCGTGCCCATCGGCGCGCTGGATTTGCCCTGCCGCGTCAGCACCAGGTCTTCTTCGCTGGGCACCTGGCCCAGCAGCAGGTAGTCGAAGACGCGGCGCGCCATTGGCGCTGCAGCCTCGGATCCGAAGCCGGCGTTTTCCACCACCACCGCCAGCACCACAGTCGGTGCGTCGATGGGCGCTGCGGCGATGTACAGCGAGTGGTCGCGCTTGTGCTCGTCGAGCTTGGCCGCGTTGTACTTTTCGCCGGCTTTCACGCCCACCGCCTGCGCGGTGCCGGTCTTGCCGCCGCTGGCGTAGGGCGCACCGGCGAAGACGCGCGTCGATGTGCCTTGCTGCGTCACGCCGTACAGGGCCTTGCGGATCAGCTCGGTGTGTTCGGCCTTCAGCGGCAGCGGCTCCAGCGCATCGCTGGCCACACGCTCACGCTGGCCGGTGATGACGTTTTCTATCTCGCGCACCAGGCGCGGCTTGAAGCGCTGGCCGCCCATCACCAGCGTGGCGGTGGCGTTGGCCAGCTGCAGCATCGTGAAGTTGTTGTAGCCCTGGCCGATGCCCAGGCTGATGGTTTCGCCGGCGTACCAGCGCTGCTGCTCCGGCTTCTTGTAGTAGCGCTTCTTCCACTCGGTGGATGGCAGCAGGCCGGTGACTTCGCCGTCGACATCGATGCCGGTCTTGACGCCAAAGCCGAAGGACGTGAGCTGCTCGTGGATCAGGTCCACGCCCATCTCGTTGGCCAGCGAGTAGTAGTAGACGTTGCTGCTGGCAACGATCGAGCGCGTCATGTCCACCGCCCCGAGCCCCTTGTCGCCGTGGCTGCGGAAGGTGTGGTTGCCGAACTGGAAGGTGCCGCCGTCGTTGATGACGGTGCCCGGCGCGCGTTTGCCGCTGTTGAGTGCCGCAATCGCCATGAAGGGCTTGTAGGTGGAGCCCGGCGGGTAGGTGCCGCGCAGGGCCCGGTTAAACAGCGGCTTGTCGATGCTTTCGTTCAACTCGCGCCAGCTGTCGACGTCGATGCCGTCGACAAACAGGTTGGGGTCGAAGGTCGGCTTGCTGACGAAAGCCAGCACCTCGCCGCTGCGCGGATCGATGGCCACCAGCGCACCGCGGCGGTCGCCGAACATGTCCTCCACCAGCGCCTGCAGCCGGATGTCGATGGACAGCACCAGCTTGTCGCCCGGCGTCGGCGGGTGGCTGGACAAGCGCCGCACGGCGCGGCCGCCGGCGCTGGTTTCAACCTGCTCGAAGCCGGCCGTGCCATGCAGCTGTTGCTCGTACTTCTGCTCTAGGCCGAGCTTGCCGATGTACTCGGTGCCTTTGTAGTTGCCCTGATCGGCTTCGTCCCAATCCTCCATGGCCTGCTTTTCAGCCGGGTTGATGCGGCCGATGTAGCCCAGCAGGTGGCTGCCCGTCTCACCGAGCGGATAGCTGCGAAACAGCCGCGCGCGCACATCGACGCCCGGGAAGCGGAAGCGCTGGGCCGTGAAGCGCGCCACCTCTTCGTCGCTGAGCTTGGTGCGGATGGGCAGCGAATCGGCGCCCTTGAGCTCGTCCTGCAGGCGCTTGAAGCGGCGGCGGTCGCGCGGGCCAATTTCGACCACCGCCGAGAGCTCGTCGATCAGCGCTTCCAACTCGGCAGCGCGGCCGCGGCTGCCGGCCAGCCGGGGCGAAATCTCCAGCGTGTAAGCCGAGTAGTTGGTGGCCAGCACGACGCCGTTGCGGTCGACGATCAAGCCGCGGTTGGGCACCACGGGCACCACCGCAATGCGGTTGGCCTCGGCCTGCAGCGCCAGCTCGTCGTGGCGGATGACCTGCAGGTACACCAGCCGCGCGGTAAGCAACACAAAGGCCAGCACCACAAACACCGCAGCGGCCAGCAAACGGCCGTGGAAGCGGTTGATCTCTTGTTCGACGTTGCGCAGGACGGTCATCGCAGGGGCCGAAGTCACACGGGGCTCACAGGGGTCGATTCTGGTCTGGATCGGGCGCCCGGCGCTGCGGTGCCAGCAGCGCCAGCGTGACCAGCGGCCACAACAGCGCCTCTAGTGCCGGCGCCAGCAGGATCCACCAGCCGGGGAACATGTCGCCGGCCAGCATGCGCACTGCCAGCATCACGCCTTTGGCGGCATAGAACACCGGCACGATCTGCAGCGCCTGCTCGACGACGCCGAACCACAGCAACCGGCGGTGGATGGTGATGGCCACGTAGCTCAGCATTGTGTAGGCCAACGCATGCTGGCCCAGCAGCGCGCCCTGGTGCACGTCCATCATCAAACCGAACAGGAAAGCCACGCCGACGCCGACACGCCGCGGCTGGTGCACGTTCCAGAACACCAGAGCCACGGCCAGCAGGTCCGGCATGGCCGGCATGCGGCCCAGCGGCAGCAAGTTGACGGCAAAGGCCAGCAGCAGCGTCAGCGCGATGAAGAACGGGTTTGCCGGCAGCAGCAGCTGGTCGCCCCGCGGCATGATCATGTCGCGGCTCCTGCGGTCGGATGGATCATGTTGCGACTCTCTCGGTCGGCATGATCATGGCGCGGCATCGCGGGCAGGGCTTGGCTGTTCAGCAGGGTCACGCTGCGGCCCTCACGGTGCGTTTCCGGGCGCCGAAGCCGACCGCCTCACCGTCCCCGCGGTGCCCGGCCGTGCGGCCCGGGCCGGCTCTTCCATCGCCGCTGCCGGCCGCGGCGGCAGCTGCACCGACAACGGCTCCAGCACCAGCACATGGCGCACGCCGTCGGCGTTGGCGGTGGGCACCAGCGTGATGCGCGCGAAACCCGCTTCAGCACGCCGCTGCACCGCGCTGACGGTGGCCACCGGCAGGCCAGGCGGGTAGATGCCGTCCAGGCCGCTGGTGTGCAGCACGTCGCCCACCTGCACGTCGGCATTGCCGGACATGAACCGCAGCTCCATGCCGCCACCGGTGCTGCCGCCGAAGGCCGCACTGCGCTGCTGCGTGCGTGTGTTGATGACGGGAATGGCCGCATCCTTGTCGGACAGCAGCGTGACCTCGGCCGTCAGCGCATAGGCGTGCGTGACCTGGCCCAGCACGCCGGCTTCGTTGATCACCGGCGAGCCGGGGCTGACGCCGTGCTGCAGGCCGCGGTCGATGAAGACCTTGCGCGAATATGGATCGGCAGCTTCGAAAAGCACCTCGGCCGGTGCCGACTTGACGACCACCGCAGCGCGCAGCTCCAGCAGTGCGCGCAAGCGGGTGTTCTCCAGCGCCAGCTGGTCGGTGCGCGCGGCGCGCTCGGCTACCTGGGCCATGCGTTCGAGCGCGGCCCGTTCATCGTTGCGAGCCCGCGCCAGGCCGCGCAGGTAGTCGCTCCCGCCCTCCCACATCTGCACCGGCACGGCCAGCGTGCGCTGCAGCGGCAGCAGCAGGATGGCCAGGGCCTGCCGCAGCGGCTCGACGACCTTGAAGCGCGTGTCGGCGACCATCAAAAACAGCGCCAGTGCGGCGAAGAAAATCAGCTTCGTCAGCGCCGACGGGCCCTGGCGGAAGAACGGTGGCGGTGCGCGGTCCAGCGTGCCCAGTGGCATACAGGGGACCAACAAGTCAGAGTGGAAGCGATTTCCGTCGCGAGCGTGCCGAGATTGGGCCGAGGAGCGCAGACGCACTCAAGTGCGTCGAGCACCGCAGGCCCAGGATCGGCAGGCTGAGCCCGGGCACAAACAGTCCTGCGGACTGTTTGTGCCTGGTGAAGGCCGGAGCCTCCGTGCTCTGGCGCAGCGGAGAAACGCTCACTCTGAAGTGAAGATCGAGCCCAGCCGCTCCATGCGCTCCAGCGCCATGCCGCAGCCGCGCACCACGCAGGTCAGCGGGTCTTCGGCCACCAGCACGGGCAGGCCGGTTTCTTCAGCCAACAGGCGGTCCAGGTCGCGCAGCAAGGCGCCGCCGCCGGTGAGCATCATGCCGCGCTCGGCAATGTCGGCGCCGAGTTCGGGCGGCGTCTGCTCCAGCGCGTTCTTGACGGCGCTGACCATCTGATTGAGCGGGTCGGTCAGCGCTTCGAGAATTTCGTTGCTGCTGATCGTGAAGCTGCGCGGCACGCCTTCGCTGAGGTTGCGGCCTTTGACCTCGATCTCCTTGACCTCGCTGCCGGGGAAGGCGCTGCCGATGCTCTTCTTGATCATCTCGGCCGTGGGCTCGCCGATCAACATGCCGTAGTTGCGGCGGATGTAGTTGATGATCGATTCGTCGAACTTGTCGCCGCCCACGCGGATGCTGCCCTTGTAGACCATACCGCCGAGGCTGATGACGCCGACCTCGGTGGTGCCGCCGCCGATGTCGACGACCATCGAGCCACTGGCCTCCGACACCGGCAGCCCAGCGCCAATCGCCGCGGCCATCGGCTCTTCAATCAGGTACACGTCGGAGGCCCCTGCACCGAGGGCACTCTCGCGGATCGCACGGCGCTCGACCTGGGTCGAGCCGCAGGGCACGCAGATGATGATGCGCGGGCTCGGGCGCAGGACGGACCGTGGGTGGACCATCTTGATGAACTGCTTGAGCATTTGCTCGGTGACCGTGAAGTCGGCGATCACGCCGTCCTTCATCGGCCGGATGGCTTCGATGTTGCCGGGCACTTTGCCCAGCATCGCCTTGGCTTCCTTGCCGACCGCCTGAATCGTTTTTTTGCCTTGCGGACCGCCTTCGTGGCGGATGGCAACGACCGAAGGTTCGTCGAGCACGATGCCTTTGCCGCGCACGTAAATCAGCGTGTTGGCGGTGCCCAGGTCAATGGCAAGGTCGGTGGAGAAATAGCGGCGCAGGGAGGCAGCAAACATGGGCGGCGGATTTGGGCTTAAGCGCGGTGCGTTCGGGGCAGCGGCGGTGCGGGCTGGACAGGCGGTGGCCGGCAAAGACGGCGGGCTACAAGGCCTGCGGGATGGCGTTCGGTGCGCCGCGGCTTGGGGTGTGGGGTAATGCGCTCTGCGGGCGCGCAACCCGGGTGTCTGGCTTGATCTCGAGGCCGAGCATAGCCCCCGAGTGACCAGCCGCCCGGGAGCGTGCAGGTGACCGGAGATAATAACTTAGGCAACCCGGCTTCCCAGGTGCGACGCTGCATTTTGCAGCAGTGCCGGCCGGGTGCAATCGCCCGATCAGCGGCCTTTCGCAGGGCTTGTTCGTTGCTGGTTTGACGGCTGATTTCGTCGCCTGTTTGTTTGCTGCCGCTTTCGCTGCTTTGCCCCGGGTTTCGTCCTTGGTATGTTCTTGTTTTTACCGCGCCCGTGGTCGTGACCGGCACGATTCGGCGAGCCCGGTCTGCAACTCCTCTGCCGCCCTTCATTAATTTTTAGAGACCCACTCGACGATGGCCTTGACCCCCCAGGACGTGAGTCGCATTGCGCATCTTGCGCGGCTTGAACTGTCGGCGGCCGAGGCGGCCCAGATGCTGACCCAGCTGAACGGCTTTTTCGGCATCGTCGAGCAGATGAGCGCCGTCGACACCCGCGGTGTCGAGCCGCTGGCGACGCCGCTGTCGGCGCTGCACGAAGTTGCGCTGCGCCTTCGCGACGACACCGTGACCGAAACCGTCGACCGCGAGGCCAACCAGCGCAGTGCGCCGGCGGTCGAAGACGGCCTGTTTCTGGTGCCCCGGGTGATCGAGTGAGCGCGCCGCTGCATACCCTGGGCGTGGCCGCGCTGTCGCGGCTGCTGGCGGTTGGCCAGGTGTCCAGCGTCGAGCTGTCCCGTGAGCTGCTGGCGCGTGCCCGGGAGCAAGCCGCACTTGGCGCCTTCCTGGCGATCGACGAGTCCGTCACGCAGGCCCAGGCCGAAGCGGCCGATGCACGCCGTGCGCGCGGCCAGGCCACGGCGCTGACCGGCGTGCCGGTGGCGCACAAAGACATCTTCGTGCCCCGTGATTGGCCGTCCACCGCGGGCTCCAGGATGCTGGCCGGCTACCAAAGCCCCTTCGACGCCACCGTGGTCGCGCGCCTGGGTCCGGCAGGCGCCGGCATGGTCACGTTGGGCAAGCTCAACTGCGACGAGTTCGCGATGGGTTCGGCCAACGAGAACAGCGCCTTCGGGCCGGTGCTGAACCCCTGGGACCGCAGCCGGGTACCGGGCGGCTCTTCGGGTGGCAGCGCAGCTTCGGTGGCCGCGCGGCTGCTGCCGGCCGCCACCGGCACCGACACCGGCGGCTCGATACGCCAGCCCGCCAGCTTCACCGGCATCACCGGCATCAAGCCGACCTACGGCGTGTGCAGCCGCTACGGCATGGTCGCGTTTGCGTCCAGCCTCGATCAGGCCGGCCCGCTGGCACGCAGTGCTGAGGACTGCGCGCTGTTGCTGTCGGCGATGAGCGGCTTTGACGAGCGCGACGCCACCAGCGCAGAGCAAGTGCCGCAGGACTATCACGCTGCGATGCTCGCGCCCCGCGTCGGCAGCAGCGCGGCGCGGCCGCTGCAGGGCTTGCGCATCGGCCTGCCCGAGGAGTTTTTTCCGGCCGCTTTGGCCGACGATGTCAATGGCGCGGTTCGCGCCGCGCTGGCAGTGCTGGAGCAACTCGGCGCCACGCTGGTCGACGTGAGCCTGCCGCGCACCGAGCTATCCATTCCCGTCTACTACATCATCGCGCCGGCCGAAGCGAGCTCCAACCTGGGCCGCTTCGACGGTGTCAAGTTCGGCCACCGCGCTGCCCAGCACGGGGATCTGCTGGACATGTACAAAAAGACGCGCTCGCAAGGCTTCGGCCTTGAGGCCAAGCGCCGCATCATGATTGGCACCTACGTGCTGAGCCACGGCTACTACGACGCGTACTACCTGCAGGCGCAAAAGCTGCGCCGCATGATTGCCGACGACTTTCAGGCCTGCTTCCAGCACTGCGACGTGATTGCCGGCCCGGTGGCGCCGACAGTGGCCTGGGAGTTCGGCCGCATGGGCGACGACCCGCTGCAGGCTTACCTGGCCGATATCTTTACGTTGCCGGCCAGCCTGGCCGGCCTTCCGGGCATGAGCGTGCCGGCGGGCTCGGGCGACCACGGCATGCCGGTGGGCCTGCAGCTGATCGGCAACTACTTCACCGAGGCCACGCTGCTGCAAACCGCGCACGCGCTGCAGCAGGCCACCGACTTCCACACCCGCGTGCCCCCGGGTTTTTGACATGCCGACGTCTACCCCTCTGACCCGCGGCTACGAGGTCGTCATCGGCCTGGAAACCCACGCGCAGTTGTCGACCGTGAGCAAGATCTTTAGTGGTGCGGCCACCCGCTTCGGCGCGGCGCCCAACACGCAGGCTTGCGCAGTGGACCTGGCGCTGCCCGGCACGCTGCCGGTGATGAACCGCGGCGCAGTCGAGCGCGCCATCCGCTTTGGTTTGGCAGTCAACGCCAAGGTTGCGCCGGTGTCGATCTTCGCGCGCAAGAACTACTTCTATCCAGACCTGCCCAAGGGCTACCAGATCAGCCAGTACGAGGTTCCGGTGGTGCAGGGCGGACGTGTGGACTTCGTGCTGGCCGGCCAACCGCGCAGCGTGCGGCTGACACGCGCGCACCTGGAAGAAGACGCCGGCAAGAGTCTGCATGAAAATTTCGCGGGCCAGACCGGCATCGACCTCAACCGTGCCGGCACGCCGCTGCTGGAGATCGTCTCCGAGCCCGACATGCGCAGCAGCGCCGAAGCGGTGGAGTACGCCAAGGCGCTGCACGCGCTGGTGATGTGGCTGGGCGTGTGCGACGGCAACATGCAGGAGGGCAGCTTTCGCTGTGACGCCAACGTCTCGGTGCGCAAGCCCGGCGCCGCGCGTGGCACGCGGCGCGAGATCAAAAACCTCAACAGCTTTCGCAACCTGGGCCAGGCCATCGACTTCGAGGTGCAGTGGCAGATCGACCGCGTCGAAGACGGCCTGGCCATCGAGCAGGCCACCGTGCTGTTCAACCCCGACAGCGGCGAGACCCGTGCGATGCGCAGCAAGGAAGACGCACACGACTACCGCTACTTCCCCGACCCGGACCTGCCGCCGCTGGTGATCGGCCCCGAGTGGGTCGAGCGAGTCAGAGCCGCGATGCCGGAGTTGCCGGCTGCGATGGCCGAGCGCTTGGTGCAGGCCGACGGCCTGAGCGCAGAAGCCGCCGCGTTGATGACGCAGAGCCTGGACTTTGCGCGTTACTACGAAGCCGTGCGCGATGTTTCGGGCCAGCCCAAGCTGGCCGCCAACTGGATGGCCGGTGAGGTGTCCAAGCGCCTCAACGCCGAAGCGCGCGAGATTGCCGCCACGGCGCTGCAGCCGGCCACGCTGGCGGCGCTGATCCGGCGTGTTGCCGACGGCACGCTGTCGCACAACGGCGCACGCCAGGTGTTCGACGCGTTGTGGTCGGCGACCGCTACTACAACCGCATCTGCAACCGCAGCCGATGTCGATGCGGAAATCGAAAAGCGTGGCCTCAAGCAGATCAGTGAAGGCGGCGCACTCGAAGCCATCGTCGATGCCGTGATTGCAGCCAATGCCAAGTCGGTGGAGGAGTTCCGCGCCGGCAAGGACAAGGCCTTCAACGCGCTGGTCGGCCAGGTCATGAAGGCCAGCCAGGGCAAGGCCAATCCGGCACAAGCCGGCGAACTGTTGAAGAAGCGCCTGGCAGGCGGTTGATCGGGTTCAAGCCGCGCTCCGGTTGCGCTCGAGCAGCGCTCAACCAGTGCACAAGTAGCGCACATGCAGCGCTCGAGCCAGGACCGAGCCACAAACCCCTGCGCTCGGGCTGCACTCAAGCAAACCCAGCCGTTCCAGCCCGGCGCGTTCTAGCGTTGGGCTGGCGCAGCGGCAGCGGCCGGCACCGCGGGCCGCATCGACACCTTGCTCGGCCGCACCGGCGCCAATGCAGGCGCAGCCGGCATCGGCCCCAGCGAGCCCGGCTGCGCGCCGGCCCACAGACGGCGCAGGCGCTGCAGCTCGTTGTCGTAGATGCGGTTGATCCGCACCAGTTCCGCTTCCTGATTGGCGCTAGAGGCGCGCTGCGCCTGGACCGACGCGTCGTTGGCGTCCATGGCCGCTTTCAGCTTGGCTGGCATTGGCCGGCCTTGATAGAACTCGGCCTCGTCGCGCAGCGGCTTGCGCTCGGCTTCCAGCTCACGCAGGCGTTCCTCGGTGGCCTTGATGGCCAGGCGCACCGTGTCGGCGGATGCTTCACGGGCCCGCTGGTGCGTTGCCTCGTCGGGGTAGCGCACAACCAGATTGCGGTCGCGGCGTACCGCGTCGGCTTGCGCGACGCGGGCGTCAGCTGCGGCACGGTCGCGGGCGTCTTTTACAGCGCGCTCCTCAGCGGTCAGCGTGGGCGGCACGACGGCGCGCACGGAGCCGTCGCGGTTGAGCACCTGCTGCTCTTTATGCACACATTCCGGGATCGGTCGGTCGGCCGTCCAGCGGCGGCCGGTGCTGTCGATGCAGGTGTAGATGCCGCTGACAGCGCCCGGCACGGGCTGCGCTGCAGCGCCCGCGTGCAGGGCCAGCAGCACCAGGCCCACACAGGAGCCGATGCAGGAGCCGATGCAGGCGGTGTAAAGACGCTCAGACGCCATAGCGCTTGCGATAGGCCTGCACCGGCGCGGCGTGGGCAGCCAGCGGGCCGCTGCTGCCGCCGGCCTGCAGCAAATCCAGCAGATCGGCCAGCGTGGCGATGGCCACCACCGGCAGACCGAGTTCACGGGTCACGAACTGCACGGCGCTGTGCGCGGCGTCTTGGCCGCCTTCGGTGGCGCGTTCCTGGCGGTCCAGCGCGATGACCACGCCGCAGGGCGTGGCGCCGGTGGCCCGTATCAGCGTGATCGATTCGCGCACCGAGGTGCCTGCAGAGATGACGTCATCGACGATGAGAACGCGGCCGCGCACCGGTGCGCCGACAAGGTTGCCGCCTTCACCGTGATCTTTGGCTTCTTTGCGGTTGTAGGCAAAGGGCACATTGCGGCCGCGGCGCGCCAGCGCAACCGCCACAGCCGAGGCCAGCGTGATGCCTTTGTAGGCCGGGCCAAAAAGCATGTCGAACGGCATGCCGTCAGCAACGTCGCGCTGCAGCAGGCGGCTTGCATAAAATTCCGCCAGACGACCCAACTTTTCGCCGTCGTCGAACAATCCGGCGTTGAAAAAGTAGGGCGACAGCCGCCCGGCTTTGGTCTTGAACTCACCGAAGCGCAGCACACCGGACTGCACCGCAAACTGAACGAATGCCTGCGCCAGCGGGTGGGTCTCAGCGGTGCTCATTGAGGCAGGGAGATTTCTTGGCTTTCAGACTGGTCACGCTCAATCTCAACGGCATCCGTTCAGCGGCACGCAAGGGTTTCGAAGCCTGGGCTGAAAGCGCGAACGCAGATTGTATGGGGGTGCAGGAGCTCAAAGCCCAGGCCGCAGACGTGACCGAATCGCTGCAAAAGGTCGCCGACATGCCAGGCCACTTTCACTTCGCGCAGAAGAAGGGCTACTCGGGTGTCGGCCTGTACACACGCCAGGCACCGAGTGCGGTGATCCGCGGCTTCGGCAACCCCGAATTCGATGCCGAAGGGCGCTGGGTCGAAGCGCGTTACGACACCGCCAGACGCAAGCTGAGCCTGATCAGCTGCTACTTCCCCAGCGGCTCCAGCGGTGAGGACCGCCAGGCCGCCAAGTTCCGCTTCTTGGCGCTGCTGTACCCGCACCTGATGCAGCTGAAGGCCGAGCGCGAATTCATCCTGCTGGGCGACATCAACATCGCGCACCAGGCTATCGATTTAAAGAACTGGCGCGGCAATCAGAAGAACAGCGGCTTTCTGCCCGAGGAGCGCAACTGGATGACGCAGCTGCTGACCGACGGCGGCTTGGTCGATGTCTTCCGCAAACTCAACCCGCACCCGGAGCAGTACACCTGGTGGAGCAACCGCGGCCAGGCTTGGGCCAACAACGTCGGCTGGCGGCTGGACTATCACCTGGCCACGCCGGCGCTGGCCGCCACCGCACGGCGCGAGGCGATCTTTCTGGACCAACGCTTTTCGGACCACGCACCTTTGACGATCGACTACGACTTCAAGCTGTGAAACAAGCCACCCCGCTGCACACGCCCGACGGCGTCGCGCTGCATCTGCAGCATTGGCCGGCGCCCGGCGCAGCGCGAGGCTGGGTGCAGATCGTGCACGGCCTGGGCGAGCACATCGGGCGTTATGCCGATGTCGCCGCGGCGCTCAACGCGCAGCGCTGGCATGTCATCGGCCACGACCACCGCGGGCATGGCCGCAGCGGCGGACCGCGGGGCGGCCTGCCGCAACCCGATGCGCTGCTGGCCGACGTGGCGCAGGTGCATGACCACGCGCAGATGCACCAGCAACGACAGCTACAGCCTGCAGCGCTCGGCGCGCAGGTGCTGCTGGGCCACAGCCTGGGTGGCCTGGTGGCTGCGCGCTTCGTTGCCGAGTCGCTGGCCGCTGCACCGGCGCCCTGGGCGCGGCGTTTCGATGCGCTGGCGCTGTCATCGCCGGCACTGGACATCGGCATGCGCCCGCTGCAGAAGCTGCTGCTGGCGCTGCTCGGCGGCCTGGCGCCGCAACTGCGCCTGGGCAACTGCTTGAAGCCGGCCTGGATCAGCCGGGATCCGGCGGTGGTGCAGGCCTACACCGCCGATCCGCTGGTGCACGACCGAGTCACGCCGGCGCTGGTGCGCTTCATGCTCGATGCCGGCACGGCCGTGCAAGCCGCGGCGCCACGCTGGGCCGTGCCCACGCTGCTGATGTGGGCCGGCGCCGACCGCTGCGTGCTTGCCGCTGGCAGTGCGACATTTGCTGCTGCAGCACCACCATCTGCCGTTACCGCGCAAGCCTGGCCGGGCTTGGCGCACGAGATCTTCAACGAGCCGGAACGCCAGCAGCTGCTGGCCCGGCTCACCGACTGGCTGGCACGCCTGCCCGTGCCGCAACCCTGAGGAGCCACTGATGAACGCACCGATCCGCCCCCCCGAAGTTGAGGCCCTGAGCCGCATCACCGCCTTCACGGACCAAGCCTGGGACGAGCGCATCGTGCCGGCGCTGACGAAGTACATCGCGGTGCCCGCCAAGAGCCCGATGTTCGATGCGCAGTGGGCCGAACACGGCTTGCTGGACCGCGTGGTGCGCGATGCCGCAGCCTGGGTTGAGGGCCGCAAGGTCGCCGGCCTGACGCTGGAGGTGCTGCGCCTGGAAGGCCGCACGCCAGTGATCTTCTTCGACATCCCGGCCACCAAGCCCGACGCCGCCGACACCGTGCTGCTGTACGGCCACCTCGACAAACAGCCCGAGTTCACCGGCTGGCGCAGGGACCTGGGCCCGTGGACGCCCAAGTTCGAGAACGGCCTGCTGTACGGCCGCGGTGGCGCCGACGACGGCTATGCGGTCTACGCTGCCATCACCGCCATCGAAGCGCTGGACCGCGAAGGCATTCCGCGCCCGCGCTGCGTGGGCCTGATCGAAACCTGCGAAGAAAGCGGCAGCGGCGACCTGCCCGTGTACTTGGACGCGCTGCGCGCGCGGCTGGGCAACGTCGGCCTGGTGGTGTGCCTGGACAGTGGTGCCGGCAACTACGACCAGCTGTGGCTAACCACCAGCCTGCGCGGCATGGTCAGCGGCGTGCTCAAGGTGGAAATTTTGACCGAAGGCATCCACAGCGGCGACGCCAGCGGCGTGGTGCCCAGCAGTTTCCGCATCCTGCGCCAGGTGCTGGACCGCCTGGAGGACAGCCGGACCGGCCAGCTGCTGCCCGAGAGCTTTCACTGCCAGGTGCCGGCCTCACGCGTCGCCCAAGCCGCGGCCACGGCGGCGATCCTGAAGGACGAAGTCTGGAAGCGTTTCCCCTGGTCCTGCGGTCTGGACGGCGGCCCGACGCTGCCGACCACGACCGACCCGCTGCAGGCGCTGCTCAACCGCACCTGGCGGCCCACGCTCAGCGTCACCGGCGTGGATGGGTTACCGGACCTGGGCAACGCCGGCAACGTGCTGCGCCCGCACACCGCCTTCAAGCTCAGCCTGCGCTTGCCGCCCCTGGTGGACGGGCACCAGGCCAGCGTGCGGCTCAAAGCGCTGCTGGAAGACAACGCGCCCTACAACGCCAAAGTTACCTTCCATCCCGACGGCCGCGCCGGAGCTCTGGGCGCCACCGGCTGGAACGCGCCCGAGCTGGCGCCGTGGCTGGAGGACACGCTCGACGCCGCGTCGGCAGCACACTTCGGCGCGCCGCTGGGCTACATCGGCCAGGGCGGCACGATTCCGCTGATGAGCATGCTGAGCCGCGTTTTCCCGCAGGCGCAGATGATGGTCTGCGGCGTGCTCGGCCCCAAGAGCAACGCCCACGGACCCAACGAGTTCCTGCACGTGCCCTACGGCAAAAAGCTCACGGCGGCGGTGGCGCAGGTGATTGCTGCCTGCCCGTAAGGCGCGGCCGCAGCCCACGGGCCACGGCCGGCGCGATCCGCGCCGGCCATGGCTGCTCAGGCCAGATCCTCGGCCAAAAACCCGCCGCTCTGGTGCGACCACAGCTTGGCGTAGTGGCCATTCAGCGCCAGCAGCTCGGCGTGCGTGCCCTGCTCGACGATGCGGCCCTGCTCCAGCACGATCAACCGGTCCATGCGCGCGATGGTGCTCAGGCGGTGTGCGATGGCGATCACCGTCTTGCCTTCCATCAGGCCCAGCAACTGGCTCTGGATGGCCAGCTCGACCTCGCTGTCCAGCGCCGAGGTGGCCTCGTCCAGCACCAGGATCGGCGCGTCCTTCAGCACCACGCGGGCGATGGCCACGCGCTGGCGCTGGCCGCCGCTCAGCTTGACGCCGCGCTCGCCGACCTGCGCTTCGTAGCCGGTGCGGCCTTTCCAGTCCTGCAGGCCCATGATGAACTCGTGGGCCTGCGCCTTGCGGGCTGCGGCTTCGATCTCGGCCGCGCTGGCGCCGATGCGGCCGAAGCCGATGTTGGCTGCGATCGAGCGGTGCAAGAGGCTGGTGTCCTGCGTGACCATACCGATGGCCATGCGCAGGCTCTCTTGCGTGACCTCGCGGATGTCGTGACCGTCGATGCGGATGCTGCCGTGCTCGAGGTCGTGGAATCGCAGCAACAGGTTGACCAGCGTGCTCTTGCCCGCGCCGCTGCGGCCGATCAAGCCCACGCGTTCACCGGCGCGGATGCGCAGGCTCAAATCGTCCAGCACCTTCTTGCCGTCGTCGCGACCGTAGGTAAAGGTGACATGCTCGAAGCGGATGTCGCCAGCGCTCACGTGCAGATCGCGCGCGCCCGGTTTGTCGGCCATCGCATGCGGCACGGCAATGGTTTCCATGCCCTCCTGCACGATGCCGATGTTCTCGAAGATGCCGGTCACCTCCCAGCTGACGAAGCCGGCCACGTTGCTGATGGCCCAGGCCAGCGGCAGCGCGGTGGCCACCGTGCCGGCGTCGATCACGCCCTGGCTCCACAACGCAATGCCGATGGCCGCCGTGCCCACCAGCAGCAGCGAGTTCAAAGCCGACAGAGTGGTCATGAACTGCGTGATCAGGCGCATGTGCGCGGCGATGGCCGAGCTGTGCTCGTCGATAACATCGCGCACATAGGCGTCTTCGTCGCGGGCGCGTGCAAACAGCTTGACGGTAAGGATGTTGGTGTAGCTGTCGACGACGCGGCCCATGACCTGGCTGCGCAGCTCGGAGCTGGCTTTGGCCCGGTCGCGCATCCTCGGCACGAAGCGGTGCAGGAAGAAGACATAGCCGCCAAACCACAGCAGCGTCGGCAGCGCCAGACGCCAGTCGGCCAGCGCCATCAGCACCAGCGCAGAAACGCCGTAGATCACGATGTACCAGACCGCGCGGATGGAGCTGACGACGCTCTCGCGCACGGCATTGCTGGTCTGCATCACGCGGTTGGCAATGCGGCCGGCGAAGTCGTTCTGAAAAAACGGCCAGCTCTGCCGCACCACATGCCAGTGGCTTTGCCAGCGGATCAGGCTGGTGACGCCGGGCACCACCGCGTTGTTGCGCACGAGGCTGTCCAGCAGCAGCGCCAGCGGCCGGCCGATGACCACCAGGAGCGCCATGCCGATCAACCCCGGCATGGCGCTGGCCAGCGCAGCAGCGCGGTCCGGTGCTTCCATCAAACGCACCAGCTTGCCGATGAACACGGGGATCAGCGTGTCGATCAGCGCCACCACCAGCCCAGTGGCGAACATGGCGCCAAACAGCACACGCGCTTGCTGCACGTAGTGCCAGTAAAAGCCCAGCAGAGATTGCGGCGGCGCGGTGCCGGGCAATGCGGTGGGGCGGATGCGGCTTTCGAAAAAGGTGAACATGCAATGCACCTGCCGCACAGCCCGGTCGGCGGGCCGTGCAGCAGCGTCTGATCAGAGGGGATGCTGGATTGTCGCCGCCGGGCCCCGCCGGGCCCCGCCGCATCGGCCGTCGGCCCCTGTACGCCGCGGCCCTGGCGGGGCTCGGCATCGTGGGCCTGCCTTCCCACGTCATCGAGATGCCTTGCTCGAACATGCGCCGGAGCGTGTGCTGCCGGGCTGGCGGATCACAGCCCCAAGGGCAACTGCTACCGAAAAGTTATAATAAAACCGTAGAGTTTTAGATGTGAACTATCGAGTAATATTGTCCTTCGGATGCCGTTATTGAGCGGTGTTTCGAAGCGACTTTTTCCTTCTAAATTTTCAGGAGATACCGATGACACGCTGGATTCGAGTGGTACTGGCTGCAGCCATTTTGAGCACGTTGGCCGCTTGCGGCGGTGACGACGACCACCCGCCTCAAAACGTGGTGCAGGTCGCATCCGCAGACGCCCGCTTCACGATCCTCAGCGAAGCTGTCGTGGCCGCCGATCTGGGCCCGACGCTGAGCAACGGCGGCCCGTACACGGTGTTCGCGCCGACCAACGATGCCTTTGCCGCCCTGCTGACCGAACTCGGCGTTACCAAGGCGCAGCTGCTGGCCAACAAGCCGCTGCTGACGCAGGTCCTGACCTATCACGTGCTGAACACCCGCGTGCCGCTAGCCAGCGTGCCGTTGGGCCGGGCCATCATGCCGCTGCAGGGCGGCTTCTTTAAGGTTGACCTCACGGGCACGCAACTCGTCATCACCGATGGGCGCAACCGCAAGGCCAACATAGTCGCCACCAACATCGACGGTGGCAACGGCGTCATCCATGCCATCGACAAGGTGCTGTTGCCGGCCGACAAGACCATCGTGCAGACCGCGCAGGCCCTGCCGCAGTTCAGCATCCTCGTGGAAGCGGTGGTGGCGGCCGAGCTGGCCGGCGCGCTGTCCGCGACTGGCCCGTTGACGGTCTTCGCGCCGACCAACGATGCCTTTGCCGCGCTGCTGGTCGAGTTGGGTGTGACCAAGGCGCAGTTGCTATCCAACAGGCCGCTGCTGACGCAGGTGTTGACTTACCACGTGCTAGGCTCGCGCCTGCTCAAGGCCGACGTACCGGTGGGTGCACCGATCACCACGCTGCAGGGCCAGACCTTCGGCGTGGATGCAGGGCTGGTCATTACCGACCGCCGCAACCGCCGCGCCAACATCACCGGCACCGACGTGCTGGCCAGCAACGGCGTGATTCACATCATCGACAAGGTGATCCTGCCGGCGCCTTGAGCGGCACTGGCTGACGCCCCTCTTTCCCTCGTTTTACCAACCCCGAAAGACCAATCATGAAAAAACTGATCATCGCTTCCTTCCTCGGCGCCGCCTCGCTGGCTGCGCAAGCCGCCGACATCGTCGACACCGCCGTTGCCGCCGGCAACTTCAAGACCCTGGCCACCGCGCTGCAGGCCGCCGGTCTGGTGGAGACGCTCAAAGGCAAAGGCCCGTTCACGGTGTTCGCACCCACCGACGAAGCCTTCGCCAAGATCCCGAAAGCCGATCTGGACGCGTTGCTGAAAGACAAGGCCAAGCTGACCGCTGTGCTGACTTATCACGTGGTGCCTGGCAAGGTCATGGCCAAGAACGTCAAGGCCGGCAAGGTCAAAACGGTCCAGGGCAGTGAGCTGACGGTTAGCACGACCGGCGGCGTGATGGTGGACAACGCCAAGGTCATCAAGACCGACATCGTTGCTGACAACGGCGTTATCCACGTCATCGACAGCGTCGTTCTGCCGAAGTAATCGCGGCCCGTGGCCAGGCCGGCGGCGGGCTAGAAGGTGTAGCCCGCTGCCACCGTCTGACCCGACATCGGCTCCAGCAGCCGCAGCAGCGGCTTCAACGGCCGGTAGCGCCCGGCCACTCGGGTGGCGTAGGCAAAAAAGCGCGGCAGGTCCCGGGCGTACCGGGGCTTGCCGTCGCGGTGTTTGAGGCGACAGAAAATGCCCATCACCTTGAGGTGCCGCTGCAAGCCCATCCATTCCAGCGCGCGCCAGAACTCGCCGAAATCGGCATAGGCCTGAATTGCCGGCAGGCCTGCAGCTTGTGCCTGCTGCCACCAGCGCACCGCCCAATCGAGTTGCTGCTCTTCGGGCCATGAGATGAAAGCGTCGCGCAGCAACGAGGCCAGGTCGTAGGTCACCGGGCCGCACATGGCGTCCTGAAAATCCAGCACCCCGGGGTTCGGCTCGCCGACCATCAGGTTGCGCGGCATCCAGTCGGCGTGCACCGCGACCTGCGGTTGCGCCAATGCACTGTCGATCAGCAGCCGGCAGGTGGTTTGCCAAGCCTGCTGCTCTGCCTCATCCCAAACGATGCCGAACTCACGCTTCACGCACCACTGCGCAAAGAGCGCCAGCTCGGCCGCCAGCAGGGTCTCGTCGCAAGGCGGCAGCGCCTGCGGGGGCATGCGCTGCTGCCATTGCAGCAAGGCGTCCAGCGCATCCCGCATCAGGCGGTCGGCCTCCACGGGGGAGGCGGTGTTCAGGGCTTCGAGGTAAGACTGTTGGCCGAGGTCGGTGAGCAGCAGAAAGCCGCGTTCGACGTCGGCTGCCAGCACACGCGGCGCATGCAGGCCTGCATCCAACATCAGACCGGCCACGCGCACAAAAGGACGCACGTCTTCCAGCGCCGGCGGCGCGTCCATCACGATCCAGGTGCGGCTGCCACCCTGCACGCGCAGATACCGGCGGAAGCTCGCGTCTGCCGATGCCAACGCCAGCGTCTGCGGCTGTAAACCATACGCTGGCGCCAGCGCCGCCAGCCAGTGGTCGAAAGCCGCCTGTCGTGTTGCATCGGGCCAGGTCACTGCCGGGACGGTGTTCGGGTTTGCCGTGCGTGCAGCAGCGGTAGGGTCGTCAAAAGTGCTCATGGATAATCCATTCTAAGAACCCGCCGTGGCGGCAACGCCCGCACAGACCCCGCTTCCCAGCATGCGCATCACCTGGCTGGCTTTGGCCGCCGCAACCGGTTGCGGCAGCGGCGCCGCCAACAGCCAGATGGCGGTGCCCCCGTTGGCGGCTTCTGCAGCAGCGGCGGCCTCGGCGCCGTTGACCACCCTGCAGCCCAGCCTGCGCCTGCAACCGCTGCCGCGTGCCGAAGCGGCGCGCCAGCTGCCCATCGTGCTGCAGGCGCAAAGCATCCGCAGCCAGCCCGATCTGCAGACGGTAGCCGAAGGCAATGTCGAGTTCCGCCGCGGCGGCGTGGTCATCCGCGCTGACCGCTTGGCCTACGACACCCCGCGCGACCGCGCCACGGCCAGCGGCCAGGTGCACGTCAGCCAGGGTGGCGCCGAATACCGCGGCTCGCAACTGGAAATTGCTGTGCAGCGCTTCGAAGGCTTTTTCCTGGAGCCGCAGTTCGAGTTTCCGGCGCTCGGTGCCGGCGGCCGCGCCGAGCGCATCGACTTCCTGGGCAACGCACGCTCGCGTGCCACCAACGCCAGTTACACCAGCTGTCCGCGCGACGACAGCAGCGGCGCAGAGCCGGCCTGGGTGCTGCGCACCGACAGCGTCCGCATCGACCTGGACGCCAACGAAGGCGTTGCCGAAGGCGCAGTGCTGCGTTTTCTGGGCATGCCGATCGTGGCGCTGCCCACGCTGAGCTTTCCGCTGGGCGATACACGCAAGTCCGGCTGGCTGCCACTGTCAGTCAACATCGACAACCGCAGCGGGTTGACGCTATCGGTGCCCTGGTACTGGAACATCGCACCCAACCGCGACGCCACGCTGGCGCCGCGGTTGATCACGCGCCGTGGCGTTGCTCTGGACAGTGAGCTGCGCTACCTGGAAGCGCGCGACGAAGGCAGCCTGCGCCTGGACTGGCTGCCGTACGACCAGGCCGTCGGGCGCTCGCGTCAATCGCTGCAGTGGCAGCACGGGGGCCACCTGGGCACGCCGGAGAGCGGGCTGCGCTACAGCGCCAGCATCGCGCGGGTTTCCGACGACGACTGGTGGAAGGACTTCCCCGACGCATCGCGGGGCTTCACGCCGCGGCTGCTGCCGCTGCGGCTGGCGCTCGAGCAGCCGTTTGCACTGCCGCAAGGCGAGGGCTTGGCCTATGCCCGTGCGCTGAAGTGGCAGGTGCAGCAAAACAGCGAGTCCTTTGTCAATGCACCTTACGAGCGCAGTCCGCAAGTCGGCGTGCGGCTGGGCGGGCGTGCACCCGGCGGCCTGGAGCTCACGGCGGAGACCGAGTTCAATCGCTTGACGCTGCCACACAACCAGGCTGCCAGCACGCAGCGCAGCACTGGCGAGCGCTGGCATTTGCTGGGTTCGGTGAGCCGGCCGCTGCGCGGCCTGGGCTGGTGGGTGGTGCCGCGCCTGTCGGTCAACACCGCGTCGTACTCGGGCACGACGCTGGCGTCATCGGCGTCAACGACACCCGCAGTGCCGTTGGCGTCGCGCGGAGCCGTGCCGCGCGCCTCCCGCACGATTCCGACCCTCAGCGTCGACGCCGGCTTCGAGCTGGAACGCAGCACGCAGGCTTTCAGCCGTGAGTTGCACCAAACGCTGGAGCCGCGCCTGCTGTATGTCAACACGCCTTACCGCGCGCAGAGCCAACTGCCCAACTACGACGCGGCAGCCAAGGACTTCAACTTTGTTTCGCTGTACAGCGACAACACGTTTTCCGGCATCGACCGGGTGTCCGATTCGCACCAGATCACCGCCGGCTTCACGACGCGGCTGGTCGATGTGCAGACCGGCGCAGAAGCGCTGCGCCTGGGCCTGGTGCAGCGCTACCTGCTGCGCACCCAGCGCATCACGGCGCAGGCCGACGGCACGCCGGACGGCGTGCCACTGGAGCGGCGCTTTTCCGACGCCTTGCTGATCGGCTCGACCAGCGTGCTACCGGGCTGGACTTTCGACGGCGCGGTGCAGTACAGCCCGGAGATCGACCGCTCGGTGCGCTCGATCATCGGTGTGCGCTACTCGCCCGGGCCCTACCGCACGCTCGGCACCACCTACCGGTTGGCGCGCGGTCTGTCGGAGCAGCTGGAAGTCGGCTGGCAGTGGCCCGTTTGGGCCACCGCGCCAGGCGCCGGCAGGTCCAGCGCCGGCAGCGGTTGCAGCGGCGCGTGGTATTCGGTGGGCCGCTTCAACTACAGCCTGAAAGACCGGCGTTTGACCGATTCGATCCTGGGCCTGGAGTACGACGCTGGCTGCTGGATCGGGCGCGTCGTGGCCGAGCAGCTGTCCACCGGGCGCAGCCAGGCGACTACGCGGCTTTTGGTGCAACTGGAACTCGTCGGCCTGTCGCGGATCGGATCGAATCCGCTGAAAGTCTTGAAGGACAATATCCCCGGTTACCGCCTGCTGCGCGACGAGCGCGGCAGCAGCCCCATGCCGACCGACGATCGGCCCACCGGTACCCCCGCTCCATGACCCTTACTGCCCGCACCGCTTTTCGCAACGTCAGCAACGTCAGCACGGCCAGCACAGTCGGTGCAGTCCGTTTGGGCACCACTGTTCCCGCGGCTTTGCTGGCAGCGGCATTGCTGTGCACACCAATGCCGGCGCTGGCCCAAAACGCGGTGCCCACGGC
>JAJAZC010000003.1 GCA_026785885.1 Rubrivivax sp.
GGTTTTTTCTGCGCGGGGGGGGGGCCCCGCGCCGCCCCCGCGCGTCCAGCATGTGCTGCGCGCTGAGGACGTCGAGGCGGCGCACGCCGCGCGGCGTGGGCAGGTGTACCGGGCCGGCCACCAGCGTGACGCGGGCACCGGCTTCGGCGGCGGCGCGCGCCACGGCGAAACCCATCTTTCCGCTGGAATGGTTACTGATGCCACGCACCGGGTCGATGGCTTCGAAGGTCGGCCCCGCAGTCACCAGCACGCTGCGGCCGGCGAGCCGCTTGGGCTGAAAGAAGGCGATCAACTCGTCGACCAGCTCATCGGACTCGAGCATGCGGCCGTCGCCAACCTCACCGCAGGCCTGGTCACCCGCGGCCGGGCCCAGCACGACGGCGCCGTCGGCACGGATCTGGGCCACATTGCGCTGCGTTGCCGGGTGCGCCCACATCTCGCGGTTCATCGCCGGGGCTACCAGCAGCGGGCAGCTGGCAACCTGGCGCGCCAGACACATCAGGCTCAGCAGTTCATCGGCGCGGCCCTGCGCCAGCTTGGCGATGAAGTCGGCACTGGCCGGCGCCACCACGATGGCCCGGGCCTCGCGGGACAGGTTGATGTGCGCCATGTTGTTGGGCTCGCGCGCATCCCACTGGCTGGTGGCAACGGCCCTGCCGCTCAGCGCCTGCATCGTCACCGGCGTGATGAACTGCGCCGCGGCTTCCGTCATCACCACCTGCACGGTGGCGCCATGCTTGATCAACCCGCGCACCAGCTCGGCGGCCTTGTAGCAAGCGACGCCGCCGGACAACCCGACGACGATGTGGTGGCCCTGCAGGGCGGGCGTTTTTGGCATGCCGCGGGACTCTAGCAGGGCGCCTTGGCGATGGCGATTGCCGAAGACCGGTGGTGGCTTGAGCTTTGCATGATCCCGATCGCGTGTGCCATTACGGTGCCAGCCGCCATCGGCTGCACGGCGTCCACCGACCGCGTGTTCTGGCGCTCGACGCGCACGTTGATCTGCACATGGGCGCCGGGCCCTTCAAAGCCGGTCGAGGCCGGCGCCCGCACCGGGGCCGCCGTGGCACTTCTTGAACTTCTTGCCGCTGCCGCAGGGGCAAGCGTCGTTGCGGCCGGGCGTGGCCTCGACACGGCGGGTGGCCGGCTTGGGCGCACGGTCGACCCAGAACACGCGCAGGTCCTGCACCGCGCCGCAAGCTTCAGCCAGCAGCTCGTCGCGTGTCGGCTCGCCGCGCGGGTAAAACAGCTTCACGTGCCCGGCCATCAGCGGGTCATGCGGCGGCAGCAGCAGCACGCTGATCTGCTGCAGCAGCACGTTCAACATCTCAGCCGATTCTTCGTCGGCAGGGGCTGCCCACAACGCGGGTTGCGCATCGAGCGCAGCGAAGAAACCTTCGGCCCACAGGCCGCCGGTCTGCATCAACGCGGCTTCCTCGAGCTTGACGCCTTCGCTGACAAGGCGGTCGCGGTCGGCGTCGGTCCATTCGCTCATCAGCGGGTCCAGGCGCAGCGCCTGCGGCTCGTCCATCAGCGCTTGCGGGTCGAGTTGATCGCCCAGCACCTTCAGGCGCAGCAGCAAAGCACGCTCGGCCTGCTGTGCATCGGCAGGGTCGGCGAACGTGCGCTCGAAGGCATCACCGCACATCAGCGGCAGCCATTCGGCCGGCTCGGGCAGGCGCGGACCGGCAGCCAGCGCGGTCAGGAAACCTTCAATCCGTTCGGCTGATAAACCGGCTCCAAAGCCGGCCAGCCGCTGACACACGGCGTCAAAAGCCCTGAGCTCGGCAGCGCTGTTCTGGCGCGCGGCGCCGGGGTGCGGAATCATGGGCGCAGGTTCCAGGTTTCTTGCAGGAAGCGGTCCAGCCGCAAGGCCGAAGCAGCGCGTGCAGCCGGCTCGCTGCCGACGTGGACCCCCTGCCCAGGGTTGACGCCATTGGGCACATCGCGGCGCAGCCGCAGCGGCGCGTTGCCATCGAAGCCGTGATAAGCGCCGGCATAGGACTCCCACTGCACCGCGGGGCCGGTGGCGGGCACCGCAGCAGCCAGCACCTTGCAGGGGCCCGGTGGCGTCCAGTCATCCAATTCACCCAACAGCATCAACAGCGGCGCCACCGGCTCGAAACCGCGCGCCGACTCGACCTCACAGCCGGGGTAGAACGCCACCGCCACGCTCGGCCGCACCAGCGCTGCTGCGACCTCGGGGTGACGCTGGTTGATGGCCGCCAGCACCGTGCTGCCGCCGTTGGACCAGCCGAGCAGACCGAGCCGCGTGGCGTCGCCCCCGCGCTCGCGGCCCGCCGGCCCGGCCAGCCATTGCAGCGCGCCCAGCGCGTCGCGCCGGCGCTGCTGCTGCGTGATGCTGCGCTGGCCGGTAAGCTGGGTGCAAATCTGCTTCTGGCCGCGCGGCGTGAAGGAATCCAGCACGAGCACATGCACGCCCAGGGTGTTGAGCCGGGCCGCCAGCGCGGTGTAGCGCTCGGCCAGGCGGCCCCGTGCGTCGTAGGGGCCGCCACAGCCGTGCATCAGCACCAGAGCGGGGGCGAGCGCCGGGGCGGGCGCGGGCAGCACGGCGCCATGCGCAAGGGCCGGCGCCGTGGTGCTGGGCGCAGCGGCAAACCACCGGCCGGGCAGCAGCACCACGGCGCCGGCCGGTGCATCCAGGCTGGTCACGTTGATGACGTCGTGCTGCTGCCCGGCCGGCGCTGCGGGCGCGGCAGCACTGAGACAAAACAGAATCAGCGCAGCGGTGAACTGCAGCAGGGCCGGTGCAATGGCGTGATGAGTTGGCACGTCGGACGTGGTGGCGTTGCAACGGCGGCAGTGTCCCACGCGACCCTGTCACGAAGCCGAAGCCCTGGCTGCACAGCATCCGTGGCACGCCTTTTTGTACGCTGGTGTTGCACGCGTCGGGCACCCAACGCTGCGTCTTTCAACACGCTGAATCGCCGGCGTCAAGACGGACAACTTCCAGCGTGCAAAGCGGGCCGCTGGGTGCCAACGGCGCTTGAGCAGCGGCACACTTTCAGCATTCGACATCACCCCGCCGGCGCAGCGCTGTTTTGCGACGCAGGCACGCCCAAGGCCAGGGCCAACCCCAAAAGGACATCGCAATGAAACAAGAGTACGGGCTCGGCTTTTCGCGCACCGCCATGGCTGTGGCCATCGCGGTGGTGGCAGTGGCGCCGGCGCTGGCGCAGAACACCAGCTCTGCCATCAACGGCATCGTCACCGGCAGCAATGGGCAAGCGCTGGCCGGCGCGGTCGTGACGGCTGTGCACGTTGAATCCGGCTCCACCAGCACCGCCACGACGGACAGCGCTGGCCGCTATGCGTTGCGCGGCCTGCGCGCCGGTGTGCCCTACACCGTGACCGTCAGCAAGGACGGCCAGACCGACAAGCGCGAAGGCCTGGTGCCGGCTCTGGGGGAATCGCTGTCCTACGACGCGCAGCTGGGTGCCACAGCGCAGACCATCACCATCACCGGCCGCGGTGCATCAGACCGCTTCAACCGCGGCGCGATGGGTGCCGGCACCAGCATCAACAGCCGCGAACTGGCCACGCTCCCGTCGATCGCTCGCAACCTGCAGGACGTGGCGCGGCTGGACCCACGTTTGAGCCAGACCGACAAGGACCGCGGCGAGATCTCCGCCGCCGGCCAGAACGCCCGCTACAACTCGATCACGATCGACGGCGTGCGTGTCAACGACACCTTCGGCATCGAGGCCAACAACCTGCCGACCATCAAGCAGCCGATCTCCATCGATGCGATCCAGGCGGTGCAGGTCAACATCTCCAACTACGACGTCACGCAGCAGGGCTACACCGGCGCCAACATCAACGCGGTGACCAAGTCGGGCACCAACGAATTCAAGGGCAGCCTGTACTACGTCTACCGGGACGACAACACCTCGGGCGACCGCTTCTTCAAGCGGCCCGACCGCTATGTGCCGCCGCCGGTGTTCAAGGACACCACCGCCGGCTTCACGCTGGGCGGGCCAATCGTCAAAGACAAGCTGTTCTTCTTCATCAACTACGAAGAGCTGAAGAGCAACCGCAACGCGCCGTTGTTCGGGCCGCTCGGCGCCGGCCTTACCGATATCGCCATCACACAGGCCGAAGTGGCGGCGGCGCAGGCTGCGGCCAGAACCCGGGGCTTCGACATCGGCAGCTTCAGCAGCGCGGGCGACCTGCTGGTGAAGGACACGCTGGTCAAGCTGGACTGGAACATCAGCGACCAGCATCGCGCGAGCCTGCGCTACACCAAGACCGAAGAAGAGCAGCCGATCTTCCCGGGCTACTCCGGCAGCTCCTTCTCGCTCAGCTCGCGCAACTTCACGACGGCCAAGACGCTGGAGTCGGTGGTGGCGCAGGTGCTCTCCGAATGGACCGACATACTGTCGACCGAGTTCAAGGTGTCCAGGCGCGACTATCTGTCGGTGCCGATCACGCAGTCCGATCTGCCGGAAATTCAGCTCGTCTACTCCGCCGCCCCACCGGCCGGCTTTCCCACCGGCGACCGCACGATGCGGGGCGGCACCGAAGAAACGCGCCACTTCAACCGGCTGGAAACCGAGACCACCAACGTCTACGTTGCCGGCAATCTGACACTGGGCGGGCATCAGATCAAGGCCGGCGCCGACATCGAGAAAAACGACATCTTCAACGCCTTCGTGCGGCGCGCCAAAGGCCAGTACACCTTCCGGGGCACGGACCCGGCGGCGCTGCTGGCGGCCGGCAATCCCACGGCTTACCGCGTGCAGGTGCCGCGCGCCGGCTTCACGCTCAACGATGCCGCGGCCAACATCAACTTCGACAACACCGGCCTGTTCCTGCAGGACAGCTGGACCGTGACGCGCGACTTCAGCCTGATGGCCGGCGTGCGCATGGACACCATCAACACCGACAGCGCGCCGATCTACAACCCGGCGGCGCAAACCGCTTTCGGCTTCGACAACCGCACCACCATCGATGGCGAACGGCTGGTGCAGCCGCGGCTGGGCTTTAACTGGCGTTTCCTGGGTGCGATGGAGCAACGCGCGCAACTGCGTGGCGGTGTCGGCCTGTTTCAGGGCAGCGCGGCCAGCGTCTGGCTGGCCAACCCGTACCAGAACACCGGCATGGTGGTCAACGACTTCAGCTGCTCGACGACGACCACGCCGTGCCCTGCCGGCTTGTTCACGGCCAACCCGAACAACCCGGCCACCGTGCCCGGTACCGCGGCAGCCAACGTCGACTTCCTGGCGCCCGGCACCACGCAACCTTCGGTCTACAAAGCCAACCTGGCTTTCGAGACCGAGTTCGCCAATGGTTTGGTGGCCGGTGCCGAGTGGCTGCACACACGTGTCAATCAAGGCCTGGCCTACCGCCACCTCAACTTGGGCAACGCCACGACGACAGCACCCGATGGGCGCGAGGTGTACTGGAATGCCGGCGGCCGCAACCCCGCGTGCTGGACCGGCGCCGCCGATCCCATTGCCACCGGTGCCTGTGCAGCCCCTGTTTTGCCGAACCCGGCCAACCCCAACCTGCGGCCCACCAGCCGCTTCCAGAGCAACCGCAACTTCGCCGACGCGATCCTGATTGAAGGCACCGACAAAGGCCGCGGCGATGCGCTAACGGTTTCGCTGTCGCAGAACCTGCGCTCGCTGGGTGTCAACTGGAGCGCTGCCTACACCAAGACCAAGGCCACCGAGGTCAGCCCGCTGACCTCTTCAACCGGTTTTTCGCAGTGGGCCAACCGCGCCGCCTACAACGTGAATGACGCGGCCACGGCGCCCTCGTCGTCGCTGATTCAGGACCGCGTCAACGCCTCGGTGTCGTGGAGCAAGGCTTGGGTCGGCGCCTTCCGCACGACGCTAGGCGTGTTCTACGAAGGACGCTCGGGCCGGCCCTACAGCTGGACCTTCAACAACGACATGAACGGTGACGGCGTGTCGGGCAACGACCTGCTGTACATCCCGCGTGCGCAAGGCTCGGGTGAGGTGCTGTACCGCCTGCAGGGCCAGACCGTCGCTGCATCGGGCGCCGCGGCCGAGGCCAGGTTCTGGAACGTCGTCAACAACAACCCCACGCTGTCCAACGCACGCGGTGGCGTGGTCGGCCGCAACAGCGACAAAGCGCGCTTTACGCACAACTTCGACGTGCGCCTGAGCCAGGAAGTCCCGGGCTTCGTTTCTGGCCACAAAGGCTCGATCTCGCTGGACATCCTGAACTTCGGCAACCTGCTGAACAAGGAGTGGGGGCGCATCGACGAGATGGGCTTCTCCGACGGCAGCGGCGGCCACGTGCGGCGCTGGGTCAACTACGCCGGCACCGACAACGGCAGGATGGTCTATTCGGTCAACGAGCCGTTCGACTTCACGACCAAGAACAACCGCGGTGAATCGGCTTGGGCGGTTCAGGTCACGCTGCGCTACGAGTTCTGAAAGCTGCGGCGCTGCCGCCTGCGACAAGGGCGCCCACGGGCGCCCTTTTCTTCGTGCCCATGTCGGTCTGCGGCCTTCAGTTCCACCGCGGCGGCGCGGGGTGCAGCCTTGCCATCGACACCACATCCGCATACACGCCGTCGCGCAACGCAAAACCACGGTGCCTGCCTTCAACGACAAAGCCGTGCCGTTGGTACAGCGCCTGCGCAGCGGCGTTGTCCGTAAAGACCTGCAGCTCGATACGCAGCACACCGGCCCAGTTGTCGGCCCAGTCGATCAGCGCCGTCATCAGCGCCTGGCCGACGCCGCGGCGCCAGTGCGTGGCGTTGACGGCGATGCCCAGGCCCATCGCGTGGCGGCGGCGCATTTGCAGGCTGCCTTGCGCCAACCCGGCATTGCCGACGACGACACCGTCGACCTCGGCCACCAGCATCAGGCGCGGCTCGCCGGGCTTGAGGCTGTCGGCCAGCCGCGCCCGCCAGTCGGCTGCATCGACGTAGGGCAGTTGCAGCAGATCGGGCAGGACGGCGGGGTCGCTCATCGTTGCTGCAAAGGCTTCGGCGTCCTCGAGGCGTGCGCGGCGGATGTGGACGGCGTCGCTCGCGCTGGTGCTCGTGCCAGTGCCGGTGCCCATGCTCACACCCGCGCGCTGACCCAATCCGCCACGCCGGCCAGCGCAGCCGGCAAGGCCGCCGCGTCGCTACCGCCGGCCATTGCCAGATCGGGCTTGCCGCCACCTTTGCCGCCGACCTGCTGCGCAACGAAGTTGACGAGATCGCCAGCCTTGATCTTGCCGATTTGATCGGCCGTGACACCGGCAGCCAGTTGCACGCGCCCGCCTTCGACGGTAGCCAGCACGATGGCCGCGCTCTTGAGCTTGTCTTTCAACTTGTCCATGGTCTCGCGCAGCGCCTTGGCGTCGGCGCCGTCCAGCACCGCGGCGACGACCTTGATGCCTTTGACATCGACCGCGCGCGCAGCTAGATCACCGCCTTGCGATGCGGCCAGGCGGCTCTTCAGCGATTCCAGCTCACGCTCCAGCGCGCGCACCTGATCGAGCACCGCGCTGACACGGGCGGGCACGTCGGCCGGTGTCGCCTTCAGCGTTCCGGCCAGGCCGTTGATGCGGCGCTCCAGTAGCTGCAGGTAAGCCAGCGCGTTGTCACCGGTGACGGCCTCGAGTCGCCGGATGCCCGCCGCGACGCCGCTCTCGGACACGATCTTGAACAGGCCGATGTCGCCGGTGCGCTGCACGTGCGTGCCGCCGCACAGTTCACGGCTGCTGCCGATGTCCAGCACGCGCACCTCGTCGCCGTACTTCTCGCCGAACAGCATCACCGCGCCCAGCGTCTGCGCCTCGGCGATCGGCACCGTCTTGGCGGTGGTCGCCAGGTTGGCCAGGATCTCGACGTTGACGATGGCTTCGATCTGCGCCACCTGCGCGTCCGTCACCGGCGCGTGATGCACAAAGTCGAAGCGCGTGCGCTCGGCGTTGACGAGGCTGCCTTTTTGCTGCACGTGCGGGCCCAGCACCCCGTGCAGCGCCTTGTGCATCAAGTGCGTGACGCTGTGGTTGCGCACCGTGCGGGCACGCTGCTCGGTGTTGACCCGCGCGACGACGTGGTCGCCCACCGTCAGCTCACCTTCGAGGATGCGGCCCTGGTGGCCGTGCACCGCGGCCTGCACCTTGACCGTGTCTTCCACCTTCATCAGCGCACGGCCGTTGCGCAGCTCGCCGGTGTCGCCGACCTGGCCGCCGCTCTCGGCATAAAACGGCGTGTGGTCCAGCACCACGACCGCATCGTCGCCGGCGGCAGCGCGCTCCACCACCGTGCCGTCGACATAGATCGCAGTGACGCTGCACTGCTCCACCAGCAGCTTGTCGTAGCCGTGAAAGGTGCTGTTGGCGCCGGTGTACGCCAGGCCCTGCGCTGTCTTGAATTTGCCGGCCGCGCGGGCCTGCTCGCGCTGGCGTGTCATCGCGGCCTGGAAGCCGGCGTCGTCCACCGTAACGCCGCGCTCGCGGCACACGTCGGCCGTCAGGTCCAGCGGGAAGCCGTAGGTGTCGTGCAGCTTGAAGGCGGTGTCGCCGTCGAGCTGCCTGATGCCGCGCGACTCGGCCGTAGCCAGCGCAGCGTCCAGCAACTCCATGCCGTTGGCGATGGTCTGGAAGAAGCGCTCTTCCTCCTGCTTGAGCACGTCGGTGATGCGCGCGCGGTCGCGCCGCAGCTCAGGGTAAGCGTCACCCATCGCGGTGGCCAGTGCGCCCACCAGCGTGTGGAAAAACGGCTTGCGCGCGCCGAGCTTGTAGCCATGGCGGATGCCGCGCCGCGCAATGCGCCGCAGCACGTAGCCGCGGCCTTCGTTGCCCGGAATCACGCCGTCGGCAATCGTGAAGCTGCAGGCGCGGATGTGGTCGGCAATGACCTTCAGCGATGGCGCCTGGGCATCGACATCGCTGCCCCCGCCCTTCTCCAAGGTCTGCTCGACCGCCTTCTTGGCCGCGGCCAACAGCTCGACGAACAGGTCGATCTCGTAGTTGCTGTGCACATGCTGCAGCACCGCGGTCAGCCGCTCCAGCCCCATGCCGGTGTCCACACTCGGCTTGGGCAGCGCGTGCATCACGCCGTCCTCGGTGCGGTTGAACTGCATGAAGACGTTGTTCCAGATCTCGATGTAGCGGTCGCCGTCCTGCTCGGCGCTGCCGGGCGGCCCACCCGCCACTGCAGGCCCGTGGTCGTAGAAGATTTCCGAGCACGGGCCGCACGGGCCGGTGTCGCCCATCATCCAGAAGTTGTCGCTCATGTAGCGGCCGCCCTTGTTGTCACCGATGCGCACGATGCGCTCGGCAGGCAGGCCGATGTCCTTGAGCCAGATGTCGTAGGCCTCGTCGTCCTCTGCGTAGACGGTGGCCCAGAGCTTGTCCTTGGGCAGCTGGAAGTCGACCGTCAGCAGCTCCCAGGCATAGGCAATGGCGTCGCGCTTGAAGTAGTCGCCGAAGCTGAAGTTCCCGAGCATCTCGAAGAAGGTGTGGTGGCGCGCGGTGTAGCCGACGTTCTCCAGGTCGTTGTGCTTGCCACCGGCGCGGATGCACTTTTGGCTGGTGGTTGCGCGGCTGTAGGGCCGGCGGTCGAAGCCCAGGAACACGTCCTTGAACTGGTTCATGCCGGCGTTGGTAAAGAGCAGCGTCGGGTCGTCGCCCGGCACCACCGGCGAGCTGGCCACGATGGTGTGGCCCTTGCGCTCGAAGAAGTTGAGGAAGGTGGAGCGGATGTCAGCGGCTTTCATGGCGGGCTCGTCAGATGTGTCAGGTGCGTCAAGTGGATAGTGCTTGGCGGGATTGCAGGTACAGCGGCACACCAATGCGGCGCGCCACGTCGGCGAGTTGCTTGTCCTTGGTGGCCAGCGGCAGCCGCTGCTGCAGCGCGGCGTCCAGGTAGCAGGCATCGTAGGCGCTCAGGCCCCAGTCGGCGGCGCGCTGCGTCCAGTGGCGCGCATCGCCGTGCAGCGGCAGCGCGTGCAGGCCCACCACGTCGATGCGCTGCCAGCACTGGTCGATGGCTTCCTGCGTGATGCGGCCGACGCGCAGCGCGCGGGAGAGGATGTTGCCCATCTCCAGGTGCCAGAGCGCCGGCACGACGACCTGCGCTTCAGCCAGTGAGCGCCAGACGCTGAGCGAGTAGTCGTCCTGCTCGTCTTCGAAGAACGCACCCAGGGCCACCGAGCTGTCGAGCACGAAGCCGCTGTTCAAGCTCACGGCGCGGCCTTCACCGGCAGCCCTGTGGGACGGTGCTGATCACTTGCGGCCTTCGTCGCGCAAGGCCTTCCAGTCCAGGCCCAACGTGCGGCCACGTGCCGAGCGCAGCAGCGCATTGACGGCTGCGCGTCGGGCAGCACCGTCGGCCGCTGGCTGGCTTATCGGCACCAGCTTGGCGACCGGGCGCTGGTGGCGGGTGATGATCACTTCTTCACCGCGCTCGGCTCGTGCAACCAGCTCCGACAAGTGGGTCTTGGCTTCGAAAAGCCCGATCGTTTCCATGGCTGGCCACCGTGAATAGGTTGGTTGATTCAACCAGATTCTAACGCGACCGCCCTGTACGCCGCGGGCGCCGGGCGGCGCTGTAGATTCGGTCCCCATGGACATCAACAACTCCCCGCTCGCCGGGCTATCCGACCCGGGCCTGCTCAAGACGCAAGGGCTCATCAACGGCCAATGGGTCGGCGCTGCAGACATGCAAGCCTTTTTCGCCGTCAACGACCCCGCCACCGGCTTGGAACTGGCCAGGGTTGCCAACCTCGGCGCAGTCGAATGCGCAGCAGCGCTGTCGGCCGCTGAACGCGCCTGGCCTGCCTGGCGCGCGAAGACGGCCAAGGAGCGTGGCGCCGTGCTGATGAAGTGGTTTGCGCTGCTGCACCAGCATGCCGACGACCTGGCGCGCATCCTCACCGCCGAGCAAGGCAAGCCGCTGGCAGAGGCGCGCGGCGAGGTTGCCTATGGCGCAAGCTTCGTGGAGTGGTTCGCCGAAGAAGCGCGCCGCGTCGACGGCCAGATCATTCCGACCACCGACAACAACAAACGCTTGCTCGTGATCAAACAGCCCATCGGCGTGTGCGCAGCGATCACGCCGTGGAATTTTCCGATTGCGATGATCACGCGCAAGGTCGCGCCGGCGCTTGCCGCCGGCTGCCCGGTGATCATCAAACCGGCCGAGCAGACACCGCTGTCCGCGCTGGCGCTGGCTGAGCTGGCCCAGCGCGCCGGCATGCCGGCCGGCGTGCTCAACGTACTGCCGGCCGACGCCGCCAGCAGCGTCGACATCGGCGCCGTGCTGTGCAGCAGCGACGTCGTGCGCCACCTGTCCTTCACGGGCAGCACCGAAGTCGGCCGCATCCTGGCGCGGCAGTGCGCACCCAGCATCAAAAAGCTCAGCCTGGAGCTGGGCGGCAACGCGCCGTTCATCGTCTTCGACGATGCCGACATCGACAGCGCGGTCGAAGGCGCGCTCGCCAGCAAATACCGCAACGCCGGCCAGACCTGCGTCTGCGCCAACCGCTTCTATGTGCAGGCCGGCGTGTACGACCACTTCGTCGCGCAGCTGGCGGCCAGGGCTGCGCAGATCACGCTGGGCAACGGCTTCGAGGCCGGCGTCGGCCAGGGCCCGTTGATCGACGACGCTGCGGTAGCCAAGGTCGAGGCGCATGTAGCCGACGCGCTGGCCCAGGGCGCGCGCGTGGTCACCGGCGGCAGCCGCGACGCGGCACGCGGCGGCCGCTTCTTCACGCCGACGGTGCTGGCCGATGTCAACAGCGACATGCTGTGCACCAAGGAAGAGACCTTCGGCCCGGTGGCGCCGGTGATGCGCTTCGAGACCGAGGCCGAGGCCATCGCGCTGGCCAACAACACCGAGTTCGGCCTGGCCAGCTACCTCTACAGCCGCGACATCGGGCGCATCTTCCGCGTCGGCGAAGCGCTGGAGTACGGCATGGTGGGCGTCAACACCGGCCTCGTCAGCACGGCCGAGGCGCCCTTCGGCGGTGTCAAACAAAGCGGCCTGGGCCGCGAGGGCGGGCGCCAGGGCATCGATGACTACCTGGAGCTGAAGTACCTGTGCCTGGGCGACATCGCGCGCTGAAGGCCCGGCCCCGGGCCGCTCGCCAGAGCCGCTACCGATCGTCGTCGTTGGCCGCAGCGCCGCCGATGCGCACCACCGGCGCCGCATAACCCGCCCTGCCAAGCGTGGCCACCGAGCCGGCCTGCGCACTGGCGCGCTGCAGCAGCGATTCCGCATCTTTGCCGTGTTCGGGGTAGATCGCCATGCCGACGCTGGCCTGCAGCGGGCAGGTGCGGCCGGCCACCGCGATCGGCAGCGTCAAGGCCTGCACGAGCTTGGCAGCGACGCGTTCACCATCGCCCTTGGCTTCCAGCCGGCCCAGCAGCACACCGAAGGCATCGGGCCCGATGGCGGCCACCACGTCGCTGGCACGCAGCCCACTGCGCAGCCGCACGGCCACCTTGCGCCTGAGCACGTTGCCGGCCTCGGATCCCAGCCGGGCCGCGGCTTGCAGAAAACCGTCGATGCGCAGCACCAGCAGCACCATCGGCGCCGGCTCGCGCTCGCGCAGCGCCAGCAACTGCGTCATGTGCTCGACCAACTGCGCCTGGTGCGGCAGGCCGGTGGCCAGGTCGGTGGCGTAGGCGTTGCGGCCGGCCCGCTCCAGCCGCTTGCGCGCCACCGCGTGGGCGATGGCACGCACCAGCGCACCCGGCAGCGCGGCATCGGCCGCTGTCAGCACCGCCTGCACGCCGCGCTTCAGCAGCGCCAGTTCAGCCGCCAGGTCCGGCTGTTGCGCAATGACGAGTACCGCGCTGTCGAAGGCGGTTTGCGTCAACGCCGGTTGCGCGGCCAAGGCATGCAGCGCGGCTGCATCGGCGCCGCTCAGCAGCACCGCGTCGTGCCCGCGGGCGGCAATGCCGTCGGCACCTAGCGATGCCCGCAACCCCGCGACAGACAGCGCTGTCTGCAAGGCCTGTGCAGCCGCAGCACCAGCCTCGCCCGTAGCCGTA
>JAJAZC010000004.1 GCA_026785885.1 Rubrivivax sp.
AGTTGGCGCAGCTGACCGGGGCTCGGCTGCGGCTGATGCATGTGGTGAATCAACTCGTCTACGCCACCGGCATGGAAGGCATCGGCGCCACGACAGCCGGCCTGATTCCGGCGTTGCAGGAAGGTGGCGAAAAAATTCTAAACACGGCCAAAGCACGTGTCGAAGCCAGCGGCGTCCCGGTCGAGACCGTTCTCTTCGACAGTTTCACCGGACGTGTCTGCGAACAGGTGGCCATTGAGGCGATTAGCTGGCATGCGGAGCTGATCGTGCTGGGCACCCACGGGCGCCGCGGCATCGGGCGCTTGCTGATGGGCAGCGACGCCGAGCAGATCGTCCGCCTGGCGCCTACGCCGGTGCTGGTGGTACGGGCCATCAAATCAGACAACCCGGGTGCAGCCGTCTGACACCGGGGTCCGATGAGCCGCAGCGCCCACCCAGAGCGCCACCGCACCAGTCGCATCGGCTGGCTGCGCGCCGCAGTGCTCGGCGCCAACGACGGCATCGTCTCGACGGCCAGCCTGCTGCTGGGCGTTGCCGCTGCCGGTGCCGGCGGGCACAACATGCTGATCACCGGGATGGCGGGCCTGGTGGCCGGAGCCATGTCGATGGCCGCCGGTGAGTACGTGTCGGTTCATTCGCAATCCGATACCGAAAAAGCCGACCTGTCGCGTGAGCGCGCCGAACTCCAGTCAGACCCCGCTGCAGAACGGCGGGAGCTGGCTGCCATCTACGTCGCACGTGGGCTTGCCCAGCCACTGGCGCAGCAGGTGGCTGAACAACTGATGGCGCACGACGCGCTGGGCGCGCACGCACGCGACGAGCTCGGCATTACGGAAACGCTGCGCGCACGCCCAGTGCAGGCGGCTCTGGCATCGGCCGGCAGCTTCGCCATCGGCGCTGCCTTGCCGCTGGCCGTGGCGGCGCTGGTGCCCTATGCCCTCTTGCTGCAGTCGGTGTCGGCGGCATCGCTGGTATTCCTCGGCGTGCTCGGCTTCGTCTCTGCAAGTGCCGGCGGTGCCGGTGCCATGAAGGGCGTCTGGCGGGTCACCTTTTGGGGCGCGCTGGCCATGGCCATCACCGCGGGCGCGGGCGCGCTGTTTGGTGCTGTTGCATGACTCCCGGACTTCCAGCATGACAGTCAAGGACCTCACAACGCGCAGGCAGTTCGTGTCTGGCGTACCAGCGATCCTCGGCGGCTCGACGGTCTTGTCTGCCTGCTCTCAAGGCACAGCTACCGATAGCTACGAGGCCGTCTCAGCCCGCACCTGGCGAATCGGAGCATTTGGAGCATTGGGCGCACTGAGCGGATTCGAAGGCCCAGCCCTCGGCAAAGAACTCGTGCGTTACGCGACGCTGGCGCCATCCAGCCACAACACGCAGTGCTGGAAGTTTGCGGTCGCGGGCAACGCCATCACGATCCTGCCGGACCTGTTGCGGCGCACGCCAGCGGTCGATCCCGAAGACCACCATCTGTTTGTTTCGCTGGGCTGCGCCGCCGAGAACCTGGTGCAGGCAGCGCTGGCCCATGGCCCGGCGGGCGAGGCCGGCTTCGACGTCGCAAGCGATGCACTCCGCGTGGCGCTGTCACCCACGCAACCCCAGGCCACCGAGTCGTTCAAGGCGATGGCCCAGCGGCAGTGCACCCGGGGTGACTACGACGCCAAGCCGATATCGAACGACGAGTTGCGCCTGCTCGAACGTGCCGGCACGGCTGATGGTGTGCGCATGCTGTTGCTCACCGAACGCAACACGATGGAGCAGGTGCTGGCCCACGTGGTGCAAGCCAACACCGCCCAGATGGCCGACCCGGCTTTCGTCAAAGAACTGCGAGCCTGGATTCGCTTTAACGGCGCCGATGCGGTACGCACCGGAGACGGCCTGTACGGCGCAGCGTCCGGCAACCCGTCCGTGCCCAGCTGGATCGGCAATCTGGCCTTCGACATGTTCTTCACGCCCAAAAGCGAGAACGACAAATACGCACGCCAGATCCGCAGCTCCGCCGGCATTGCGGTGTTCATAGGCCGTGCTGCCGACAAGGCGCATTGGGTGGAGGTCGGCCGCTGCTACGAGCGCTTTGCTTTGCAAGCCACGGCGCTGGGTATCCGCAACGCCATGTTGAATCAGCCGGTGGAAGTGCCGTCGGTGCGGCCGCTGTTTGCTGCTGACATGGGGCTGGTTGGGCAGCGACCTGACCTGGTGGTGCGCTTCGGTCGTGGGCCGGCTTTGCCGACGTCCCTGCGTCGGCCGGTGCAGGCCGTGCTGGTGTGACGACGCACGGCATTGAACAGGCGGATTCGAACGGGCCATTACGGTGACGTCATGGGCTGGATGAAATGGCTGGCGCTTTTTGCGGCCATCGCGGCGCTGCTGGTCACCGGCCTCATGGCCTACGGGTCAAGGCGCTGGAGCGAGAAGCGCACAACCTTGCTGGCGCGGCTGGAGGCGGCCCTGGTGCCACACGCAGTGGCGCGCGCTTTGACGCGCGTGAGCTACAGGGCCTGCCTGCACCGGTACAGCGCTACTTCCGGGCGGCCTTGACAGACGGGCAGGCCATCGTCACCGCCGCTTCGATTTGGCACGCCAACACTTTCAACATGCGTGCCACCGCTGAGCAGTGGAAGCCGTTCACATCGCAACAGCGGGTCATCACCCGACGGCCAGGATTTATTTGGGACGCCCGCGTGCGGATGCTCCCCGGCGCGCCTGCGCAGGTGCATGACGCCTACATTGCCGGTGGCGGGTTGCTGCACGGCGCCGTGTTGGGTCTGGTGACGGTGGTCGACATGGCACGCCGGAGATGGCGCGGGGCGAGCTGATGCGCTTTTTTGCACAAGCCGCCTGGGACCCGACCGCGCTGCTGCCCAGCCAGGGCGTGCGCTGGGAGGCGGTGGACGACACATCAGCCCACGCCACGCGCAACGACGGGCCGCTGACACTGAAGCTGCTTTTCCGCTTCAACGCCGAAGGCCTGATCGACACCGTGCGAGCCGAGGCACGCGGGCGTTCGGTGGAAGGCAAGACCGTGAACGCGCCCTGGCAAGGCCGTTACTGGCGCTATGCGGCGCAGGACGGCATGCGCGTGCCGCAAGAAGGCGAAGTGGCCTGGCTGCTTGCCCAGGGCGAAAAGCCGTACTGGCGCGGCACAACCGTGTCGTCGCGCTATGAGTTCACGGACACGCCGGTGCGATGAAGTCCGACGACTGCGTTCTGTTGCACGGCAACCGCACCGGGTCCCCATGAGCAGGACTGCCCGCCGCCAAGTACTCGCCGTCCTCGCCCTGGCATTGGCAACCCCAGCGCTGTACATCGCTTGGCATTTCAACGCCGACCTCGAGCGTGCGCGCGCCCGTGCCGCGCAGGGCAGCGTGCTGGCGCAGACACGCTGCGGCGCGATCGAGTACCAGGAAGCCGGCACCGGTGTGCCCTTGTTGGCCGTGCATGGCAGCGGCGGCGGGCACGATCAGGGCATGGCCTTTGCTGGCGCGCTGGCACAGCAAGGCATCCGGGTCATTGCGATGTCGCGCTTTGGCTACCTGCGCACGCCGATGCCGGCCGATGCGTCAGCCGCTGCGCAAGCCGATGCGCATGTGTGTTTGCTGGACGCGCTGGGCATCCGGCAAGCCGCCGTCATGGGCCGGTCGGCCGGCGCACCCTCTGCGCTGCAGATGGCCATCCGCCACCCGGACCGCACCCGCGCGCTGGTGCTGCTGGTGCCGCTGGCTTACAAGCCGCCGACCGAGGCCGATTCCGCACCACCGCTGCCGCCCTGGCTTGAGAACACGATGATGCGGTTGATCGGATCGGACTTCCTGTTCTGGGCCGCGCTTCATATGGCGCGCAACCAGGTCATCAAAGTCGTACTCGCGACGCCGCCGCCATTGCTGACCACCACCACGGCGCCGGAGCGGTCGCGTGTCGATGCCCTGCTCGACAACATCCTGCCCGTCTCGCTGCGTGCTGAAGGCTTGCGCAGCGACACCGCCGTAGGCAAGCACCTGGTGCCAGCGCCACTGGAATCCATTTGTCTGCCGACACTCGTCATCAGCGCGCGCGACGACCGCTACGGCACCTATGCCAGCGCGCAGTACACCGCCAACCGCATCGCCGGCGCACAGTTCATCGGCTTCGACGAAGGCCGGCACACCTGGGTCGGGCACAACGACGAAGTCCAGGCAGCGATCGTCAAGCTGCTGGTCACACGGCCGGGCCCCTGAAGCGCGCGTTGTTGCCATGTGGCGCCTTGGGCAAACCATTCGCGCCCGGTCTACAGCAGCGCCCGAAGCTGGCGGTCGACGTTGTCACCGAAGTGAGTTGATCCAGATCAAAGGCTGCGCCACCACGTGGTCGATGACGAAGACTCTTCCAAAGCACACCCCATGAAACCCAACGTCGGCACGCCAGACCGCATCCTCCGAATCGCCCTGGACCTGACCTTGATTGCGGCCAGTGTGCTCGGCTACATCGGCTTGTAGCGCTGGATCGGCGTGGTGCCGCTGGCCACCGGCATCTTCCGCTTCTGCCCGGCTTACTTGCCGTTCGGTCGGAGCACCTGCGCCACTGCGGCGGGCAGTGCCAAGCACCAGTAACCCAAGGCGCGAACAACTGAAGAAGGCATGGTCTTGGCGCCAGCGTCGGTGCGCAGCGGGGTGGCGCATAACGTTTTACCTGGACGTCAGATCGATACCGAATCGGTCAAACCCGAACAGCACGCCCACCACGATCACCGCCGCGACCGGCCCGGCCAAAGGGTGCGGCAGGCAAGCCAGGATGGGCGCACCAGAATCAGGTGACGCAGGCCCCGGCTGTACAACACCCCGGCCCGCCGAACGTATGCGGCGCCGGCTTCGGCCCAACGCTTGCGGGCTTCGGATTCCACCGGCATGCCGCTGATGAAACCGACGTGGTTGTAGTAGCGCACCGCCATTGCCGAGCACACCAAAGAGGCGAAGAGCAAGCCCAGCAACAGCAGTTCGAGCACCAGGCGGGGGGTGATGTTGGGCAGCAGCGCCGCTTCACCGAAGCCTGCATGCAGCGACGGCGCAGCCAGCGTGACGGTGCCGATCAACGCGAGCGTCGCTGTCGATGCCGTCCTGGTTGCCGACATCAGCGAGTTGCGCAGCGTCTGCACGGCAAGGATCTCCGAATCCTGGTGCTGCGACACGGCGGTAAACCAGTCTTCTTGCAGCGCCGCAAGCGCGCTGCGCGCCACGCGCCCGGGGCGCCACCGCTGTGCAGCAATGAACGTCAGCGCGTAAGCCAGCAGCACGGCAACGGTGGCCAGCGTGGCCGCCCAGGCCAGAAGTTCGTTCACGGTGAAGTCACTGTTGGTTCACCGTTGCATCAGGGGCGGGTTGGAGACCGGCGGCTTGCTTGCGACGCTCGATCAACTCGAAGGCGCCCATGCCCACCAGCATCGCCACCACGAACACCAGCGCTTTGAATTCCAGCATGCCCAAGGCAACCAGCCCGGGGCCCGGGCAGAAGCCGGCCACGCCCCAGCCGATACCGAACAAGGCGCTGCCGATTACCAGGCGGCGGTCGATGTCGCGCGACGCGGGCAGCTTCATTGCCGCACCGAGAAAGGACACTGTCCGCGTCTTGGCCACCGCAAACGCAAAGGCACACACGGCAATGGCGCCGACCATTACGAAGGCCAACGACGGGTCCCAGGCGCCGGCCAGATCCAGGAAGCCCAGCACCTTGGCCGGATCGGCCATGCCAGAGACGATGAGGCCAATTCCGAAGACAAGGCCAGCGAGCAGGGATGCCGCCAGTGAGGCAATGACAGTCATGGCAGGGTCTCCTCAGATGCCGAATACATGGCGGGTAACGAACACGGCCGCGAAGCCCGCCGCCATGAAAACGACGGTGGCCACCAGGGACCGCGGCGACAAGCGGGCCAGCCCGCAGACGCCGTGGCCACTGGTGCAGCCCGAGCCGTAACGGGTGCCCACACCCACCAGCAGGCCGGCAACCACCAGGGCAGCCAACGACGCATCGATCCGTAGCTTGGGCAGGGCAGCAAACAACGCATAAGCCCAAGGCGCACCGACGAGGCCCAACACAAACGCGGCACGCCAGGCCACATCGCCCTTGACGGGCTTGAGCAGCCCGCCGATGACGCCGCTGATGCCGGCGATTCGGCCGTTCAGCAGCACGAACATGGCTGCAGCCAGGCCGATGAGCGCCCCGCCCGCCAAGGCGGAGCCGGGGGTGAATTCAGTCCAGGCAATCGACATCATTTTTCCTTGGGGCAATAAAGGCGGTGGAGCAAGGCCAGGATCTGGAGCAGATTGGGATCGGCAACGCTGTAGAAAATGTTCTTGCCCTGGCGGCGCGTGCCGACCACACCCTCGGCGCGCAGCACGCCGAGCTGCTGTGACAGCGTGGGCTGCCGGATGTCGAGTTGCACTTCGAGCTCGCTGACGCACATCTCGCCTTGCGACAGCTGGCACAGCAACAGCATGCGGTCGGCGTTGGCCAGCAACTTGAGCGCACCCACCGCCTCGGCGGCGGCAGGGCGCAAGGTCTCGGGGTCGATAACCGGTGACGTACGCTTCATTGGGCGGTCGGCATAGCGCTTGCCGGTGTGTTGTGTGGCTTGATCGGTCAATCTCATTATGCTGTTTAATATATTATTTATTCATCGCTTGAACGAATCTTTTTGGAGTTCGCCATGAGCACCCGAGCCACGACCCAAGCCTTCTTTGACGCCAAGACGCGGACGGTGACGTATGTGGTGTCGGACACCGCAACGCAGCACGCCGCGGTGATCGACCCCGTGCTCGACTACGACTTCAAATCGGGCCACACCAGCAGCATTTCTGCAGACCAGGTGCTGGGTTATCTGGCCGAGCATTCGCTGCAGGTCGACTGGATTCTTGAAACCCACGCGCACGCGGACCACCTGTCCGGCGCTCGTTACCTGCAGCAGCGCGTCGGCGGCCGCATCGCCATCGGCGAAAACATCCGTGCCGTGCAGGCCACCTTCAAGGATCTCTACAACCTGGAGCGCAGCTTTCTGCCCGATGGCAGCCAGTTCGACCATCTGTTCAAGGACGGCGAAACGTTTTGCATCGGCAAGGCCGAGGCCACTGCGTTGATGGTGCCCGGCCACACACCGGCCGACATGGCTTATCTCATCGACGGTTCCGTCTTTGTCGGTGACACGCTCTTCATGCCCGACGTCGGCAGCGCCCGCGCCGACTTTCCGGGGGGCGACGCGCACCAGTTGTACGCCTCGATGCGCAGGCTGCTCAACCTGCCGCCCGAGACGACGATGTACGTCTGCCACGACTACCCACCCGCCAGTCGGGCGGCCCGTTGGAAGACAACCGTGGCTGAACAACGGGCGCACAACATCCACATCCGTGACGGCATCAGCGAAGACGAGTTCGTGGCCATGCGACAGGCCCGCGATGCAACGCTGGAGGTGCCGACGCTGATCCTGCCGTCGATCCAGGTCAACGTGCGCGCCGGGCAGCTACCGCCACCGGATGAAAACGGTGTGTCCTACCTGCGCATTCCGCTCAACACATTGCCGTTGCGGCCTTGAGCGCCACACGCCTGCGCTCGGCTGCTCTGCGTGACGCAAGAGCTTTGCATGCGGGCCGGGTCTAGACTGCTTTTCGCTGGCCGGCCTCCCACGTCAAACGCAAAAACCGCACGATGTTCGATCGCCCAGATGCGCTGCTGCTGGCGCGCATCCAGTTCGCGTTCACGGTCAGCTTCCACTTCCTGTTTCCGGCCATCACCATCGGGCTGGCAAGCTACCTGGCCGTGCTCGAAGGCCTGTGGCTTAAAACCGGCCGCGAGCACTACATGGATCTGTTCCGCTACTGGATCAAGATCTTCGCGCTGGTGTTCGGCATGGGTGTGGTCCCGGGCATCGTCATGTCTTATCAGTTCGGTACCAACTGGGCCGTGTTCTCCGACAAGGCAGGTCCGATCATCGGCCCGCTGATGGCCTACGAAGTGCTGACCGCCTTCTTTTTTGGAAGCCGGGTTCCTGGGCGTGACCCTGTTCGGCATGAACCGGGTCGGCTGCTGGACACCGCGCCCACGGGTCACTCCATGCTGCTCATGGATGCGACCGGGGATTACCACCGGCAGATGAAGCGCGAGTTCGAAGGCCGTGGCGCCGCCCTCGTCGTCACACCGCTGATGCGGCTGCGGGACGCTGAGTACATGAAGATCGTTCTCGTGACGGTGCCCGAGGTGACGCCGGTGTCGCAGGCGGCCGCGCTGCAAGAAGACCTTCGCCGCGCCGGCATCGAGCCCTATGTCTGGGTGTTCAACAAGAGCGTGCTGGCCGCCGGCACGCGCGACCCTTTGCTGGCAGCGCAGCTGGCCGGCGAACGCAAGCAGACGGAACGCATGGCCTCTGGCTTGGCCAAACGCATCTTCACGCTCGCCTGGCTGACCGTGCCGCCGATCGGATTCGCCGCGCTATCCAAGCTGGTCAGCAAGACATCGCCTGCTGCGGCTGCTCACGCCTGAACCCTCACCCATCACTTCATAGAGGTTCCCCATGTATGGATTCACCACCACGCTCACCAGCACCACATTCGACCAGGCCCTCGCCAAGACGCTTGCCGCGTTGAAAGCCGAAGGCTTCGGCGTGCTGAGCGACATCGATGTGCAGCACGCGATGAAAGACAAGCTCGGCGTCGACATGCCGCCCTATCGCATCCTGGGCGCTTGCAATCCGCCACTGGCGCACGAGGCCCTGCAGGCGGTGCCCGACATCGGCCTGCTGCTGCCGTGCAACGTGATCGTGCGCGAAGACGCGCCGGGCCGCGTGGTCGTCGGCTTCCTCGACCCCCAGATCATGGTGAATCTTGTCGGCAAGCCCGAAGTCAAGGTCGTGGCCGACGCCGCGGAGCAGCGGCTGCGCCGCGCCTGCGAAAGCCTCGGCGGCAGCACGACGCAGGCCACCTGAGGCGGAGAAAGCGTCCCCGGTGACGCGACGGTTTGATGCAGGTCAAGTCGGACACCGTTAGATCCCGTCACGATCGTCGATAGAGCGAGTGGCTGGCGTGAGCTACGTTGATGCCCGACCGTCGGGCGAAACAACCCGCCCGCTCTCATCGAGCTAACCCGCCCCCGCGTCGACTCGGCTGGTGGTTTGCACCGGAGACCTCATGAACGTGTTGAAGACCTTCGTCGTCACCATCCTGGCTCTGTTGGCCACCGCCCCATGGGCTGCCGAACCAAGGCCCGCCGTCAACCTGATCGGGCGTCCGGTGCCGCAGATCGAGAGCTTGCCCGAGGGGCCTTTTCGCGCGCTGGTCGTGCAAGCCCATGAGCTCAGCACGCGCACCTTCGCAGTCATCGGCCCGGAGGTGAAGGATCTGCGCAAGCGCTACGCCGGCAACAACCTGGCTTGCACGTCGTGTCACCAAGCGGGCGGTACCAAACCGTTTGCAATGCCCTGGGTCGGCGTGACGGCAAGCTTCCCGCAATATCGGGGGCGCGAGAACCAGGTCAGCACGGTGGAAGAACGGATCAACGGCTGCATGGAGCGCAGCATGAACGGCAAGCCGCTGCCACTCGACGCGCCCGAGATGAAGGCCTTCACGACCTACATCGCTTTTCTGTCCCAAGGGGTTGCGGTGGGTGCGCAGATCGAAGGCGCGGCGGTCCTGCAAAGCGCAGTGCCCAACCGGCGCGCGGACGTCAAAGCCGGCAGCGCGGTCTACGACGCCAAATGCGCAGCGTGCCACGGTGCCGACGGCCTGGGCAAGCGCACCGGCCGGCCCGGCGACGCTCTGGGCTACATGTTCCCGCCGCTGTGGGGGCCGGACACCTTCAACAACGGTGCCGGCATGAACCGCCTGCTGACCACGACGCGCTTCATCCGGCAGAACATGCCGCTAGGCGCCAGCCACACGGCCACCGTGTTGGACGACGACGAAGCCTACGACGTCACGGCGTTCATGCTGTCCAAGCCGCGCCCGATCAAGGCCCATCTGGAAAACGACTTTCCGGCACGCTGGAACAAGCCGATCGACGCCGCGTTTCCGCCCTACATGCTGGGCGCCACCGCCGACCAGCACCGGTACGGACCCTTCCCGCCGCTGGCCGAAAAGCAGCGCCGGATGGCCGAGCAGCGCAAGTCGGACATGGCCGCGGCCAAGGCCCGCGCTGCAGTGGGCGCCGCCAGTACCGCAGCGGGCAAGTAGGCATCAGGCTACGGCGTGCTCGCTCTGGGTCATCACTTGACTTGGATCACCACTTGACCTGGTGCGGTAACGCGGCGGCCAGCCAACGCTGTGCGAATGCCGAAGCTGCGACGGGTTGCATCGCATCGACGACGACGGCGCACAGCAATTCCGAATCCGCCAGCAGCTCGTCCACCCCGGTCAACTGATCGAGCACCGCTGCGTCGGCTTCCGACGGGTCGGCGCCGCCGGCTTGACGCTGCTGCAGCCTCAACCGCAACAGCGGCAGCTCGGCCCGGCAGTCGAAGAGGGTTAAGGGCACGGCCAGCGATGCAGCCCGACGTGCGAATGCATCGCGCTCCGTGCGGAGCAAAAAGGCAGCATCGACGACCACCGGCCAGCCGGCAGCCAGCGCCACGCTCGCGGTCTCCAGCAGGCGCGCATACGTGCGCCGGGTGGTCTTGGGACCGTAGATGCCACCCGGCACACGGCCACGTGACGATTCGAGCGCGCCGAGTTCGAACAGGCGCTTGCGCTCGACATCGGACCGCACACCGATGGCACCGACCGCCTCCACGACAGCCTGGGCGACAAAGCTTTTGCCGGAACCCGGCAGCCCGTGGGTGATGGCCAGGCGCGCATCGGCGCCGCGCGACAGGGCCATTGCCAGCGCCAGGTATTGCGCCGCGCCACAGGCCGTGGCCGGAGGCACACCCTGCTGGCCGGCCAGCGCGGCCACCCTGGCCCGTACCAGTGCGCGGCAGACCATGTAGTAGCGCAGTGCAGGCAGCCCGGCGTAGTCACCACTGGCTGCGAGGTAGGCGTTGATGAAGCGGAAGGCCAGATCACGGCGCTGGTTCGCCAGCAGGTCCATGGCCAGAAACGCCATGTCGTCGATGACGTCGATCCAGCGCATCGCCGCATCGAACTCGATGCCGTCGAAGGCTGTGGCCTGGCCCGCCCACTGGAGCACGTTGCGCAGGTGCAGGTCGCCATGGCCTTCGCGCACCCGGCCTTGGCGCTGACGCGTCGACCACAGTGGTGCCAGTGCTTGTTGTTGCCGGACCAACCAGGCACGCAGCGCTGACCAGGCAGCCACATCCTCGGGTGTCGCGATCTGTTGCAACGACGCCTCGATGCCGTCGCCCAGCCCCTGCACCACCTGCTGGTGCGCGGGAGCCAGTCCGAACGCGCTGCCCACCGGCGCCACGGCAGCGTCACGGTGAAACGCGGTGAGCGTTTGCGCCATCGCGTCGACGTGGTGCGGCTGAAGCGTACCGGCGGCCAGCATCTCGCTCCACAGCGCACCGTCGGGAAATCGGCGCATGCGCACGGCCACATCCAGCACCGGCCCGTCGCCACCAAAGGCCGGACCTTGCGGCCCCCCGTGAACGTCCACCACGTCGAGGTACAAGGCCGGCGCCATGCGCCGGTTCAAGCGCAGCTCTTCCTCGCAGAAGCGGCGGCGTGCGGCCAGCGTCGAAAAGTCGAGAAACGGCAACTGCACCGGCTTCTTGAATTTGTAGGCCAGTGACTGCGCGAGCAGCACCCAGGAGATGTGCGTTTCGATCAGCCTGACCGGCGCACCCTCGGAGGCTTCGAGTCCAGCTTGCAAAGAGGCCACACGTTCGCGCGCCTGGGCCATGGCCATGGCCTGCGCCGGGGCCTGGGCCTGGGCCTGTGCTTCAGCTCCGTCCGTTGCCATGAGGAATCAGCGACCCGCGTTTTGCCGTTACCCACAGCGCGATACCGACGACACCCGCGACGACCAGCCCCATGTCTTGCGCTACGTTCAGCATGAACGCAGCCTGGGCGCCCACGCAACACCACAGGACCGGCACCACCAATGCGCTGCGCGGAGAAGGCGGCACGGCGAAAACCAGCAAACCGATGGTGAAGATCGTCGTCGGACACGGCAGCCCGAAAGTCGCAAGGGCCGGGTACGGGTGCCCAGCAAGCCAGGCCCACGCCGGGTAGACGAGCAAAGCAAAGACGATGAGACCGAGACCGGCCAGCGCTTGCACGCTCGGCACCCAGCGGAACGCCAGCCTGCGCCGAACAACGCCCTGCCAAAAGAAGACAGCCGCGCCGGCCAGGGAAATGGCGGCAAAGGCGTAAGCCGGTGGACTAATGGCCGTGAAAAACGCGAGGTGGTAAGCCACAGCGATTCAGGCCCACAGGAAAGCTAGGATGGCCGACACCGCCACGCCGGACCAGCGGCGCGGCACCAGCACCAGACCAATGGCAGCCAGTGCCATGGCGGTCAAGAGCACCTGCGCCGGCCACAACGTGGTGTTGTAGTCAGCGAAGACACCGAAGAACTGCTCGACCGTAAATGGAGGTTTCATCGTTGCCGTTCCTTTGCGGACTGCTGCTCATCGAGGCGCCCGTTCATCCGCACTGCCATCACAGCCGCAACTTGCTGCGCCATGCCCGCCCCAGCGCCAACAAATCGTCTATGGCCGGGGCGCCGGCCAGACCGACGAGCAACAAGGCCAGCGGCAGCGTCGAGATGTAGCCCAGCTGCTTGAACCCGAGTGCTCCGACTACACCGCCGCAAAAGAAAGCCAGCGCCAGGCGGATCAGCACGCCCAGGCGCTGCCGGTCAGCCAACACCCTGCCATGGCCTGAAGGTTGGCCGACGTTCCAGTACAGCAGCTTGCCGATCTCGATACCGATGTCGGTGACGACGCCGGTGATGTGGGTGGTGCGGATGACCGAGCCCGACAGTTTGGTAATGACCGCGTTCTGCAGTCCCATGATGAAACACAGCAGCATCACCGTCACGGGCACGAAGAGCCCGCGCACCTCGGCCAGGCGCGCGCCCAGAACCCCGAAGCACAGCAGCAACAGCGCTTCCAGCAGCAGCGGGGCTGCGTATTCGCTGTTCAACTGGCGCCGTCGTGCCATGTTGACCATGACGGCCGAGCAGGCCGCGCCGGCCATGAACGACAGCAACGCGCCCACACCGACCCACACCAGGTCGTGAGCACCCAGCGCCAGGTTGTCCGCCATCGAAGACACGATGCCGGTCATGTGCGACGTGTACTGCTGCACTGCCAAAAACCCACCGGCGTTGATGGCACCGGCCACAAAGGCCAGTGCAAAGCCCAGTTGCCGGTCAGCGGCGGCCGAGCGTTGGCGGCCCGTCAGGCGCCTGGCGAAGGCGAATGGCATCGTTGCTGAATCAAAGCCCGGTGCGCATGGCGCATGAGGACAGGCTGGATGGCCGTCATGCGCTTGATCACGCGCTTGATCACGCGTTCCGCCCCGCTGCACTCACTTCGTGGCCCGCGTGGCGGCGGTTTCGCCCGGCTTCAAAAAGTAGGCGCGCGCCAAAGCCACCAGCTGGTTCTGGCTCGGGTGGTCCACAACTTCATAGCCGGCGATGCGCGCCGCCGTCTGCGGCCGGTGCTTGTCGGCGTAATGGCGAAAGTCGGCGATGGCGGTGTGCGATCCGGTGATCAACACCTGCTGGATGCTGTCGAGCGCGGCGCAGACGTCGGCGAAAAATTCATGCTCGGCGCGCACGCCGCTGCCATGCTGCGCCGTCGGATGTTTGTGCGCTTGCACATGGCTTGCCTGCACCTGCTCGGCATCGAACTCCAAGACCTGGGCGGTGTGGTGGTCGGTCCAGACCACGGCGTGATGAAAACTCATTGAGGCACATCCTTTGCGGTTGTTGAACGAGCATGCGGGCAAACCGGCCGCCCGTTTGTCGGGCAGCACACGCAGCGGCACAGCGGCTTGCGTTCGTTATCGCGCAAGCCAAGCATCACAAGACGATGGCCGTGACGCAGCCGAAATAGATCAGCAGGCTCAAGACGTCCTGCACGATGGTTGCCAAAGGGCCGCTGCCATAGGCCGGGTCCGACCCAAAGCGCGCCAGCAGCCAAAGCAACACCAGCCCGAGCACCGAAGCCACCACGCTGGCGCCAGCCAAGGCCAGGATCACCGCAACGGCCAACCGTGGTTCGCCAAACACCAGCCACACCATCGGGAAGGCCAGCAGCGCCAGCACGGTGCCGATCAACAGCCCGGTGCGCAGTTCGTTGCCGATCAAGCGGCCGATGCCGACACGGCTGAGCGACAGGCCGCGCACCGCAACCGCTTCGCTCTGCGTGCCGATGGCATCGGCCAGGTAGACCAGACCGGGCACGAAGGAGGCCAGCGCCGGCTTGGCGGCCAGCGCGGTCTCGAAGCGGGCCACGATGAAGGTGGCCACCATGCTGCCGCCCAGGCCCACGATCAGCCACGGCAGCCGGTGGCGCGCACTGCGCAGCGGCGGCTCCTCCAGCGCGTTGCGCGCATCGTCCGATTCCCGCGTCACGCCGGCCAGACGGTGCAAGTCCTCGACATGCTCCCGGCGCGGGATGTCCATCATCGTCACCGAACCCACGACGCCGATCAGCTGGCCCGCTGCATCGACCACAGGCATCGCCGTCACGCCCTGCTCCAGCGCCATCGAGGCCATGGCTTCCTGGTCGGTGCCGGAGCGAACCCGCGCCTGCTTGCGGCGCGCGTCCTTCACCACGTCTTTCATCACGTCTTTCATCACGTCTTTCATCACGTCACCCAGCACAGCAGCGTCGGGCAGCACCAGCAGTTCGGCCGCAGTCAGCGTGCCGAGCAGGCGCCCTGCGTCGTCGATCACGCACAACAGTTCCCAGTCAGACCGGCCTTCCGCGCGAAGCCGCTGGCGCGTAGGCTCGGCCGTGTCCCCGGCACCCGCCAGCAGCTTGCGTGGCCCAATGCGGCTGGCCGCGGACTCTTGGTGAGGCAGATCTGCGGTGGTCATCACGTTTCTGTGCGAAGGCAAACTGGCGTCGGCCGGGGTCTGCGCTCGAAAAGCCGGCCGCCGCTTCTGCCTCGAGCGCCCGCGGCGACCCGGGCTGACTTGCGCAGGTCACACAACAGGCGTATTCCTCATCGATGACTTCAGTCGCTTGCAACGCCTTTGTCACCTCGTCCAGCAGCCGCTGGGCGACCGTGCGCGTGAGGGGCTTGCGCGCTGATGCGGCGCTGTCGAGCCACCTCGTGGCTGCCGGCTTCGACGCTGCACACATCCGTCGCGACACCGGCGCTGTGCGCGTGGCGCTGACCGCAGACCGTGATGTTGCTTACTGGGTCGCACGGCTGAGCGAACAGGTGGGCGCCCATCGGGCGGGTTCCGCCCACAGCGCTGCACGGGCTGCACCCGCGCCTGCCGCGCCCGAATCGGCAGGTGCAGATGCGGCGGCCATTGCAGATGTTGCAGACACCGCCCACAGCACATCGATCGAGCAGTTGATGGCCCAACGCGGTATCACCCAGCCCTTCGACGCTGAACGTGGCCTGACCGCCGCCCAGGCGCGCGAGCGGCTGGCGCGCGATGGCGCCAATCAGATCGAAGACGTCACCGGCCGCAGCACCAGCGAGATCCTGCTCGGCCAGATCAAGTCCGTGCCTGCGGCTTTGCTCGGCGGCTCAGCCGCGCTGGCCCTGGCCACGCGGGCCTACCCAGAGGCCGCAGCCATTGGCGCCGTGCTTGCGGCCAATGCCACGCTGGGCTTCGTGACGGAGCGGCAGGCCGAAGCCACCGTGTCCAGCCTGCGCAAGATGGCCCCGCGCGAAGCCACGGTGCTGCGCGATGGCGCCGAAGTCACTGTCGATGCCCGCGGGGTGGTCGTCGGCGATGTGCTGGTGCTCAAGCCCGGCCAGGCCGTGGCTGCCGATGCGCGTGTGCTGCAGGCCCATCGGCTGGCCACCAACGAAGCGGCGCTGACGGGCGAGAGCATGCCGGTGCGCAAGGAGCCGGTGGCCTCGCTGCCCGCGGCCACGCCGCTGGGTGAACGGCGCAACATGGTCTTCATGGGCACCGTGGTGTCGGGCGGTGCCGGGCGCGCGCTGGTGGTGGCGACGGCCGAACGCGCAGCGCTGGGGCGCATCCGCCAATTGGCACAGGGCGCCCAGGCGCCGCACACGCAGTTGCAGCAGGAGCTCGACACGCTCGGGCGGCGGCTGGCCATCGGCGCGGCCACGCTGTGCGTGGGTGTGTTCGCACTCGGCGCGCTGCGCGGCCGGCCGCTGTTGCCGCTGCTGCGCACTGCCGTTTCGCTGGGCGTGGCGGCCATTCCCGAAGGGCTGCCGACGGTGGCCACCAGCTTGCTGGCCACAGGTGTGCGCTCGCTGGCCAAGCGGCAGATCTACGCGCGCCGCCTGGACGCCATCGAAAACCTCGGTGCGGTCGACACGGTGTGCTTCGACAAGACCGGCACGTTGACGCAAAACCGCATGAGCGTGGCTTCGCTGACAGTGGGGCTGGCGCTCGTGGTGCTGGATGACGAGCACCCGCCGCCGACGCCGCCATTACCCTGGCTGCAGGTGGCCGTGCTGTGCAACAGCGTCGAGCGCGCGTCGCCGGGTGTCGGGAGCGCGGCCCGCGCAGCCAGCCAGGGCGGTGCAGCCCACGAGGCGGCTAGCCCTTGGCAAGGCTCGTCGACGGAGATTGCGCTGCTCGAATTTGCTGCTGCACGTGGCGCCAGTGTGGATGCCTTGCGCCACAGCCTGCCGACACTGGCGGTGCGCCACCGCTCTGAACACCACCCCTACATGGTCACGCTGCACAACGCGGCCGCGGCTGGCCTGTTGGTGGCCGTCAAAGGCCGGCCCGACGAAGTGCTGTCGCGTTGCGACACCTGGTTCGACGGCGAACGGGCGTGGCCCATCAAACCGGCGCAGCGTCGCGCGCTGCTCGAGCTCAACGACTGGATGGCCGCGCGTGGTGATCGGGTGCTGGCACTGGCCTTTCGCCAACAGGCCGGCCGCCACTTCGGCGACACCGCCGGGCTGTCGTGGCTGGGCCTCGTGGGCCTGGCCGATCCGCTGCGGCCCGATCTGCCGCTGATGGTGCAGCGCTTCAAGGCAGCCGGCATTCGCCCGCTGATGATCACCGGCGACCAGCTCGGCACTGCGCAGGCGGTGGCCGAACGGATCGGCCTGGGAGATGGAAAAACGACGCACGCCATCGTCGATGCCGCAGGCTTGTCCGAATCCGCCGATGCAGCCGGCCGGCTCGGTGAACTGGCCGAACAGGCCAGCGGCTTCGCGCGCACCAGCCCGGCCATGAAGCTGGAGATCGTGCGCGCGCTGCAACAACGCGGCCACGTTGTCGCGATGACCGGCGACGGCATCAACGACGGCCCGGCGCTGAAGGTGGCGGACGTGGGCGTGGCCATGGGGGTGACCGGCACCGACTTCGCGCAGGCCATGTCCGACCTGGTGCTGCGCGACGACCATCCGGCGGCCATGCTGGTGGCCGTCGAGCAGGGCCGCACGGCCTTCCTCAACATCAAGAAGTCGGTGCGCTACCTGGTGGCCACCAACCTCAGCGAGTTGGCGGCCACGACCCTGGCCGTGGCTGCCGGCCTGCCCGAGCCCTTCGACCCGCTGGCGCTGCTGTGGACCAACATCGCCACCGACATCTGGCCGGCCATTGCGCTGGGGCTGGAGCCGGCCGAGCCCGGGGTGCTGGAGCGGCCGCCGGTGTCGCTGCGCGGCGGGCTGCTGGACCGTAGCGAATGGGGCGCCGTGGCCACCGATGCCGGCACCATGACCCTGGCCTCGATGGCCAGCTTCGGCTACGGGCTGGCGCGTTACGGCGCCGGCCCGCAGGCGCGCACGCTGGCCTTCATGTCGCTGACTTCGTCGCAACTGCTGTATGCGCTGGCCATGCGCTCCGGGCGGCCGCTGCGGGCGGGTGGGCTGCAACCCAACCCGATGCTCAAGCGCGCCGTCGGCTGGTCACTGGTCGCACAAGCCGGCACCGTGCTGCTGCCTTTTGCACGCCGCCTGCTGCGCACCACGCCACTGGGCCCGCTGGATGCCCTGGTTGTGATCACCACGGCCGCCCTGCCCTTGCTGGTGCGGGAGTCGTTGAAGGAGCGTGCTGCCGTGAGCCCCGCGCAGCCGGCCGAAGGGACTCGCACGCAGTGCGCAGTACGGAGCTGATTCATTGAATACTGCTGATGTACTGCACGAGACGGCCCACCGCCTGCGCTGGCGGTTGCAGCCAGGCGCCGCTGGCGCCCGGCGGGCCTCCGGGGTGGCGCCGCTGGCCGGCGGGA
>JAJAZC010000005.1 GCA_026785885.1 Rubrivivax sp.
CGCCATCGATCCCGGTCTCGACCTTCACGCACCAGATCGCCTCGAGGCCATAGGTCTCGGCGGCCGCGACCAGGGCCGCGCGCTGGACCTCGAGCTCGTTCGGCGCGGGAGGCATCCAGGGTGCCGCGAGCCACTGCCGCTCGATCTGCTCCTCGAGATCGCCGCCACCATCATCCGGTTCGCGATGCTCCGCCTCCGTCACACCTGCCGCGGACAACGCTTGCCACATGGCTTCCTGTGCGGACGGATCGAGAGGAGCCTTGCTCCTTGCGATCACGATCCCGCGCGCCAGGTCGCTGCGCCGCGGTTCGAGCCCGATTAGCTCCACTGCCCTCAGCGTACCGCGAAACGCGAACGAGGATCGATCAGCACTCGATGATGTTCACGGCGAGCCCACCGCGCGCGGTCTCCTTGTACTTGCTGCTCATGTCCGCGCCCGTGCGCCACATCGTCTTGATCACCTTGTCGAGCGAGACCTTGTGCGTCCCATCGCCCTGCAACGCGAGCCGTGCCGCGTTGATCGCCTTCACGGCGCCCATCGCATTGCGCTCGATGCAGGGCACCTGGACGAGGCCGCCGATCGGATCGCAGGTGAGCCCGAGGTTGTGCTCCATCCCGATCTCCGCCGCATTCTCGACCTGCGCCGGGGTTCCGCCCATGACCTCGGCGAGCGCGCCGGCGGCCATCGAGCAGGCCACGCCGACCTCGCCCTGACAGCCGACTTCGGCGCCGGAGATCGAGGCGTTCTCCTTGTAGAGGATGCCGATTGCCGCGGCGGTGAACAGGAAGTCGTAGACACCCCGCTCGGTGGCACCCGGCACGAAGCGCGTGTAGTAGTGCAGCACCGCCGGCACGATGCCTGCCGCGCCGTTGGTGGGGGCGGTCACCACGCGGCCGCCGGCAGCGTTTTCTTCGTTGACGGCCAGGGCGTACAGATTCACCCAATCGAGCACTTGCAGCGGGTCACCCGGCCCGCCGATCAGCCTGGGCTTGGCACCGCCCACGGCGGGCTCGGGGCTGGCCGTCAGCGCCCGGTGCAGTGCGGCAGCGCGGCGCTTGACCTTGAAACCACCGGGCAGCACACCTTCGGTACGGCAGCCACGCTCGACGCAGTCCTGCATGACTTGCCAGATGTGCAGCAGGCCGGCGTTGATTTGCGCGTCGCTGCGCCAATGCCGCTCGTTGCGGCGCATCACGTCGGCGATGCTGCCGCTGATGTCGGCACAGCGCAGCAGCAGCTCCGCGCCGCTGTGAAACGGCTGCGGCAGCAGCGTGGTGTCGGGTGCGATGACCTTGCGGCGTGCACCGTCGGCCGCGACTTCTTCGCTGACCACGAAGCCGCCACCGACCGAGTAGTAGCAGCGCTCGTCCAGCACCGCGCCCGCCACATCCCAGGCCATGAAGCGCATGCCGTTGGCGTGAAAGGGCAGCGTCTGGCGGCGGTGGAAGATCAGGTCCTGCGGCTCGTTGAAAGCAATCCCGTGCTGCGCCAGCAGCCGCAGCCGCGTGCTGCTGCGGATGGCCGCCAGCAGCGCCGGCACGGCCTCGATGTCGACAGTGTCCGGCTCGTGCCCGGCCAGGCCCAGCAGCACCGCTTTGTCGCTGCCGTGGCCTTTGCCGGTGGCTCCGAGTGAGCCGTACAGCTGGGCCTGCACGCGCGCCGTGTGCACCAGCGCGCCGATGTGCTGCAGGTGGCGCACAAAGAGGCGTGCAGCGCGCATGGGCCCCACGGTGTGGCTGCTGCTGGGCCCGATGCCGATCTTGAAGAGGTCGAAGACGCTGACGGCCATGGCGGTGGGCAATCGGTTCGTTAAAAACGAAGCCATGCAGCCAAGCGGCCGCACGGGATCGAAGGAAAAGCAGGCCGCGACGCTGCACTTTTCCGCAAACGCCGCAAGGCCGCTGCCCTGACCATGCGCCAATGGACAGTCAAACGCAAGACGAACTCCAGCACCGCATCCACAGCCTCACCTGGCGCAGCCTGCTCGCCGAGGCCGAGGCCTTTCACGGCCGGCCGCCGGCGGATGCGCCGCAGCGTTTCATCAGCCCCTACGCGATCAACGCGGTGCGCCAGGCCATCGAGCGCATTTGCGATGAAGCCGACAGTGGCCCCGAGCTGGCCCAGTACTTCAGCCACCAGTGGCTGAACCGCTTCACGCCGCGGCCGATCTGACTTGCCACGGCAGCAGTAGCGCGCGTTTGCAAGGCCTGCGGTTTCACGCGTAGTCGGCCACCGGCACGCAGCTGCAAAACAGGTTGCGGTCGCCCCAGACGTTGTCCACACGGCCCACCGGCGGCCAGTATTTGCGGTGCCGCAGCGCCGCCACCGGATAGGCGGCTTCTTCACGGCTGTAGGCATGCGGCCAGTCGGCCTTCAGCAGCGACTGGGCGGTGTGCGGTGCGTTCTTCAGCGGGTTGTCGTCCTTGGGCCAGCCACCATTCGCGGACCCGGCCTCGACCTTGGCGATCTCGGCGCGGATGGCAATCATCGCGTCGCAAAAGCGGTCCAGCTCGGCCAGCGGTTCGCTCTCGGTCGGCTCGATCATCAACGTGCCGGCCACCGGGAAGCTCAGTGTCGGCGCGTGAAAGCCATAGTCGATGAGCCGCTTGGCAACGTCTTCAGCGCCGATGCCGCAGCTCTTGGCCAGGCCACGGATATCGAGGATGCACTCGTGTGCAACGCCGCCGCCCTTCAGCGCCGCGTTGCCGCTGGAGTACAGCACCGGAAAGTGATCCGACAGCCTTGCTGCAATGTAGTTGGCGCTGAGGATGGCGACCTCGGTCGCATCGCGCAGGCCGTCGGCACCCATCATGCGACAGTACATCCAGCTGATCGGCAGCACCGCGGCGTTGCCCAGCGGCGCGGCACTCACGGCGCCGACGCTCAGCTCTCCGCCACGCCCTGCCGTGCGGTGGGCAGGCAGGAACGGCACCAGGTCTTCGACCACCGCCACCGGCCCCACGCCCGGCCCGCCGCCGCCGTGCGGAATGCAAAAGGTCTTGTGCAAATTCAGGTGGCTCACATCACCGCCGAATTCACCCGGTGCTGCCACGCCGACCAACGCGTTCATGTTGGCGCCGTCCACATACACGCGCCCGCCATGGCGGTGCACCAGTGCGCACAGCTCTTTGACGCGCACCTCGAAGACACCGTGGGTGCTGGGGTAGGTGATCATCACCGCGGCCAGATCGTGGCTGTGGAGCGTGCATTTGGCGGCCAGATCGTCCATGTCGACGTTGCCCATCGCATCGCACTTGGTCACGACCACGCTCATGCCGGCCATCTGCGCGCTGGCCGGGTTGGTGCCGTGCGCGCTTTCCGGAATCAAGCAGATGTGGCGGTGGCCTTCGCCGCGGCTGGCGTGCCAGGCCTTGATAACCAGTAGCCCGGCATATTCGCCCTGCGAGCCGGCGTTGGGCTGCAGGCTGACACCGGCATAACCGGTGGCTTGCGCGAGCCAACTGCACAGCTGGTCATTCAGCGCCCAATAACCGGCCAACTGATCGGGCGGCGCAAACGGGTGCACCTGCGCGAACTCCGGCCAGGTGATCGGAATCATCTCGCTGGTCGCGTTGAGCTTCATCGTGCAGGAGCCCAGCGGGATCATGCTGCGGTCCAGCGCCAGGTCCTTGTCGCTCAGGCTGCGGATGTAGCGCAGCATCTCGGTTTCGCTGTGGTGGGTGTTGAACACCGGGTGCGTAAGGAACGCGCTGGTAC
>JAJAZC010000006.1 GCA_026785885.1 Rubrivivax sp.
CGACGGGTACTGATCCTTGGCGTCGAAGACCATGCGCACCGCACGATCCTGAACCTCGGGGGAAAACTTCGGGGACTTCCTCATCATGGCTCCATTCTCAATCGAAGGAACCTCCTCAAAAGCCGGGGCGGTTCACCCAGGTCGCCAGGCCGGCTGCACGCACGGCCAGCGCAACGCGCTCCTGCGCATTTTTCAGAGCCCGCTCAGAGCGTTGGCGCTCGGTGATGTCGATCACCACGCCGAACAGCAGCGGCCCGTTGTGACCGGCCTCGACTTGCGAGTGGTTCACCAGCTGCCGCACGCTGCCGTCGGCCAGCAAGGTTCGAAACGCGCACTCGACACTGTCCTGGCCACCGGCCAGCCAGGCCTGCATCGTGTGGCGCAAGGCCTGGCGGTCATCGGGGTGCACGCTGCGCCGCAGCCAGTTGCCCATCGTCGGCACCGGCTCGGCCGCGGGCAGGCCGAACATCACGCGCAGCTGATCGCTCCAGACGGCACGCGGCTGGCCGGGTTCGCGCAGCCAGTGGCCGATGCCGGCGGCACGCGTCACGGTCTCGAAGCGGCGTGTCATGTCGTCGGCACGGCGGCGCTGCTGCCGGCGCTCGGTGACGTCCAGCGCCACACCGAGAATCGCGGTGGCGCGGCCTTCGGCATCGCGCTGCACGACGCGGCGCAACAGCTGGGGCCGCCAGCTGCCATCGGCATGCCGGTAGCGGGCTTCATCGTCCACCGGCTGCCGGCTCGCCAGAGCCGCCTCGGCCGATGCCACTACGCCGGGCAGGTCGTCGGGGTGCATCAAGGCGCGCACTTCTTCGATGCCCAGGCCCTCGGGGCGCGGGGCCGGGCCCAGTCTGAGCCAGCCCTGGCGGCTGTAGTGCATGCGGCTGGTCGTCAGATCGCGACCCCAGACCGAGATGCCGCCCAGGTCGAGCGCCAGCGCCAGTTGCGATTCCAGCTCGCTGGATGAATGGGCCAGCGCAAAGGCTTCGCTGTCGTCGATGAGCAGCCCTTGCAGTTGCTCGGGCCGGCCATCGGCGCTGCGCTGCACGGTCCCGCGCAATTCCAGCCGCTGCACGCGGCCGTCGGCGCGGCGGGCGCTAAAGCGCGCTGCGTGATGGCCGTAGCGGCCGATGGAAAGGCGCAGCCGCGCAGCCAGACCGGCGCGATCCTCAATCAGCACCTGTAGCGGATCGGGTGCGCCCGGTTGGCTCGGTGCGTCCGGTGCGTCCGGTGCGCCGGATGCGCCGGATGCGCCGGGTGCGTCTGGTGCGCCGATTGCGCTGATTGCGCTGATTGCGCTCAAGGCGCTGATTGCGCCCTGCGTGTCCGGTGCGCCCGAAACATTCGCGCCTTGCTGCGCCGCCGGTGCGGGCGCAGCCGCCTCGGCAGAGCCACCGTCGAAGCCGCAGCACTGCAGCAGTTCGGCGTCGTCCAGGTTGCGCAGACCTTGCAGGTTGCGCTGCCACAGGCCGGCCCGGCCCGACGCCTGCATCAGTGCCAACCAGGGCGGCGTTTCGGTTGTCGGGTTGGTGTGCACTGCAGCAGGCAGCGCGAAAACGGATCGCCGCGCAAGTGGTTGTCGAACGCACTCAGTATCGCCGCGGCCACCGCAGTCGATCATTGCCGGCGCGCCGTGTGTGGCCCGTGCACGCGGGGTGCGTCAACTCGTGCCCGCGGTGGCTGGTCGGCTTGATATTCGGCGCTATACCTGGCGCCATATTTGGCGCGACACCTGGCGCAACACCTGGCGCAACACCTTGCATGACACCCGGCGCTCTACCCAGCGTGGAAGCATGGTGAAGTCGGGCGCGATGCCGGCTGGCGGCAGCTGGCCGGACAAGGCGTGCATCGACTGCCATTCACGGCCAGCACTGCGTTACGCTGGCTGCCTTGCCTCCATCCGAACCCGCGCCATGTTCAGCACCGCCGCAGCCGTCAGCCCGCCCGCAGCCCGTCTGGCTGGCCGCATCGGGCCACTGCAATGAAGCTGTCACGCCTGTGGCAACCGCGCCGTCTGCTGTTCTGGCAGATGGTGATGTTCAACGTGCTGTCGTCGGTGTGCACGTATGCCATGCGCGCCTACCCGCTGAATACCGGCGGCTTGCTACTGCTGGCTCTGGTGGCGCTGCTCAACGTGGGCTTCGGTCTGCTGGCGGCATGGGCCCTGGTGCGGGACCCGCCGCCGGGTCCAAAAGGCGCTCAGGCCGGCGGCTCTTCGGCCAGCACGGCCAGCACCTCGGAGTGAAATTCCCGCCGGTACAGCACGAAGGCGACGGCGGCGGTTGCAGCCATGAAGAACCACGGTGAAAAGAACCAGGCCAGAGCCGCAAAGGCAAAGTAGTAAGCGCGCAGGCCGTCGTTGAAGCTTTCTGCCGCCAGGCCCATGACACGGCCGGCGCGCTGCGCAAAGTGGTGGCGATGCGCTTCATCGGGCCAGGCCGATGGGTCCGGCGCGGCAGCCAAGATCAGCGCGCCGAAGGTGTATTGACGCAGGCTCCAGGTGAAGCGAAAAAAAGCGTAGACAAAGATCGCGGCCAGCATCACCAGCTTGACGTTAAACACGATCACCGATGTCTGTGTGGCAAACGGAAACTCGCGCACCAGGTCGTTCGCGCGATCGGTGGCCGAAAGCACGGCCAGCAAGCCACCGATGATCAGGATCGTCGTCGACGCAAAAAAGCTCGGGCTGGTCGACATGTTCTGCACCACGACGCCGTCGACAACGCGGTTGTCGCGCCGGCTGGTTTGCAGCATCCAGCGCATGCGCTCCCGGTTGGTCAGCGCCAAGACCGAAGGCCGCACGCCGGCCCGCTGCTGTGCCCATGTGGCATAACCAGCCCAGCCGGCAAAGAAGACCAGCAGCGCGGCCCAGTCTGCCACCGGAAGCAGCGGCAGCGCCTGCAAAAAGCTTGTCATAAGCGAGACTGTAGCCCGCACCGCACCGTGCTTGCCCTGAGCCTGAGCCTGGGCCTGAGCCTGAGCCTGAGCGAGCGCAAGCGCAGCCGCTCAGCGTGCCAGGCGAGCCGTCGCTGCAGCTACGCGCTGACCGAAGGCCTTGGCGGTTGCGATGTCGCCCGGCACCATCTCATCGGGGCTGGCGTCGGACGGCGTGGCTGTCATCTGGCCGCCGAAGCCGCCGACGTTATTAATGTCGTCGCGCGTGCTCTTTTTGAGGTTGGCCGGCATCATTCCCGTGCCGACCCACAACGTGCCGTGCTGCTGGCTCAGCGTCCACTGGTACTGCAGCGTGCTGAACTTGTCGCCGTTGAGCGAGGCGCTGTTGGTAAAGCCGGCGGCCTGCTTGTCTTTCCAACCCATCGTGAACCAGACTTTGCTGGACGCATCGGCAAACTTCTTGAACTGCCAGCTCGGGCCGCCCATGTAGGTCGGCGAGTCCATCACGATGGTGTCGGCCGCCGCCAAGTGCTCCCATCCGCCCGTGCCGTCCACTGAGGGCAGGTTGCCTTCGGCGTCGATGGCCAGCAGCGTGCCGCCGCTGCCTGCGGCTACCGCTTGCGCGATCTTGGCGGTATCGCCGTAGCCGCTGTGAAAAACAATGACGATCTTGCTCATGGGGACACCTTGTGTGGGTTCGGGGGCGGGGTTGAGGGGCAGGGTGAGAACAGGCGGGCAGGACGGGGTTGCGATCAGGGCTCGAGGTCGAACACAAGCACCTCGGCGTCTTGTCCACCTTCGAGCACCAACGTTGTTTCGCCTGCCAGGGTCAGCGCGTCGCCTGCGCTCAACTGGCGGTCGTTGACACGCAGCTGGCCGCCCACCAGATGCACATAAGCCAGGCGTGTCGCATCCAGCGCCAACTGCGCGCGTTCGTCGCCGTTGAACAGGCCGGCGCGCAGCGATGCAGCGGCGTGGATGGTCACCGAGCCGTCACGGCCGTCGGGCGATGCCACCAACGCCAGCCGGCCGCGCTTGGCCGCAGCGTCGAAGTGCTTTTGCTCATAGCTGGGCGCGATGCCGCGCTGGTTCGGCAACAGCCAGATCTGTAGAAAGTGCGTGCTGCGGTCGCGTGCGTGGTTGGACTCGCTGTGCATCACGCCGGTGCCGGCGCTCATGCGTTGCAAGTCGCCCGGGACAATCACGCCGCTGTTGGCGCCGCCGGCTTGGCCGTTGCCCATGCTGTCCGTGTGCGCCAAGGCGCCGTCCAGCACATAGCTCAGTATTTCCATGTCGCGGTGGCCGTGCGTGCCGAAGCCGGTGCCGGGTGCAATGCGGTCTTCGTTGATGACGCGCAGGTTGCCCACGCCCATGTGCGCCGGGTCGCGGTAGTCCGCAAAAGAAAAGCTGTGGAAACTATTCAGCCAGCCGTGGTCGGCATGGCCTCGTTCCGATGACTTGCGCAGCGTGATCATGCGGTCCCTCCGTGATGAGCCTGCACTGTAGGCAACACCATGGACGGTGGGGCCGAGCACGGCTGACGATGCCGTTGAAATAACATGAAGCTCTGCCGGGAGATCGCATGAACGCCAACGACCGCCCGCTGGACCGCCCCGCTGATCGTTCGCCAGACCGTTTGTCAGACCGTTTGTCAGACCGCCGGCCGGAGCGGCGCCAGGCGCTGACGCCCGACGCACTGGCCATGATGGATGCCATCGCCCGCACCGGCAGCTTCGCGGCCGCCGCGCGTGAGTTAGGCAAGGTGCCATCGGCCTTGACGTACAGCGTGCGCCAGCTCGAAGAAGCGCTGGACGCGTTGCTGTTCGACCGCAGCTCGCGGCAGGCGCAGCTCACCGCCGCCGGTACCGAGCTGCTCAATGAAGGCCGCCGCCTGCTGCAGGAGATGGACGCCGTGGCCAACCGCGTGCGGCGGGTGGCCAGCGGCTGGGAGACGCAGCTGTCGATCAGTGTCGAGGACATCCTGTCGGTGCCGACGGTGTTCGAGTTGGTCGAGGCCTTTTGCCAGGTCCGCGACGGCGCCGACGACACACCGGCCACGCGGCTACGGCTGCGCACCGACGTGCTGGCCGGCACCTGGGAGTCGCTGGTCACGGGGCAGGTCGATCTGGCCATCGGTGTCAGCGGTGAACACGCCAACTCGGGTGGCATCGAGCTGCGACCATTGGGCGAGGTGGCTTTTGTTTACTGCGTCGCGCCGCACCACCCGCTGGCCGCCGTGGCCACGGCGCTGGAGGACGCGCAACTGGTGCACCACCGCGCCGTGGCGGTGGGCGATACGGCGCAGCGGCTGACACCCGTCACCGTCAATCTGCTGCCGGGGCAGGACGTGCTGACCGTGCCCAGCATGCGCGCCAAGATGGAAGCGTTGCTGCGCGGGCTGGGTTGCGGCTACCTGCCCGAGCCGCTGGCACGCGCGCAGATTGCCGCTGGGCGCCTGGTGCGCAAGGACACGGCACGTGCCACACCGACCGCCCGCCTGCAGTACGCCTGGCGCGCCGAGCGCAGTGCATTGGGTCTGGGCCGTGCGTTGAGCTGGTGGCTGGCGCAGCTGGAGAGCAAGACCACGCGGCTGGCGTTGATGGAGCGCCACACCGGCCTGCTGCCTTGAGCGGCTGCGGCAGCGCGCTCGACTTCGGCCGCTGCGCCGCATGATGCAAAAGACGCCGTACCGCGGCCGCTTTGCGCCGTCACCCACCGGGCCGCTGCACGCGGGCTCGCTGGTCGCGGCGCTCGCCAGCTGGCTGGATGCACGGGCGCACGGCGGAAGCTGGCTGCTGCGCATCGAGGACGTCGATACGCCGCGCTGTGTGCCGGGTGCCGATGCAGTCATCGTGCGGCAACTCGCCGCTTGCGGCTTGCTGGCTGATGAGCCGCCACTGTGGCAAAGCACGCGCGGTACGGCCTACGCCCAGGCGCTGAGTACCTTGCTGGACGGCGGGTTGGCCTATCCGTGTGGCTGCACGCGCAAGGACATCGAAGCCGCTTGGGCCGCCCGCGGCAAGCTAAGGCCGCGCTTCGGCGAGCTGGTGTATCCCGGCACTTGCCGCTGCGGCTTGCGCGGCAAGCCGCAGCGGGCCGTGCGGCTGCGCGCCGACGCCGTCGTCGATTGGCATGACCGACGCTTGGGGCCACAACGGCAGGACGTGCAACGCGACGTCGGCGACTTCGTGCTACGCCGGGCCGACGGGCTGTGGGCCTACCAGCTGGCGGTGGTGGTGGACGACGCGGCACAAGGCATCACCGACGTCGTGCGCGGTGAAGATCTGGCCGACAACACCGCGCGTCAGATCGTGCTGCAGCAGGCGCTGGGTCTGCCACGGCCGCGCTACCTGCACACGCCGCTGGTGCGCGGTGCTGACGGCTACAAGCTCAGCAAACAGAACAGCGTTGCCGCGCTCGATCTGGCCGACCCGGTGGCCACCCTGCAGGCGGCTGCCGCCGTGCTGGGCCTGCCCAGGCTGCTTGCCACCAGTGCCTGCATCTGGTTGGCGCAAGCCGTGCCAGCGTGGGGCGAGCGCCGCAGCCCCATGACGCGCGGCGGCGCAGGCGGCGAAGGCGGCCCGAACGTGCGGTGACTTCGCCACCGCGCTGGCATCATTGCCGGCTTTTCGCAAAAGGAGATGAACGCATGACCACTTTGCAATCCGAAGACAGCACGGTCGGCAGCGGCGCCGAAGCCCAAGCCGGCCAGCGCGTGAAGGTGCACTACACCGGCTGGCTCTACGACCCCACGGCGCCGAAGAACCGCGGCAAAAAGTTTGACAGCAGCAAAGACCGCGGGCAGCCCTTCAGCTTCAGTCTGGGCGGTGGCGAGGTGATCCGCGGGTGGGATGAAGGAGTGCAGGGCATGAAGGGCGGCGGCACGCGCGTGCTGACGATTCCGCCCGAGCTGGGCTACGGCGCGCGCGGCGCTGGCGGCGCAATTCCGCCGAACGCCATGCTGGTGTTCGAGGTGGAACTGTTGGGCGTCTGATGACGGTCTGAGCCGCGCGCCGGCACCATGAAAAACGGCCCCGAGGGGCCGTTGTCGATTGCCTGGCACCTGCTGCCATGCGCTCGAAAAAACGGCCCTTGCGGACCGTTGATTCCTATCGCTCCGGCCGCGGACCCGGCTTCTTCGCGAAGCTCTTGCCGGCCGGCTTGAACGGCTTGGCGCCGAAGGGCCGCGGGCCGAATTTGGCTGCCGGCTTTGCGCCCGGCCCGGCGCCGAAGTTGCCCGCTGGGCGCATGGCCGGCCGCGGCTCGACCTGCTTGGGCTCCAGGCCAGTGATCGTGGCTGCCGGAATCTTCTGCGTCGTGAAACGCTGAATCCGCTGGATCATGCCGAAGTCACGCCGCTCGGCCAGCGTCACCGCCAGACCGGTGCGACCGGCGCGGCCGGTGCGGCCGATGCGGTGCACATAGTCCTCTTCCTTCATCGGCAGGCCGAAGTTGATGACGTGGCTGATGGTGGGCACGTCGATGCCGCGCGCAGCCACATCAGTTGCCACCAGCACGCGAACACGCTGGTTGCGCAGGCTCTGCAGCACGCGGTTGCGGCGGCCCTGCGGCATACCGCCGTGCAGCGCTTCAACCGAGTGGCCCAACTCCGCCAGGCGCTCGGCCAGCACCTCGGCGTCACGCTGCGTGCTGGTGAAGACCAGCGCCTGTTCGACCTCGCGGCCGGTCAGGATGTGGTCCAGCAGCGCATTCTTGTGGCCGAAGTTGTCGGCCCAGTGCAGGCGTTGCTCGATGTCGGCGTGCGTGTCGGTGTGGTTGGCAACAGCAATGCGCTGCGGCTCGCGCAGCAGCTCGCGCGCCAGGTTGCCGGTGGCACCGCTGAAGGTGGCGCTGAACATCACGGTCTGGCGCTCTTTCGGCGTTGCTGCGGCGATGTGGTTGATGTCGTCGATGAAGCCCATGTCCAGCATGCGGTCGGCTTCGTCCAGCACCAGCATCTCGATGTTCTCGAGCACGGCTTTGCCCGCACCCAGGTGGTCGATCAGACGGCCAGGCGTGGCGATCAGGATGTCCAGCGGGCCGCGCAGCGCTTTCAACTGCGCCGGGTAAGGCACCCCGCCCACAACGGTGGCCACACGCAGGTTGGGCACGAAGCGGCCGTAGTCCATCGTGGCCTTGGCAACCTGCATCGCCAGCTCGCGCGTTGGGCACAGCACCAGCACGCGGGGGCCGGCCGGCTTGGCATACGGGCGGCGCTCGAAGCGCGGGGCCTGGCCGTCGATGGCCGGAGCCGGTGTCGGCTCGGGCCGCGGCGCGCGGGGCTGAGCGGCCTGCTGCTCGCGTGCTTTCAGCACCAACGTCAGCGCCGGCAGCACGAAGCTGGCAGTTTTGCCGCTGCCGGTGCGGCTGCTGACCATCAGGTCTTTCTTGGCCAACGCGGCGGGGATGGCCTCCGCCTGCACGGAGGTCGGCTCGGTGTAGCCGGCTGCGCTCAAGGCGCGGGTCAGGGTCTCGTTCAGGCCCAGGGTGTCGAAGCTCATGGAGTACGTCTCTCGGTTCTCGACACGCAAGCGTGCCGCGGAGCCCTTGTAGGGCTCCGAGGTGTAGTCGCTGGTGTTGTCCGGGTCGTGCGCGAGGCTGCGCTGGACATGCGACGGCATCGCCGCCGACCCGGAAAAGAGACACATGTCGAGCGAGTCGAAAGTGCCTTGGTCTTAAGACCGTGGGGCCGAAGGAGATGTACGGGCGACCTCCGTCAAGAGGTCAGCCAAAGAGTATAGCCGGGCCGCGGGTAATTCCGCCGCCGCTCAGTTTGCCCGTCAGGCTGCGGCCGCAGCGGGTGCGCGCTCGATGCGGTGCTGCAGCGCCTCCCACACCGGCTGCAAGGTGCCGGGCAGGTCGGGCAGCGAGCCGAGCTCGACGCGGCTTTCTTCGGGCGAATGAAAGTCACTGCCGCGGCTGGCCAGCAGGCCGAATTCGCGTGCGGTTTCGGCGTACTTCACTTGCTCGCCGTGGCTGTGGCTGCCCGTCATGACCTCAACGGCCCGGCCGCCGTGGGCGATGAATTCGGTGAACAACGCGTACTCGGCGGTCGGCGAAAAACGGTAGCGCGCCGGGTGCGCGATCACCGCCACGCCGCCGGCCTGCGTTACCCAGCGCACCGCGTCGCCCAGCCGCGCCCACTCGTGCTGCACATAGCCCGGGTGACCTGGCGTCAAATAGCGGCGGAACACCGAATGCGTGTCAGGGCACACGCCGGCGTCGACCAGGAACCGCGCGAAATGGGTGCGCGAGATCAGGTCGGGGTTGCCCACGTAACGCAGCGCGCCTTCGAAAGCACCCGCGATGCCGACCTTGGCCAGTCCGTCGGCCATTCGCTCGGCACGTTGCAAGCGGCCCGCGCGGGTAGCGGCCAAGCCGGCACGCAATTGCGTGTCGTTGTCGTCAAACCCCAGGCCGACGATGTGCACGGTTTCGCCAGCAAAGCTGACGCTGATCTCGGTGCCGGTCAGGTAGTCCATGCCCAGCGAATGCGCGGCCTGGCGTGCCCGCTGAATGCCGCCGATCTCATCGTGATCGGTCAGCGCCCACAGCGCCACGCCTTGCGCATGCGCGCGGGCTGCAATGTCTTCGGGGAGCAGCGTGCCGTCTGAGACGTTGCTGTGGCTGTGGAGGTCGGCGTTGATCAGGTGCACGCACCGATTTTCAGCGATCCAGCCGCAGCGTGCGGTTGCAGCGCGCGGCAAGCCCTTCATCGTGCGTGACGACGACGAACGCCGTGCCCTGCTGTCGCGCCAGGCCCAGCATCAGCTCGAAGACCTGCGCCGCGGTGCTGCGGTCCAGGTTGCCGGTAGGCTCGTCGGCCAACACACAGGCCGGCTGTGCCACCAGCGCCCGTGCGATGGCCACACGCTGGCGCTCGCCGCCGGACAGCTGCGACGGGTGGTGCGACAGACGCGCACCCAGACCCACCTGCGCCAGCACGGCCTGAGCCTTAGCGCGGGCCGCTTCCATCGTCATGCGGCGGATGCGCAGCGGCATGGCCACGTTATCCAGTGCGCTGAATTCGGGCAGCAGGTGGTGAAACTGGTAGACGAAGCCCAGGTGCAGGTTGCGCCAGCGGCCCTGTTCCGCGGCGTCCATCGATGCCAGGTCGCGGCCCATCAACTCGACGCGGCCCGACGACGGCGCCTCCAGCCCACCCAGCAGGTGCAGCAGCGTGCTCTTGCCCGAGCCGGACGCACCGACAACGGCCAGCGTCTGACCACGCTGCACTTGCAGGCTCACGCCGCGCAACACCGTGACGTCCAACGCTTCGGCGCCGCGGCCTTCCTGGAAGCGCTTGTGCAGGTCGGTGGCGGTGATCACCGGGCTGCCGGCTGTGGCGTTTGTTGCGTCGTTCGTTGCGCCGTCCGATGTGCCGTTGCTCACGTCGTTCACCGCGCCGTCCGCCTTGATTTTTGATGAGTCATTCATAGCGCAGCGCCTCAGCCGGGTTGACGCGGCTGGCGCGCCAGCTCGGGTACAGCGTGGCCACGAAGGCCAGCAGCAGCGAGATCAGCACCACCGGCACGATGTCGCTGGCCAGCGGCTGACTCGGCATGCGGCTGATGACGTAGATGCTGCCGGGCAGAAAGGCGATGCCGAAGGCGCGCTCGATGGCCGGCACCAGCACGTCGACGTTGTAGGCCACGAGCAGGCCCATGGCGCAACCGCCGAGCGTGCCGATGATTCCGGCCGTCGCGCCCTGCACCATGAAGATGCCCATGATCGAGCGTGGGCTGGCGCCCAGGGTGCGCAGGATGGCGATGTCCGCGCGCTTGTCGGTGACCGTCATCACCAAGGTACTCACAAGGTTGAAAGCCGCCACCGCGACGATCAGCGTCAGGATGATGAACATCAGCCGCTTTTCGATCTGCACCGCGTCGAACCAGTTGCGGTTGGTGCGCGTCCAGTCGCGCACGATGACGTCGGAGCCCAGCGCTATCTGCACATCCTGCCCGACGGTGCGGGCGGCCTGTACGTCGGTCAGACGCAGCTGCACGCCCATCGGCCCTTCAACGCGAAACAGCCGTGCCGCGTCGTCGATGTGGATCAGCGCCAGGCCGCTGTCGTATTCGTAATGGCCGGCCTCGAACACGGCAGCCAGCGTGAATTGCTTCAGGCGCGGCACCACGCCTGCCGGCGTGACCTGCCCGCCGGGCGCGACGATGGTGACCTTGTCGCCGATGCGGGCGCCCACCAGGCGCGCCAGTTCGCCACCCATCACGATGTTCCATTCACCGGGCCGCAGTTCGGCCAGCAGCTGGGGCTGCGTACGCGCCAGCTCTGTCACCTTGCCCTCTTCGGCCGGGTCCACACCGCGCACGATTGCGCCGCGCAGTTCATCACCGCGGCCCACCAGCGCCTGCGCGGTGACGTACGGCGCTACGCCCACCACGCGGCTGTCTTTCTGCACCGCCGTAGCGGTGGCGCGCCAGTCGGGCAGCGCGCCACCGGCGGCGTCACGCACCTCGACGTGCGAGATGACGCTGAGCATGCGGTCGCGCACCTCGGACTGGAAGCCGTTCATCACGCTCAAGACGATGATCAGGGCCGCCACGCCGAGCGCGATGCCCAGCATCGACACGCCGCTGATGAAAGAGATAAAGCCGTTGCGGCGCCCGCTGCGTCCGGCGCGTGTGTAGCGCCAGCCAATGTGCCACTCATAGGGTAGGTTCATGCGGACGGTCGGCTCGCGGGTGGGGGCTGTATGAAGCGGCGGCATGCTACCCGAGGGTCACCGCAGCGCCGGGCACAGGGGGCCACCGGGATAATCGAGCACCATGCACCTGCTGATCCCGTTTGCCACGCCTTTGTCCGAGGCCGGGCGTGCGGTGATGGCGACCTTGCAGCTGCCGCATCTGCAAGCGCTGGCGTCGGTGCTGGCGGTGCAAACCCGCGACGACGGCGACGAATGGAGCCTGTCACCACCGCATGAACGTGCGTTGGCCCGCGCACTCGGCTGGCGCGGCACCGATGGTTTGCTGCCCTGGGCCGCACATGCAGCCGCGGCGGACGGTATCGAGCTCGGCGGCCAGGCCTGGGCGCTGCTGAGCCCCGTGCACTGGCATCTGGGCACCGATCAGGTCAGCTTGGTGGACCCGGCGCAGCTGCAGATCGATGACGCCACCTCGCGCAGCTTCTTCGGGGCCGTGCAGCATCTGTTCACCAGCGAAGGTTATGGGTTGGCCTATGGCAGCGCCAGCCGCTGGTACATCGCCCACAGCAGCCTGGCCACGCTGCCCACTGCGTCGCTGGACCGTGTCATCGGCCGCAACGTCGACCGCTGGCTCGGCCATGAACCCGGCGCGCGCCGCTTGCGCCGCCTGCAAGGCGAAGTGCAGATGCTGCTGTACACGCACCCGCTGAACGACCAGCGCATCGCGCATGGGCTGTTGCCGGTCAACAGTTTCTGGCTCAGCGGTTGCGGTGCGCTGCAGCCGCAGACCGGTGCCATGCCGACGGTCGATGAGCGGCTGCGCGCGCCTGCCCTGGCCGACGACTGGGCCTCTTGGGCCAAGGCCTGGCAGACGCTGGACGAAGGCCCGCTGGCGCTGTTGAACACACGAGCCCGTGCAGGCCAGGCCGTGCAGTTGACGCTGTGCGGTGAACGCGCCGCGGCCACCCTCGGTGTGCAGCCGCGCGGCCTGCTGCAGCGCCTGCGCACCCGGCTGTTACCGCCACCCTGGGCGACGCTGCTGGAGACGCTGTAGTGGTGCCGCAACTTCCAACGCCCGACGTGCCGCCGCAAGTCCAGATGCGCGACGTGCCGCCGCAAATCCAAACGCGCGACATGCCGCCGCAAATCCAAACGCGCGACGTGCCGCCGCGCGTGCGCTTTGCACTCGAGCAAGCCGGTGTGCACCCGCTGCTGGCGCACCTGCTGGCCGCGCGCGGCGTGCGCAGCATCGACGAGATGGACGACAGCGTCGCGCGGCTACTGCCGCCATCGGCGATGAAGGGCGCGCTTGAGGCCGGCGTGTTGCTGGCCGATGCCATCAGCGCCGGCCGCCGCATCTGCATCGTGGCCGACTACGACTGCGACGGCGCTACCGCCTGCGCCGTGGCGCTACGCGGGTTGGCGCTGTTGGGCGCCGTGCCGGGCAGCGTCGGCTACGTGGTGCCGGACCGCGCGGTGCACGGCTACGGCCTCACACCCGCCATCGTCGACCTGGCGCTGGCGCAGCGCCCCGATGTTTTGGTGACGGTGGACAACGGCATCGCCAGCCATGCCGGCGTGGCGCACGCGCGGGCTCGCCAGCTGCAGGTGCTGGTGACAGACCATCACCTGCCGGCACTCGTCGACGGCGTGATCTCGTTGCCCGACGCCGACGTCATCGTGAACCCGAATCAGCCCGGCTGCAGCTTCGACAGCAAGGCCATCGCCGGTGTCGGTGTCATGTTCTACGTGCTGCTGGCCACCCGCGCCGAACTGCGCGTCCGCGGGCGTTTTGTCGATGCAGCCCAGCCGCGGCTGGACACGCTGCTGGACCTCGTGGCGCTGGGCACGGTGGCCGATGTCGTCAAGCTCGACGGCAACAACCGCCGCCTGGTGGCACAAGGCCTCAAGCGTGTGCGCAGCGGCCGGCTGCAACCCGGCCTGGCGGCGCTGTTCAAGGTGGCGGGCCGCGACCCGGCGCGTGCGGCTGGCTTCGACTTCGGCTTCGCACTTGGGCCGCGCATCAACGCCGCCGGGCGCTTGTCGGACATGACGTTGGGCATCGAATGCCTGGCCACCGACGACCCGGTGCGCGCGCTCGAACTGGCGACGCAGCTGGACACCATCAACCGCGAGCGGCGTGAAGTCGAAGCCGGCATGCGCGAGACCGCCGAGCGCACGCTGGAGCAGCTGATGCCGCATGAGGCCGCCCCGCCGCCGGCCGTGGTGTTGTTCGACGAAAGCTTCCATGAAGGTGTCGTCGGCATCGTCGCCGGGCGTGTCAAAGACCGCCTGCACCGGCCGACCTTCGTCTTTGCGCGCGGTGCCGACGGCTGCCTCAAAGGCTCCGGCCGCTCGATCCCCGGTTTTCATCTGCGCGACGCGCTGGACCTCGTCGCCAAACGCCATCCCGGCCTGCTGCTGCGCTTCGGCGGCCACGCGATGGCGGCCGGCTGCACGCTGCGTGACTGTGGCGGCGGCGGGGATGGCTTCGGTGATGGTCAAGGTGATGTCAGCGGGGGTGTCAGCGGTCATGTCAGCGGTCATGTCAGCGGGGATGTCAGCGGGGATGTCAGTGGTGATTGCAGCGGTGACGGCAGCGGTCAGGCCAACGCCAGCGCCGCCCGCTTTGCCGACGCTTTGCGCCAGGTCGCCACCGAATGGCTGGACGCCGCCACGCTGACGCGCACGCTGCGCACCGACGGACCGCTGGCGCTGCAGTGGTTCAACGTCGAAACCGCGGGTTTGCTGGACGCGCAGGTCTGGGGCCAGGGCTTCGACGCGCCGCTGTTCTGCGACGAGGTGCAGGTGCTGCAGCAGCGGCTGGTCGGTGAGAAGCACCTCAAACTGCGCTTGCGCCATGCCGGCCAGGAACGCGACGCCATCTGGTTCAGCCACGTCGAGCCGTTGCCTGCAACGGTGCGGCTGGCGTTCAGGCTCAGTGTGGATGAGTGGAACGGGCGGCAGCGGGTGCAGATGGTGGTGGAGGCAGCCGCATGAAGCCGTGGTGCTGCAACCCCGCAGACCCCAGGGACGCTGGCTTGCCGGCATGCTGCGGCGCATGAAACATCTATTTGCCCGCTCCTGCGTGGCCGCCTCCTGTGTTGCGGTAGCCGTGTTTTTCAACGTGCCGGTCAGCGCGCAAACGCTGCGTGCGGTTCCCGTCATCACCGGTCTGCAGGACGCCTGGGCTTTTGCCTTCCTGCCCGACGGCCGCATGCTGATCACGGAGAAGCCGGGCCGGCTGCGCATCGCGTCGGCCACCGGCGTGCTGTCGGCGCCGCTGCAGGGCTTGCCGGCCATTGCGGTGGCGGGGCAGTGCGGCCTGTTGGATGTCGTCGTCGACCCGGCTTTTGCGACCAACCAGCGCATCTTCTTCAGCTTTGCCGAGCCGGCGGACGGCGGGGGCGGCGGCAACAGCACCGCCGTGGCCAGTGCGAGGCTGGTGGACGACAAGCTGCAGGAGGTGCGCACGATCTTCAGCCAGAAGCCCAAGATCAGCAGCCGCGCGCATTGCGGCTCGCGCATCGTCTTCGATCGCGGCGGCCGCTTGCTGATCGGCCTGGGGGACCGCTTCAGCGAGAAGGACGAGGCGCAGAACCCGGCCAACCACATCGGCAAGGTCGTGCGCATCGAGCCCGATGGGCGTGTGCCGGCTGACAACCCGTGGGCATCGCGCAGCGGCACGGCGCCTGAAATTTTCAGCCTCGGCCATCGCAACATTCAGGGCGCGGCCTTGCATCCGGCGAGCGGCGAGTTGTGGGTGGCGGAGCATGGCCCACAGGGTGGCGACGAGATCAACCGGGTGCGTGCCGGCCTCAATTACGGCTGGCCCTTGGTGACCTACGGCCGCAACTACGGCCTCGGCACGCGCATCGGCGAAGAAGGGCCCAAGTCCGGCTTCGAGCAACCGCTGCGCCACTGGGTACCGACCTCGGTCGCGCCCAGCGGTCTGGCCTTCGTCACGAGCGAGCGTTACCCCGGCTGGAAGGGCAGCCTGATGATGGGCGCGCTGCGCGGCCAGGTGCTGATCCGAATGACGCTGGACGGCGACCGTGTCAGCGGCGAAGAGCGTTTGCTAGAAGACCTGAAGCTGCGCATTCGCGATGTGCGCCAGGGCCCCGACGGCTGGTTGTATGTGCTGAGCGACGGCGACGGCGGGCGCCTGCTGAGGCTCGAGCGCTAAAGCCGGCGCTGAAGCGGAAAGTTAGGCCCGAGCAGAGCGCGGCACTGAGCCGGCGCTGAGCCGGCGCTGAGGCCGGCGCTGAGGCCGGCGCTAAGGCCGGCGCTGAGGCCGGCGCTGGCGCAAGGGCGTAGATGTAGCCGCGCCACTGCGCCCCGCCTGCAGTCTTGGGGATGGGACCGGTCGCGCTGCAGTCCGATACTGCGCGCCCTGCTACCGACGGAGCCGCACCATGCCCAATTCCTTGCGCGACGTGCCGGCCGACGCGGTCGAATTGATCAAGAGCTTCGAAGGCATTCCCGACGGCGACCCGGCCACCGTCAACATCGACGCCTACCGGTGCCCAGCCGGCGTGTGGACCATCGGCTGGGGCCACGCAATCGTCGACAACGGCCAGCAGTTGAAGGGCGCGGCCAACCTGCTACGGGCGCGCGCGCTGTACCCGGGCGGCATCACCCGCGCCCAGGCGCAGGCACTGCTGGCGGCTGACCTGATCCCACGTGCTGCGTCGACGCTGAGCCTGGTGCGGGCAGCGTTGAGCGACCCGCAGTTCGGTGCTTTGATCGCCTTTGTTTTCAACGTCGGCGTCGCCAACTTCGGAGCCTCGACGCTGCTGCGCAAGCTCAACGCCGGTGACGTGGCAGGTGCCGCGGATCAGTTTCTGGCCTGGGACAAGGCGCAGGTGGGCGGCGTGCTCAAGTCGCTGGCCGGCCTGACGCGCCGGCGCAAAGCCGAACGGGCGCTGTTCCTCGCGCAAGACTGGCGGGCGGTGGCCGCGACCCGCAGCCGCGCAGCGCCCGAAGTGCTGCCTGTGCCCGAGATGCCGGCAGCGGATGCCGCGGCTTTGCTGACGCCGAGTGCGTTCGAGCCGATCACGCAGATTGCGCCGATCGAGCCAGTTCCGCCTATTTCGTCGATCGAGCCAATCGAGCCGATCAAGCGACGCGGCCGAACCACCACACCGACAGCCCCGCGGCCAGCACCGACAGCAGCACGCCCAAGGCCGCGAACAGCGCGCTGATCTCGGTTTGCTTGCGCTCCACCACCATGCGCGAAGACAGGCTCTCGTAGACCTTCTTCAGGTCTTCTGCGGTGCCGGCATAGAAGTACTCGCCGTGCGTCAACACGCTGATGTTCTTCAGCGTCTCTTCGTCCAACCGCACCCGCATGCTCCAGCCTTCGAAGCCGATGGTCTCACCGCTGGTGGTGCCAATGCCCACCGTGTAGATGCGGATGCCGCGCTCGGCCGCCATCTTGGCAGCGTCCAGCGGGTCGGGGCCCGTGGTGCGCTGGCCGTCGGTGAGCATGATCACGGCGGCTGAGTTGTAGCTGCCTGGCGGCACCGGCGTGAAGGCCGGCTTGTCGCTCTTGCGGATGTCACCGCCGGTGTCCTTGCCGTTGCCGCCGGTGCTGCCGCCACCACCACCGGTGCTGCCGCCACCACCACCGGTGCTGCCGCCACCACCACCGGTGCCACCCGGAAAGTTGCGTTGGCCGGTGACGTGCTGGATCTCGATGCCGTGTTCCGGAAACAGCGTCGCCAGGCTCAGGATGATGCCGCTGCCGGTGGCCGTGCCGCGCTGCAGCTGAAAGCGGTCTATCGCAGCGATCACGTCGTCGCGGCTGGTCGTCGGCGCCTGCACGACAGCGGCTGTGCCGGCAAAGGCCACCACGCCGACGCGCACCTCGCTGGGTAGGTTGGTGACGAATGCTTTGGCCGCGATCTGCGCCGCCACTAACCGGTTGGGTTTGACGTCCTCGGCGCGCATGCTGCCGGAGACGTCCATCGCCAGCATGATGGTGCGCTCCGACAGCGGCAGCGTGATGGTTGCAGTCGGCCGCGCCACGGCCAGCAGGCCGGCGGCGATGGCCAGCAGCATCAGCACCGGGGGCACGTGGCGGCGCCAGCCCGGGCCGCGGCCCAATGCCAGCTTGGCAATCTGCACGCTGGCCAGGCGCACGGTCGTCTTGCGCTTCTTGCGCAACAGCCACCAGTACATCAACACCAGCAACGGCAGCAGAGCCAGCAGCCAGAGCATCGAGGGCCAGATGAATCGCATGCTTGCCTCAGTTCGTGGCGGCCGCGTTAGCGGAAGGGTGTGCCGTCTGGAGCGCGCTGGCGCGTTGCAATGCAGCCGGCGCGCGGCGCGGTGCTTTCAGGCGCGCACGCTGGCGGCGCAGATCGGACAGGCGCAGCAGCGAATCGAGCAGGTCGTCGTCGGTGGCGAGCTCGACCACATCAGCGCCCGAGCGCGCCAGGCCGTCCAGCAAGGCCGCTTCGTGCTCTTCGGCAATGCGCGCATAGCGCTCGCGAAAAGCCGGGTCGGCGGCGTCGATGAAAAGCTGCTCGCCGGTTTCTGCATCCTCGACGGTGATCAAGCCCAGGCGCGAATCCGCGGGCAGGGCCATCTCCATCGGATCCCACAGCCGCACGGCCACGACCTCGTGGCGGCGAGCCAATCGGGCCAGCGCGTCTTGCCAACCCGGCTGGCTGATGAAATCGCTGATGACGAAGACCAGCGAGCGCCGCTTCATCACGCCGTCGGCCGTGCGCAGCAGCTCAGCCAGCGCGGTGTCGGTGCGCGGCGCTTTGCCATCCGGCTGCCGGCGCGGCGTGCGCATGCGCTGCAGCAGATCGAGCACATGCGTGCGGCTGCTGCGCGGCGGCATCACGTGCTCGACACGGCTGCCGTACAGCACCGCGCCCACACGGTTGCCGTGGCGCGTGATGACGCGCGCCAGCGTGGCGACAAAGCCCGTGGAAACGGCCAGCTTGGTCACGTCGACACTGCCGAAATCGACACTGCCCGACAGGTCCAGCAGGAACCACGCGGTGAGGTCGCGGTCTTCCAGAAACTGCCGCACGTAAGGCGTCTGCAAGCGCGCGGTGACGTTCCAGTCGATGTGGCGCACATCGTCGTGGTGCTGGTATTCGCGCAGGTCGGCCAGGTCCACACCACCGCCGCGAAACAGCGTGCGGTAGTCGCCCTGCAGCAAGCCATCCAGGCGGCGGATCACGGTCCACTCCAGCCGCTGAAGTTGAGCCGCCACGCTCACTTCATTCGCTGCCCCCCGCGGGGTCTCTTGCAGCGGCCCGGCAGAGCCGGTTGCGCGCAAGGCCTTGGTCGCGGCATCGTCAGGCATGTTGCGGCGACGCGAGCGGCTTGTCCGGCGGCGCTATCTTCTTCAACACGCGCTCGATCAGCGCATCGGCCGTGATGCCTTCGGCCAGCGCTTCATAGCTCAGCACGACGCGGTGGCGCAACACGTCGGGCACCAAATCGATGATGTCCTCGGGTAGCACATAGAGGCGGCCGCGCATGAGCGCCAGCGCCTTGCCGCCTTCGACCATGCCGATGGTGGCGCGCGGGCTGGCGCCGTAGGTGATGAACCGGGCCACGTCGGCCATGTCGTACTTGGCCGGCCGGCGCGTGGCGCCGACCAGCTTGACGGCGTACTGAATCAGCGCCGGGTCGCAAAACACGGCGCGGCATTCGCGTTGCAGTGCCGCGAGCTGGAAGGTGTCGGCCACCGCGTTGACGTCGACCGGCGTGCCGGTCACGCGCTGGGCAATCACGAACTCTTCTTCTTCGGTCGGGTAGTCGACCAGCACCTTCATCATGAAGCGGTCGACCTGCGCCTCCGGCAGCGGGTAAGTACCTTCGGTTTCGATCGGGTTTTGCGTTGCCATCACCACAAACGGGTCAGGCACCTTGTGCGTTTCGCCGGCGATGGTCACCTGATGCTCCTGCATCACCTCCAGCAGCGCGCTCTGCACTTTGGCCGGCGCGCGGTTGATCTCATCGGCCAGCAGCAGGTTGGCGAAAACCGGGCCCAGGCTGGTGCCGAACTCACCGGTCTTCTGGTTGTAGATGCGCGTGCCGATCAAGTCGGCCGGCACCAGATCGGGTGTGAATTGAATGCGTTTGAAACTGCCGCGCACGGTGCGCGCCAGTGTCTTTATTGTCAGCGTCTTGGCCAGGCCCGGCACACCTTCGACCAGCAGGTGGCCCTGCGCCAGCATGCCGACAAGCACACGCTCTAAAAAGCGATCCTGGCCAACGACGACGCGCTTGACCTCGTAGAGGATGCGCTCCATCAATTGCGCGGTGGGTTCGTTGGGTGCGTCCATGTTGTCTTTCGCAGCGCGCATCAGAAAGGCGGCATGCCGGCAGCAGCGGCGGCGTTTTCTATCGGCACGGCAAAGCCGATGCCGATGAAGGTGCGCTGCTCGCTCGGGTTAAGGATGGCGGTGACGACGCCGACGACCTGGCCGTCCATGGTCACCAGCGGCCCGCCGCTGTTGCCGGGATTGGCCGCGGCGTCGAACTGGATCAGGTTGGTCAGCGTCTTTTCGCCTTCGGGGCTGCGGAACTCGCGCTTCAGGCCCGACACCACGCCGTGGCTGACGCTCGGGCCGATGCCGAACGGGTAGCCGACGGCGATGACGTGGTCGCCGGGCTTCAAGTCGCCAGTGGAGCGCATGGTGGCGGCTTCCAGGTCATCGGGCAGGCTCATGGCCTTCAGCACCGCCAGGTCGTTCTCGGGCTGGGCGCCCATCATCACCGCGTCGCTTTCATGGCCGTTGGCAAAGCGCACGCGGATCTTCTTGGCGCCCCAGACAACGTGCAGATTGGTCAGGATGGTGCCGTTGTCGATGATCACGACACCCGTGCCCAGGCTGCGGCCCATTGCCCGTTGCTCGGCGTTGTTCTCACCGTCGTCCTTGTCGTCCATCAGGCCGGTGACGCGCACCACCGATGGCAGGATCGCCTCAAAAGCCTTGGTGGCTTGTGATGGCAGGGGTTCTTTCTCAAGCGACTGGCGCACTGCCGCATCAATGTCGTTCTGCGTCACCGCGCGCTGGCCGGGCGACAAGCGCAGGCCGCCGAGCGTTAGCGCCACCGCCACCAACGCACCACCGAGCGCCCAGCCGGCGCGGCTCCAGCGGCTGTTGGTAATGCGGCTGATGGCAGTGGCGTGTGGCGGAGCCGGGTTGGCACCTGTGGCGGCCGGCGTCTCGGAGCCAAGAGCCGACGCATCGCCCGGTGGGACTTCAAGCGCGCCTGTTGCAGCAGGACTGCGGCGAGGAGAGCGGCTGTATAGCGGGGCCTTTTTCATCTGCTCACCCAGAGTCTCAAAAGACGGTATCACGTTGGGACGGCAGATGCAGTCGAAGGCCCGGCCTGGTGATGCCGGCTATGGGCCGCCAGGCCTCCAGGCCGCCAGGCCGCCACGTAGTACGCGCTGCCTATCGCGAATGCAAACGCCGTGTCGTACGCCATCATCGTGGCATGTGGATCGACACGCACTGCCACCTCGACGCGCCCGAGTTCACTGCCGACCACGCGGCTGCGGTGATGCGCGCACGCACCGCTGGTGTGCAGCAGATGGTGTTGCCGGCAGTGGACGCGGCGCACTTCGACAGCGTGCGCCGCCTGGCCCACCAGCACGGGCTGGCCTACGCCCTGGGCATCCACCCGCTGTGCGTGGCCGATGCGCAGGACGGTGACCTGGACCGCCTGCAACAAGTTCTGCAGCAGCACCGCGATGACCCGCGCCTGGTGGCGGTGGGTGAAATCGGCCTGGACCACTTCGTGCCCGGGCTGGACCGCGCGCTGCAGGAGCGCTACTACCTGGCGCAGCTGAAGCTGGCGCGCGATGCCGGGCTGCCGGTGATCCTGCATGTGCGGCGCTCGGCCGACATGCTGATGAAAGGGCTGCGCCGCATCGACGCCGCCGGCGGCATCGCGCATGCTTTCAACGGTAGTGCGCAGCAGGCAGCGCTGTTCGTCGAGCGCGGCTTCCGGCTCGGCTTCGGCGGCGCGTTGACCTTTGAGCGCGCGTTGCAGATTCGGGAGCTGGCGCGAACACTGCCTGACCCAGCCGTCGTGCTCGAGACCGATGCACCCGACATCCCGCCGCATTGGCTCTACCGCAGCGCAGCCGAGCGCGTCGACGGCACCGGCCAGGCGCGCAACGAGCCGGCGCAGCTGCCGCGCATCGGCGCCGAGCTGGCCGCGCTGCGCGGTGTGGATGTGCCGACCCTGGCCGCGCTGACCACCGCCAATGCGCTTGCGGCCTTGCCGCGCTTGCAGGCCTTGCGGTGGCTCACGCCGGCCGCTGCTCAAGCGCCGAGCACGGTATGAATTCCGTGCCCCATGCCGCGCCTCATGCCGTGCCCCATGCCGTGCCTTCGGCCGCGCCTCATTCCAGGCTGAATGCCGCGCTTGATTCGCCGTTGGCAGCCGCGCCGGACCAGCGCCTAACCGGCCTGCCACCAGTGATCGCGCCCGACACCCGTCTGGTCATATTGGGCAGCTTCCCCGGCGTCGCTTCGCTGCAGGCGCAGCAGTACTACGGCCACCCACGCAACCACTTCTGGCCGCTGGTGGGCACGCTGCTGGGGCTGGATCTCGTGGCGCTGCCGTATGCCGATCGGCTCGATGCCACTCAGGCCCGCGGCCTTGGTTTGTGGGACGTGTATGCCCAGTGCCGGCGCGAAGGCAGCCTGGACAGCGCCATTGAATACGCGGCGCTCAACGATCTGGCCAGCCTGCCGCGGCTGGCACCGCGGCTGCGCCTCATTGCGCACAACGGCGGCGAATCCGCGCGCGCCATGCGCCACACCGCCGCTTTGGGCCTGCCGGTGCTGCGGTTGCCGTCCAGCAGCCCGGCCAACGCCAGCTGGTCCTTCGCCCGCAAGCTGGACGCCTGGCGCCAGGCTTTTGAGCAGGCCGGGCTGATCGCCTGATGGCGCGCGCTGCCAACCCAGCCGGCGCAACCCGCCAACCGTTGCTGTTGCCCGAGGTCACGCTGAGCGAAGAAGCCGGCGTGCGCTACCTGCACCTGGGCACGATCTGGATTCAGGGCGGCATGCGTATCAAGGCGCCGCAGGTGGTGGAGATTGACTACGTGCAGCGCATGCTGGCCAGCCTGTTGTGGCTGCCCACTGAAACATTGGGCCAAGGGCAGGCGGTGCAGTTGGGCCTGGGCGCCGGCGCTTTGACCCGCTTCACCGCGCGCCAGCTGCACATGGCCACCACCGCGGTCGAGATCAACCCGCAGGTGATTGCCGTCAACGCGGCCTGGTTTCATCTGCCCGACAGCGTGGAAGTCGTGCGCGGCGACGCGGCCGATTGGTTGCAGCAGGCGGTTCACTCGAGCGTGCGGCTGCTGCAGGTGGACCTGTACGACCACGAAGCCGCCGCACCGGTACTCGACGGCGTGGACTTTTACCGCGCCTGCCGCGCGGTGCTGGAAGAAGGCGGTGTGATGAGCGTCAATTTGTTCGGCCGCCACGCCAGCTTCCGTGAAAGCATCGATCGCATCGCTGCCGCCTTCGGCACCGACCAGGTCTGGAGCCTGCGCCCCACGCGTGAGGGCAACACCGTGGTCGTTGCCGGGCGTGGTGTGGTGGTGCCGGCACGCGAAGAACTTGCGGCCCGTGCCAATGAGATCGAACGGCGTTTTGGCGCGCTCAAGCTGCCGGCGCGCAAGTGGCTGCGCATGGTGCGGCCCTACACGGCGAGCGCAGACGAGCGCCCATCCGGCCCATCCGGCCCTTCTGGCCCACCCGCACCATGACCGCTGCCACCGCACCCAAGACCCGCGCCGCTCCGGCACTAACCCCGGCTACTGCGTCGGCGTCTGCGGCCCCGTCGAGGTCTGCGTCTGGCGCTGGAGCTCCGTCTGGGTCCGCATCGACTCCTGCTCCTGTGTCGGCTTCTGCCTCCACTGCTGCTCCTGCCTCCGCCGCCGATCCGGCCCGGTACCGCGGCAAGCTGGACTGGCCGTTGCTGTTGGGCTGGCTTCGCGAAGACGGCTGGATTGGCAGCGACGACGCAGCCCGCGTCACCGCGCGCTTCCGTGCCGGTGTGTCCAGCCAGCATGCGCTGGTTCGCCTGGGCAGTGCCGGCCTGCTGCGCCGCGGCAGCCAGCAGCCGCTGGACACCGAGCTGCTGACCGAGTGGCTGGCTGGCCGCTGCCGGCTGCCCTACCTGCGCATCGACCCGCTGCGCGTCGACGTCGGCCGTGTGGCCGACGTGATGAGCGTGCAGTACGCGCAGAGCCGCCACGCGCTGCCGGTGCAGGTGGGCAACAGCGAAGTCGTGATCGCCACCGCAGAACCCTGCGACGTCGCGTGGGTGCCCGAGATCGAAGCGCACACGCGCCGCAACGTGCGGCTGGTGGTGGCCAACCCGGACGAAGTGCGCCGCTACACGACCGAGTTCTATGCGTTGGCTAGGAGCGTGCGCGCGGCGGCCAAGAGTGGCGAGAATTCGGCTGGCGCCAGCTTCGAGCAATTGGTGGAGCTGGGCCGCAGCAGCAAAGCGCTGGACGCCAACGACCAGGGTGTCGTGCAGGTCGTCGATTGGCTGTGGCAGTACGCCTTCGACCAGCGCGCCTCCGACATCCACCTGGAGCCGCGGCGCGACATGGGTGCCATCCGCTTCCGCATCGACGGCGTCCTGCACACCGTGTACCAGGTGCCGCTGACGGTGATGGGCGCGATGACCGCGCGCATCAAGCTGCTGGGCCGCATGGACGTGGTTGAAAAGCGCCGGCCGCTGGACGGCCGCATCAAGACACGCCGGCCGAGCGTGACGGAAAACGGCATCGAAAAAGCCGGTGGCGAGGTCGAGATGCGGCTGAGCACGCTGCCTACCGCCTTCGGCGAGAAGATGGTGATGCGCGTCTTCGACCCCGACACCGTGGTCAAGGGCCTGCCGGCTCTGGGCTTCGGCGCGCATGAAAGCGCAGGCTGGCAGCAGTTGATCGCACGGCCGCACGGCATCATTTTGGTCACCGGCCCCACCGGCAGCGGCAAGACGACCACGCTGTACAGCACGCTCCGGTCGCTGGCCACGGAAGAGGTCAACGTCTGCACGATCGAAGACCCGATCGAGATGATCGAGCCGTCCTTCAACCAGACGCAGGTGCAGCCAGCGCTGGACATGGGTTTTGCCGAGGGTCTGCGTGCGCTGATGCGGCAAGACCCGGACATCATCATGGTCGGCGAGATTCGTGATCTGGCCACGGCCGAGATGGCGATCCAGGCCGCGCTCACCGGACATTTGGTGTTCAGCACGCTACACACCAACGACGCGGTCGGCGCCATCACGCGGCTGGCCGACTTGGGTGTGCCGAGCTACCTGATTGCTGCAACCGTGATCGGCGTGCTGGCGCAGCGGCTGGCGCGCACGCTGTGCCCGGCCTGCAGACAGCGCGACGAAAACACCACGCGCGAGACCATCGACGCGCTGGTGCAGCCCTGGCGCTTGTCCGGTGGTGTACGCGCCTACAAGCCGGTGGGCTGCCTGGAGTGCCGCCACACCGGCTACCGCGGCCGCGCCGGTCTGTATGAGCTGCTGGTGTTGAACGACGCCGCGCGCAGCGCCGTGCACCCGGGGCTGGACGCCACGGCGCTGCGTCGCCAGGCCTTGAAGGACGGCATGCGCCCGCTGCGCCTGGCTGGTGCGATGAAGGTCGCCGAAGGGCTGACGACCATCGATGAGGTCGTGCGCAGCACACCCGCGCTGAACTGAGCCAGGACGCACTGCGGCCGCACTGCGACTGCATCACAGCGGCGGCAGCTGCCTTACGTGGAAACCAGGGCGGCTGCCCAAGACCCCATCCCTAGAATCCCCCCGCGGCGCAAGAGCGCTGGAGGGGGGTGTGTGTGAAGGTCAAGAGCGAGAAGGACTTCTGGTCCGGGTTGATGTTCATCGCTGTCGGCGTGGCGTTTGCGTACGGGGCCATGACCTACAGCTTCGGCAGCTCGGCGCGGCCGGGGCCGGCGTACTTTCCGTTTGGACTGGGCGTGCTGCTGGCGTTGCTGGGCGGCATGGTGCTGTTCAAGGCGTTGACCTTCGAGGTCGAGGGCGGCGACAAGATTGGCGCCTGGCCGCTCATGCAGATGGTGCTGATCCTGTCGGCCGTCGCGCTCTTCGGCCTGTTGTTGCCCAAGCTTGGCATGGCCTTGTGCCTGCCGCTGTTGATCGGTATCTCCAGCCTGGCCAGCGGCGAATTTCACTGGAAGGAAGCGGTGGCCAACAGCGTCATCCTCACGGTGGTTTCCTGGGCCATTTTCATCAAGGGCCTGGGTCTGACGATTCCGATGTGGCCGACTTTCATCACCACCTGAGCCGGGAGCACGCATGGATCTCTTGAACAACCTTGCGCTCGGCTTCGGCGTCGCCTTTACCTCCCAAAACCTGCTGTACGCGCTGGGCGGCGCTTTGCTGGGCACGCTGATCGGCGTGCTGCCGGGCCTGGGCCCGGTGGCCACCATCGCGATGCTGCTGCCCAGCATCTACGCACTGGACGCCACGCCGGCGCTGATCATGCTGGCCGGCATCTACTACGGCGCGCAGTACGGCGGCAGCACCACCGCCATCTTGATCAACGTGCCGGGTGAAAGTGCCTCTGTCGTGACCGCCATCGACGGTTACCAGATGGCACGAAAGGGTCGGGCAGGGGCCGCACTGGCGGCAGCTGGCCTGGGCAGTTTCTTCGCCGGCAGCGTGGCCACACTGATCGTCGCCGCGTTCGCACCGCCGTTGACGGAGCTGGCCTTCAAGTTCGGCCCGGCCGAGTACTTCAGCCTGATGGTGCTGGGCTTGATCGGTGCCGTGGTGCTGGCCTCGGGCTCTTTGGTCAAGGCGATCTGCATGATCCTTTTGGGACTGCTGCTGGGGCAGATCAACACCGACGTGATCTCAGGCGTGCCGCGCTACAGCTTCGACATCCCGGAGCTGACGGACGGCATCGGCTTTGTGGCCATTGCGATGGGCGTCTTCGGCTTCGGCGAAATCATCTCCAACCTCGGCCGCCCGGAAGAGCAGCGCGAGGTCTTCACCAAAGACGTGAAGGGCCTGTGGCCGACCAAGCAGGACTTCAAGGATGCCTTCCCCGCCGTGCTGCGCGGCACAGCACTCGGCTCGGTGCTGGGCGTGCTGCCTGGCGGTGGTGCGCTGCTGGCCAGCTTTGCCGCCTACACGCTGGAGAAAAAGACGCGCGGCCGCCCCGGCGAGGTGCCCTTCGGCCAGGGCAACATCCGCGGCGTGGCGGGGCCGGAGAGTGCCAACAACGCCGGCGCGCAGACCAGCTTCATTCCGATGCTGACCCTCGGCATCCCGCCCAATGCCGTGATGGCGCTGATGGTCGGCGCAATGACCATCAAGGGCATACAGCCCGGCCCGCAGGTGATGACGAGCAACCCGGAACTCTTCTGGGGCCTGATCGCCAGCATGTGGGTCGGTAACGCGATGCTGATCATCCTGAATCTGCCGTTGATCGGCATCTGGATCAAGCTGCTGACGGTGCCTTACCGGTTCTTGTACCCGGCCATTCTGAGTTTTTGCTGCATCGGCCTGTACTCGCTCAACAACAACAACTTCGATGTCTACATGGCTGCGGCCTTCGGCGTCGTGGGTGTTGTTTTCTACAAGCTCGGCTGCGAGCCGGCGCCGCTGCTGCTGGGCTTTATCCTGGGGCCGATGATGGAAGAGAACCTGCGCCGCGCTTTGTTGCTCAGCCGCGGCGACTGGACCACCTTCATGTCGCGCCCTCTGTCGGGCGTGCTGTTGCTGGCGGCACTGTTGATGGTGGTCATCGTGATGCTGCCGTCGATCAAGAAGAAGCGCGAAGCGGCGTTTCAGGACGCCGACTGAAGACAGGCCAAAGCGTCGACCGCTGAAAAGGGCCCGCGTGGGCCCTTCGCCTTTTTGCTCGCTGCTCGCGGCCTGCTGCTTCGTTTAGTCTGCTGTCCATGCCCATACCCGTCGCGCTTGCACCGCTGAAGCAACCGGTCTTCCGCGGCCTGTGGCTGGCCTGGCTGGCGGCCAACATGACGATGTGGATGAACGACGTTGCGGCCGCCTGGCTGATGACGTCGCTGACCACTAGCCCGGTGATGGTGGCGCTGGTGCAGACGGCGTCCACGCTGCCGGTTTTTCTGCTCGGCCTGCCCAGCGGCGCGTTGGCCGACATCGTGGACCGGCGGCGTTACTTTGCGGCCACGCAGCTGTGGGTCAGCGTCAATGCGCTGGTGCTGGCCGCACTGTCGCTCAGCGGGCAACTGACTGCCGAGTTGCTGCTGCTGCTGACCTTCAGCAACGGCGTCGGCCTGGCGATGCGCTGGCCGGTGTTTGCGGCCATCGTGCCGCAGGTCGTCACGCGGGCCGACTTGCCGGCCGCGCTGGCGCTCAACGGCATTGCGATGAACCTGTCGCGCGTCGTCGGCCCGGTGCTGGCGGGCGCTTTGCTGGCCGCCGTCAGCCCGGCGGCGGTGTTCGTGCTCAACACCCTGCTGGCCGCGGCGGCGTTCGCGCTGATCCTGCGCTGGAAGAGCGCGCCCCGCACCAGCACGCTGCCGGGTGAGAGGTTTGTCGGCGCAATGCGTGTGGGGCTCAACTTCGCGTGGCAGTCACCGCGGCTGAAAGTCGTGCTGCTGCGCATCTTTCTGTTTTTCCTGCAGAGCACGGCGCTGATGGCGCTGCTGCCGCTGGTGGCGCGCACGCTGCACGGCGGCGGTGCCGCCACCTTCACGGTGATGCTGTCCTGCTTGGGTGCAGGTGCCGTGGTGGCGGCGCTGTACTTCCCGCGCTGGCGGCTGCGTTTCGACCGTGATCAGTTCGTGCTGGGCGGCACGCTCGTGCAGGCTGCGCTGTCGTGCCTGATCGTGCTGGTGCCTGAGCTCTGGGTGGCCTTGCCGGCCATGGTGCTGCTGGGCATGGCCTGGATCTCGGTGGCCAATTCACTCACCATCGCCGCCCAGGTGGCGATGCCCGATTGGGTGCGCGCACGCGGCATGTCGATCTACCAGATGGCGCTGATGGGCGGCGCTGCGGCCGGCTCGCTGCTGTGGGGGCAGGTGGCCTCGTGGCTGGACGTACGCGGCGCGGTGATTGCCGCGGCGGCCTTCGGTGTGGCGGCGTTGCTGAGCACGCGCCGGCTGTCGGTCGAAGGCGGTGCCGACATCGATTTCTCTCCGGCACCGGTGCGCGCCGCGCCCGACCCGGCGCAAAGCATCGGCCCCGACGAAGGCCCGGTGATGGTGACGCTGGAGTCCCAGATCGCCCCCGCCAACGCCGCAGAATTTGCCGAGGGCATGCAGCGCACACGCCGCGCCCGGCTGCGCCAGGGCGCGCTGTCCTGGGGCCTGTTCCGCGACGTCGCCGACCCGGGGCGTTACGTCGAGTACTTCGTCGATGAAAACTGGCTCGAGCACCAGCGCCGGCTGGAGCGCTTCACGGCCTTCGATGCCGGGCTGCGTGAAGAGCGTCTGGCCTTGCACATCGGCAGTGCACCGCCGCTGCTGCGGCGCTACGTCGGCGATGAGGGGCGCAGCCCGCCCTGATGCGGTGCCATCCGGCGCCGCCAGTCCACGTCGCAATCACGCGCTGTCGGTAGGCGCTGTCAGTAGGCACTGTCAGTAGGCACTGTCAGTGAGCGCTGTCAGTGCGCGCCGTGGCAGCATGGCGCCGGCCTCCCCATCCAACCCGTCCGCCCAAGCCCATGAACCACCCCTTCGACTGGAGCACCGGCTACGCCAGCCAGCGCAGCCCCGTGTTCGCCCGCAACGTCGTGGCCACATCGCACCCGCTGGCTGCGCAGGCCGGTTTGCGCATGCTGCAGGCGGGCGGCAACGCGGTGGACGCGGCCATCGCCACGGCCGCCGTCATGACCATCGTCGAGCCCTGCAGCAACGGCCTGGGCTCCGACGCATTTGCGATCCTGTGGGACGGCCGTCAACTGCACGGCCTCAACGCCAGCGGGTACGCGCCTGCGGCGTGGACACCCGGGTACTTCAAAGCCAAGTACGGCGCTGATGCCGCCACACCACCCAAGCGCGGCTGGGATTCGGTCACCGTGCCGGGCGCGGTGTCGGCCTGGATGGTGCTGTCGCAGCGCTTCGGCAAGCTGCCCTTTGCCGACCTGCTGGCGCCCGCCATCGACACCGCAGAGCGCGGTTATGCCGTGCCGGTGATCGTGCAGCAGAAGTGGGCCAACGCCGCGGCATTGCCCGAGATCACCGAGCAGCCGGGCTTCGCACAGGCCTTCCTGCGCGGCCGCGGCCCGCAGCGGGAGCCGCGCGTGGGCGAGCTGTTTCGCTTCCGTGAAGCCGCCCACACGCTGCGGCTGATTGCCGAGTCCAAAGGCGAAGCCTTCTACCGCGGTGAAATCGCAGCGGCGCTGGCGGCCCACGCCAGCGCGAACGGCGGCGCGATGACGGCGGCCGACTTGGCTAACTACCAACCCGAGTGGGTCGAGCCCATCGCGCAGGACTACCGCGAGTTCACGCTGCACGAAATTCCGCCCAACGGGCAGGGCATCGCGGCGTTGATAGCGCTCGGCATCCTGCAGCACTTCGACATCCGGTCGCTGAAGGTCGACAGCGCGGCCAGCCAGCACCTGCAGATCGAGGCCATGAAGCTCGCTTTCGCAGACGCCTACCGATTCGTCGGTGAACCGCGCGCGATGACGCTGACACCCGCGCAGATGCTGGATGCGGCCTACCTGAAGCGCCGCGCGGCCTTGATCGACCCGCAACGTGCGCAGGACTTCGGCCCCGGACATGCGCCGCAGGGCGGCACCATCTACCTCACCGCGGCCGACGCCAGCGGCATGATGGTCAGCTTCATCCAAAGCAACTACATGGGCTTCGGCTCCGGCGTCGTGCTGCCGGGCTACGGCCTGAGCCTGCAGAACCGCGGCCACGGCTTCACGCTGGACACGACGCGCGAGAACGTCGTCGGCTCCGGCAAGCGGCCGTTTCAGACCATCATTCCCGCGTTCCTCACCAAGCGCGGCTTGCCGGTGATGAGCTTCGGCGTAATGGGCGGCGACATGCAGCCGCAAGGCCACCTGCAAACCACCGTGCGCATGATCGACTACCAACAGCAGCCGCAAGCCGCATGCGACGCGCCGCGCTGGCGCTTCCACGGCGGCACGCTCAACCTGGAGCCTGGCTTCGACGCCGGCGCCGCACAAACGCTGGCCGACATGGGCCACCGCATCGCGCCCTTTGCCGACAGCTACCAGGACTACGGCGCCGGGCAGTTCATCTGGCGTCTTGGTGACCCTGCAGTAGAGGGTTATGCCGCCGCGAGCGACCCGCGCCGCGATGGCCAGGCGGCCGGTTATTAAGCGCCGCCAGGCTTTCCGCCGCCGGCTTCTCGACTTGGCACGCGAGCGAATTGGCGTTGCCATATCGGCCTGAGAAGCCTTGAGCGCCGACCCGACCGCAGCGCCGCTGCACCGCGCCGTCGGCCCTGGCCTGGCGCTGGCCGCCGCCGGCTCCATCTCCTTCAGCGGCAAGGCCATCATCGTCAAGCTGGCCTACCGGCATGGTGTCGATGCGGTGACGCTGATCATGTACCGCATGCTCTTTGCGCTGCCGCTCTTCCTGGCGCTGGCCTGGTGGGCGGGGCGTGGCAAACCGCCGCTGACACGGCGCGATTGGGCTGCCATCGGCGGCCTGGGCTTCAGCGGCTACTACCTGGCCAGCTTCCTCGATTTCCTGGGCCTGCAGTACATCAGCGCCAGTCTGGAGCGGCTGATCCTGTACCTGAATCCGACGTTGGTGCTGCTGTTCAGCGTGCTGTTCTTCAAAGCCCGCGTGCGGCCGCGGCAACTGCTGGCGCTGGCCGTCAGCTACAGCGGCGTGCTGCTGGTCTTTGGTCACGAGGTGCAGCTCAGCGGCGCGCACACCGTGCTCGGCAGCTCGCTGGTGTTTGCCAGCGCGGTGTCGTATGCGCTGTACCTGAGCACCAGCGGCGCCGTCGTGCAGCGCCTGGGCGCGCTGCGCCTGGCGGGGCTGGCGACATCGGTGGCGGCGCTGTTGTGCATCGCGCAGTTTGTGCTGTTGCGGCCGCTGTCGGCTGCGCTGGTGGCACCCGAGGTGCTGTGGCTGTCGCTGCTCAACGCCACGTTGTGCACCTTTGCGCCAGTGCTGATGGTGATGATGGCCATCGAGCGCGTCGGGGCCACCGTGACGGCGCAGGCCGGCATGATCGGCCCGCTGTCGACGATCCTGCTGGGCGTGGTGTTTTTGGGCGAGCCGCTCAACGCTTGGATCGTAGCCGGCACGCTGCTGGTGCTGACCGGCGTGTGGCTGCTGACGCGCGCGCGCTGACAACGTCGATCAAGAAGGAAAAGACAACATGGACCTGGGGCTGCAAGGCAAGTGGGCGCTGGTGTGTGCTGCCAGCAAGGGGTTGGGCAAGGGCTGCGCTGCTGCGCTGGTGGGCGAGGGCGTCAACGTCGTTATCACGGCCCGTGGTGATGCGGCGCTGCAGGCCACGGCTGCCGAGCTGCGTGCGCATAACCCCGATGTGCAGGTGATTGCGGTGGCCGGCGACATCACCACGGCCGAAGGCCGCGCGGCTGCGCTGGCGGTCTGCCCGCAGGTCGACATCCTGATCAACAACGCCGGCGGGCCGCCGCCGGGCGACTTTCGGGACTGGGACCGTGAGGCCTGGATCGCCGCACTCGACGCCAACATGCTGACGCCGATCGCGCTCATCAAGGCCACGGTGGATGGCATGGCCGAGCGCGGCTTCGGCCGCATCGTCAACATCACCTCGGCCGCGGTCAAAGCGCCCATCGACATCCTGGGCCTCAGCAACGGTGCCCGCTCCGGCCTCACCGGCTTTGTCGCGGGCTTGGCGCGGCAGCCGCGGCTGGCTTCGCGCAACGTGACCATCAACGCGCTGCTGCCCGGGCCCTTCGATACCGACCGCTTGCGCAGCACGATGGCCGGCGCCGCTGCCAAGAGCGGGCGCACGGTGGATGCGCTGATGGTCGAGCGGCGCTTGCTCAACCCGACGCGGCGCTTCGGCTCGGCAGCGGAGTTCGGTGCCGTGTGCGCATTCGTGTGCAGCACGCATGCCGGCTACATCACCGGGCAAAACCTGCTGCTGGACGGCGGCGCTTTTCCGGGGGCTTTTTAGTCCCGCTCAGCGCCGCAGTTCCAGCACTGCTCGAACGGGCCGTCGACGATCTCGTTGCAGCCGCGGCAGGCCCAGCGGTGATGCGGCAGGTGCTGCCATTCATGCAACAGGCGGCGCGCCTGATCCCACTGCGTGTCGTCCTGCACCCAGATCTCGGGCAGCCCTTGATCAGGCGGCAGCTGGCCGACGATGCTGCTGGCCCAGGCACGTTGCACCGTGGCCGCAACGCCGGCGCCGCTCAGCATGTCGGCCCACAAGGTGGCCAGTGCGAGGTTGGGGGCTTGCTGCAAGCGCTTCATGGTTGGCGTGGATGGTGCCATGGCCGGCCGCTGGCAGCGGCTGTCGGCTGTCTGTGGCTGTCTGTGGCTGTCTGTGGCGGTTTGTGGCGGTTTGTGGCGGTTTGTCTGCTGCCTGTCGGCGGACCGTCGGCGGTTTGTCGGCTGTGGGTCGGCTGCATCACGCGTGATGTCTTAACCTCGCGGCCCCGCCAACCACCGGAGTTCAACCGTGCCCCGTGCCATCCAGATTACCGCCCACGGCGGCCCCGAAGAGCTGCAGATGGTCGACCTGCCGGTCGGCGAGCCGGGCGCTGGCGAGATCCGCATCCGGCACCAGGCCTGCGGCCTGAATTTCATCGACGTTTACCAGCGCAGCGGCCTGTACCCGAGCGCGATGCCGCTGGCGCTGGGCATGGAAGGCGCCGGCGTGGTCGAGGCGGTGGGCGCCGGTGTCACGCACCTGCAGCCCGGTGACCGCGCGGCCTATGCCAGCAACCCGCCAGGCAGCTATTGCGAGCAGCGGGTGATGCCGGCGAAGAACGTCGTCAAGCTGCCCGACGGCATCGGCTTCGACACCGCTGCAGCCATGATGCTCAAGGGCCTGACGGTGCAGTATTTGCTCAAGCGCACACGGCCCGTTATGGGGCTGGAGGCCGGCGACTACGTGCTGTTCCATGCCGCGGCGGGCGGTGTCGGCCTCATTGCCTGCCAATGGGCGAAGGCGCTGGGGCTGCGGTTGATCGGCACGGCTGGCAGCGCCGCGAAATGCGCGCTGGCGCTGGAGCACGGCGCCACGCACGCCATCGACTACAGCCGAAGCGACTTCGTCTCACAGGTCAAAGCCATCACCGGCGGGCAGGGCGTCAAGGTGGTCTACGACTCGGTCGGCAAGGACACCTGGGAGGGCAGCCTCAACTGCCTGCAGCCCTTTGGTCTGATGGCCAGCTTCGGCAATGCGTCGGGGCCGGTGCCGCCGTTTGCACCGGGCTTGCTGGGGCCCAAAGGCTCGCTGTACGTGACGCGGCAAACGCTGTTCACGCACATCGCCACGCGCCAAGCGGCGCAGCAAATGGCGGACGACCTGTTTGCCGTGGTGCTGGGCGGCGCGGTGAAGATCCGCATCGGCCAGCGTTACGCGCTGGCCGACGTGGCGCAGGCGCACCGGGACCTGGAAGCGCGCAAGACGACAGGATCGTCGGTGTTGATTCCTTGAGCGTGAGCGCGCGCGAGGGCGCTTTGCAGGCGCCGCAGAGCGCCGATCGCGGCTGATAAAAAACCAAGGGGCTGGCTGCGGATGCAGCCAGCCCCTCGTCGCTGAACGCCGGCTTACTGGCTGCCGAATTTGTAATCGGTCTTGGCTTTGGCGCGCAACTGGTCCTGGTAGTCCTGCGTGCGGACCTGCTCCAACCGCTGTTTGATCTGGCCTTTGACGTCGTCGAAAGCCGGAAAGGTGGCCTCGCGAATGTCGTCGAGGCGGATGACGTGATAACCGAATTGCGTCTTCACCGGTGCATCGGTCATGTCGCCCTTTTTCAGCTTCGACATGGCCTGGCCGAACTCCGGCACATAACTGTCGGCCTTGGCGAAGTCGAGGTCACCGCCATTGGCACCGGAGCCCGGGTCCTTGCTCAGCTTTTTGGCCAGTTCGTCGAACTTGGCGCCGGCCTTGATCTGCTTGATCAGCGACACCGCCTCGTCTTCCTTTTCGACCAGGATGTGGCGGGCGCGGTACTCGGTGCCGGTGACTTGGGCCTTGAATTTTTCGTACTCGACCTTGGCAGCTTCGTCGCTGACCGGGTTCTTCTTGGCGTGGTCGGCAAACAGCTCGCGGATCATCAGGCTTTGGCGCGCCAGCTCCATCTGCGCACGAAAGTCGGGGCTGGCAGCGATGCCGCGCTTCTCGGCTTCCTGCGCAAAGATTTCGCGCAGCACGCTCTGGTCGCGCGCCTGTTGCTGCATCTCTGGCGTCACCGGCTGGCCGCCGCGCTGGGCCTGCGCCAGCAGTGTGTCGACACGGGCCTTGGGCACCGGCTTGCCGTTGACGGCGGCGATGTTTTGCGCCGTGGCGGCCAGCGGCAGCAGCAAAGCGAGCACCGCAACGGCAGCCGCGCGCGCGGCATGGGTCTTCAAGGTCATTGCGTGGGGGCCTTTCAATGGGGGGCTGATAGCCGCCGTAAGCGGCGGCTGGTGGGCGATGCGGCAGATGCGCCTGCGGAGGACTTCAGGGCTCGCCGGGGGCCTTGGCAATGATGGCCAGAGCATGCACGCCCTGCTCGGCCAAAGGTCCGAGAGAATCATACACAAGGCGGTGTCGCGCAACGCGTGACAAACCGTTGAACGCCGCGCTGCGCAAACGCACCGTGAAGTGCCGGCCTTCGCGCGCGCCGGCATGGCCGGCATGCAGATGGCTGTCGTCCTGCACCGCCAGCTGTTCAGGGGCCAGCGCGGTGCGCAAACACGCTTCGATGTCGGCCGCATTCATGGTGTCGCGGGCTTGAAGTCGATGGCCGCAGAGTTGATGCAGAAGCGCTCGCCGGTGGGCTCGGGCCCGTCCTCGAAAACATGCCCCAGGTGGCTTCCGCAGCGGTTGCAGCGCACCTCCACCCGCACCATGCCGTGGCTCTGGTCGACGACGCGCTCGACAACCTCGCTGTTGATCGGCTCCCAGTAGCTGGGCCAGCCGCAGCCGGCGTCGAACTTGGTGCGGCTCTCGAACAGCGGTGTGCCGCAACCGATGCACAGGTACTGGCCGCTGTCGGTGTGGTCCCAGTAGCGGCCGCTGAAGGCCGGCTCGGTTGCGGCCTGGCGGGCCACGGCGTACTGCTCGGGGGCTAGCTGCGCGCGCCAATCGGCGTCGGTTTTTTGCACCGCGTAGCGCGGCTCGTTCGGTGTGGTTTGGTCGTGCGATTTCATGAGGAGCAGGATACCTCCAGCTGTTTGGCCCAGTCCGGCGGGAATCCGGCGTCGGCCGCGTGTTCGGGTTGTTCGTCGAAGGGGCGCTGCAAGACCTTCAACAGCCGTTGGACCTCACTGAAGTCGCCGCTGCGCGCACGCGTGATGGCAATGTCGGCCAAGTGGTTGCGCAGCACGAACTTCGGATTGACGCAGTTCATGCGTGCGGCGCGTTCCGCATCGACGCTGTGCTCCAAAAGCAAGCGTGCGCTGTAACGGACAGCCCAGGCATCGAAAGCCGGGCGGTCGATGAAAAGGTCGCGTAAGGCGGAATTGATGCCGGCACTGGCGCCCGCGCCAGTACTGCTGAAACCTGCCAGGCGCCGGAATGTGATCGTGAAGTCGGTGTGGTCCTGCGCCATCAGGCGCAGCAGGTCGTCGGCCAGCGCACGGTCTTCGTCACGCTCGGCCTGCAGCCCGAGCTTGCCGCGCAGTGCAGCCAGCATCGCATCGGCAAACACCGCCTTGTACGGCTCCACCGCAGCCAGCGCCTGCTGCTGCGCGGCTTCACGGTCACCCTCGCCGCCGCCATCACTACCATCACGACCGTCACCCACACCAAAAAGCGGCAGTAGCGCCTGCGCCAGCGCATGCAGATTCCAGAACGCAACGGCCGGCTGGCGCGCATAGGCGTAACGGCCCTGGCTGTCGGTGTGGTTGCAGATGTGGCCCGGGTCGAAGGCGTCCATGAAACCGAAAGGCCCGTAGTCCAGCGTGAGGCCCAGGATCGACAAGTTGTCGGTGTTCATCACGCCGTGGCAAAAACCCACCGCCTGCCACTGCGCCATCAGCCGCGCCGTGCGTTCGGCCACCTCTTGCAGCCAGGCCGCGTAGGGCGCCGCGGTGCCGACAAGGGCGGGGTGGAAGCGCGCGATCACCGCATCGGCCAGCGTCTTCAAGGCCTGCGTGTCCTGCTCGGTATGGGTGTAGTGCTCGAAGTGGCCGAAGCGCAGAAAGCTGGGTGCAACGCGCGTCACCACCGCGGCGGTTTCCAGTGTCTCGCGCCGTACGGGCAGCGGTGAGCCGACGATGGCCAGCGCCCGTGTGCTGGGGATGCCCAAGTGGTGCATGGCCTCCGAGCACAGGTACTCGCGGATCGACGAGCGCAGCACCGCGCGGCCATCGCCCATGCGCGAATACGGCGTCAGGCCGGCGCCTTTAAGCTGAAGTTCCTGTGCGCCCAGCGGGCTGTCCAGCTCGCCCAGCAGCAGCGCACGGCCGTCACCCAACCGCCCGGCCCAAACGCCGAACTGGTGGCCCGAGTAAGCGCTGGCCGTGGCGCCGTGGGCCGGCTGCGTGTTGCCCGACAGCAGCGGCAGCGCAGCAGGCCCGGCGAGCCAATCGGTCACGCCGAGCTGCGCCGCCAGCGCATCGTTGACAGCCACCCAATGCGCCGAAGGCAGTGCCTGCGGCGGCTGCTGCTTGACGAAGGGCGGGCCCAGCTGCTGCAGCAGACCATCGGTACGCCAGCGCAGGCTGCTGGTGCCGGGGCCCGCGTTGGCGTTGCCTTCGGGGTCGGCGTTGCTGGCGGTGCCGGCGAGGCTAGCTGCAGGTTTGGAGAAGCTCATCACCCAGGATTGTCCTTGCCGCTTCGCAGGTGCAACGTGGCGGGGTCATCCGGCAGCACGTCGAGTGGCTTTCCTGTCCGACAGGCGACACGGTCTTCGGGGTAGTCCCCGAGGGCAAGAGCCTTGCTCTTCCGCTACCTTCTCGCGGTTCGTAACAGACTGCTGGAGAGACACTTGAATATCGCTCGCGCTACCTTCCGCCTTTCGGCAATCTCGTGTGCTGTCGTGATCTCGGCTGCTGCCGGCGCACAGACTCCGGCGCCTGCCAAGCCCGCGCCGGCCAAGGCTGCGCCGGCCAAGGCCGCTGGCCCGGCCGCCGCGGCTGCACCCGCAGCAGCTGCAGCGGTCAACCTCGGCCAGACGGTGAAGATCGCCTTCATCGATCCGCTGTCGGGCCCGTTTGCCAACATCGGGCAGAACCAGCTCAAGAGCTGGCAGTTTGTCGCCGAGGACTTCAACAAGAAGAACGCAGCCGGGGTCAAGTACGAGTTCGTCTCGTTCGACAACAAGGGCTCGCCGCAGGAAAGCCTCAACGCGTTGAAGGCCGCCATCGACCAGGGCATCCGCTACGTCACGCAAGGCAACGGCTCGGGTGCCGCGCTGGCCATCAGCGACGCGGTCAGCAAACACAACGAACGCAACCCCGGCAAAGAGGTGGTGTTCTTCAACTACGCTGCCGTCGACCCCGACTTGACCAACAGCAAGTGTTCGTTCTGGCACTTCCGCCTGGACGCCGACACTTCGATGAAGATGGAGGCGCTGACGTCCTACATGAAGGACCAGCAGGACGTGAAGAAGGTCTACGTCATCGGCCAGAACTACTCGCACGGCGTGCAGGTGGAAAAGTTCTTCCGTGAAGCCATTGCGCGCAAGCGGCCGGACGTGCAGGTGGTGGGCTCGGACCTGCACCCCATCGGGCAGGTCAAGGACTTCGCACCCTATGTCGCAAAGATCAAGGCCAGCGGCGCCGATTCAGTCGTCACCGGCAACTGGGGCCAGGACCTGACGCTGTTAATCAAGGCCGCCAAGGACGCCGGCCTCAACGCCAACTTCTACACCTACTACGCTGTGACCAGCGGCGTGCCGACGGCGATGGCCGCCGGTGTCGGCGGCAAGGTGCGCGTGGTGGCCGTCGGCCACAACGCGGTGCCGGGCACGGCGGCACGACTGCAGGACGCCTTCAAGGCGCGCTTCAACGACGACTGGTACACGCTGCAGACTTACAGCGGCCTGGCACTGCTGACGGCCGGCATCGCGAAGGCCAAAAGCACCGACCCGGTCAAAGTGGCTAGCGCAATGAGCGGCATCCGGTTCGAGGGCCTGACCGGAGAACTGGAGATGCGCAAAACCGATCACCAGCTGCAGCAGCCGCTGTTCATCACCGAGTGGCGCCAGGCCGATGCCAAGAATAAGTACAGCGTCGAGAACACCGGCTTCAATTTTCAGGAAGTGCGGGCCCTGCCGTCCTATGTGTCCAGCACGCCGACCTCGTGCCAGATGAAGCGCCCGGGCGCCTGATCGACCCTACAGACCGCAGCTCGAGGCAGCGCGCACGCCGGAGCCCCGGCGCCGCGCTGTCTTCACTTGGAGCCGGCCCCGCTCGCGCTGGCGCGACAACACGCTGATGGACGCTTCTTACTTTCTGATCTCGCTGCTCAACGGCCTGTCGGTCGGGTTGTTGCTGTTCATGCTGGCGTCGGGGCTAACGCTAATCTTCAGCATGATGGGTGTGCTCAACTTTGCGCACGCCAGCTTTTACATGGTGGGGGCCTACGTGGCCTACACCATCACGCAGGCCATCGGCTTTTGGTGGGGCCTGTTGTTGGCACCGCCCATCGTCGGCTTGATGGGTGCGGCTTTCGAGCGTTACGCGCTGCGCCGCGTGCACAAGTTCGGCCACGTGCCGGAGCTGCTGATCACCTTCGGCCTCAGCTACATCCTGCTGGAGCTGGTGCAGCTGGTGTGGGGCCGCCAGGCGCTGAACTTCCAGCCGCCGCCTGCATTGCAGGGGCCGCTGTTCACGATCATCGACCTGCCGGGTTCACTGCAATTTGCCTGGGGCTCGCCACCCGAGATGTGCCGCAGCCTGGCCGGCGCGGTGTGCACGCAGTTCCCGACCTTCCGGGCCTTCGGTATGGCGGTGGCGGTGCTGATGCTGGTGGCTGTGTGGCTGCTGCTGACGCGCACCCGCATCGGCTTGGTGATCCAGGCCGCGCTGACGCACCCGGACGCGGTGGAGTCGCTGGGTCACAACGTGCCACGCGTGTTCATGCTGGTCTTAGGCGGCGGCACCGCACTGGCCGCTCTGGCCGGCGTGATCGGCGGTGCGATGCGCGTCACCGAGCCGTCGATGGCGCTGGCCGTCGGCGCGGTGGTCTTTGCAGTCATCGTGATCGGCGGCATGGGCTCGCTGGCCGGTGCGTTTGTCGCAAGCGTCGGGCTGGGCTTGATCGATAGCTTTGCCGTCAGCAGCGACCGCTCGCTGGCCGATATCTTTCGCACCGTCGGCCTGAGCATGACGCCCGACACCTTCGGCTACGTGGTCTGGAGCGTGAAGATGAGCCAGGTCGCGGCGATCCTGCCGTACCTGCTGCTGGTGCTGATCCTGATCTTCCGGCCGAAAGGTCTGTTCGGCACGCGGGAAGGCTGATGGTGCCCCCGAGCTCGCTATCGCTCGCTACCCCCCAAGGGGGCCGTCCGCCAGCGGCCCGGCGGAGCCCTATCCGCGGCGGCAAGTTTGATGAAAATGGGGCCTAGCGTGGGTCACGGCAAGGTTTACCGCTTCAAGCCCTACAACGTCGGCCGCTGGGTGGTCTGGGGCGGCTATGCACTGGTGATGTTGGCCGCGCCGCTGTTGTGGAAGAGCAGCCTGTCGCTGACCATGCTGTCGCAGATGGGCATCGCGATCATTGCCTGCTTGGCCTTCAACATGCTGCTGGGACAGGGCGGCATGTTGAGCTTCGGCCACGCCGTCTACTCCGGCCTGGGTTCGTTTTTCGCGATGCACGCCATCAACCTGGCCGGGCAAGGCCAGATCGTGATGCCGATCAGCCTGGTGCCGCTGGTAGCCGGCGTTTTCGGCGCGTTGTTTGCGGTGCTGCTGGGCTACGTCACCACCAAAAAGGCCGGCACGCCCTTTGCGATGATTACGCTGGGTGTCGGCGAGCTGGTTGCGGCCATGGCCTTGATGTTCCCGGGCTTCTTCGGCGGTGAAGGTGGCATCAGCGGCAACCGGGTGCAGGGCGCGCCTTTTCTGGGCATCACCTTCGGGCCGCAGGTCCAGCTGTACTACCTGATCGCGATCTACACCTTCGTGTGCACGGCGCTGATGTTTGCCTTCACGCGCACGCCGCTGGGCCGCGTGCTCAATGCCGTGCGTGACAACCCGGAGCGCGTGGAATTCATCGGCTACAACACGCAGTTCGTGCGCTACTTTGCTTTCATCGCCAGCGGTTTTTTCATGGGTATCTCCGGCGGCCTGGCAGCGCTCAACTTCGAGATCGTGACGGCCGAGGTGGTGGGCGCCACACGCTCCGGCGCCTATCTGCTGTTTACTTTTCTCGGCGGCGCCATCTTCTTCTTCGGGCCGATCATCGGCGCCGTGCTGCTGGTGCTGGCGCTGGTGCTGCTGAGCGAGCTGACGCAGGCCTGGCTGCTCTACCTCGGGCTGGTGTTCACCTTCATGGTGATGTTTGCGCCGGGCGGCATCAGCAGCCTGATCATGATGAACCTGCGCGTGGCCAGCTTCGGCAAGCTGCGGCCGCTGCTGGCTTCGTACCTGGCGCTGGCCGGTGCTGCTGCCACGGTGCTGCTGGGTGCTTCGGTGATGATCGAGATGCTGTACCACCAGCAGCTCAACGCAGCGCTCGGCCCGACGATGAAATTCCTGGGTGCCAGCATCGACACCGAAGGTTTCGACAGCTGGTTCGGCGCCTGTTTCGTGTTGCTGGTCGGTGCGGCTTTGTTCGAGGTGGTGCGGCGGCAGTTCGTGCACGAATGGGGTTGCACGCAGGAAGCCATCGAGCGCGAAATCAAGAAGCGCGAGGCGGCTGCATGACGGGCATGCCCGACGCTGCACAGCGGCCTGCAACCGGCGCGCCGCCGGCCGCAGAAAGCCTTTCTCGGGACGGCACCACGGCGTTCGCGCTCGAGCTGCGGGACGTGCGCAAGAGCTTCGGCAAGGCCGAGATCATCCGCGGCACCAACCTGCAGGTGCGCCCGGGCGAGCGCGTGGCCTTGATCGGCCCCAACGGCGCCGGCAAGAGCACGTTGTTCAACCTCATCAGCGGCCGCTTCGGCGTCAGCTCGGGTGACGTGCTGCTGCACGGCCGGCGGCTCAACGGCCTGAAGCCGTATGAGATCAACCGCCTGGGCCTGGCGCGCAGCTTTCAGGTCAGCAATTTGTTCACACGGCTGAGCGTGTTCGAGAACCTGCGCTGCGCGGTGCTGTGGAGTCTGGGCTACCGCTACAGCTTCTGGCGCTTCTTGGCCGACGCGCGCGATGCCAACCGCCGTGCCGATGACGTCATGGCCATGATCAAGCTCGACCGCCGCCGCGACGTGCTGGCCATGAACCTGACCTACGCCGAGCAGCGCGCACTCGAGATCGGCATCACCATCGCTGGCGGTGCCAGCGTGATCTTGCTCGACGAGCCCACCGCCGGCATGAGCCGCAGCGAAACGTCGCGCTTCGTCAACCTGATCCGCGAGATCACGGCCGGCAAGACGCTCTTGACCGTGGAGCACGACATGGGCGTGGTCTTCGGCCTGGCCGACAAGATCGCCGTGCTGGTGTACGGCGAGGTCATCGCCTTCGACACGCCGGAGAAGGTGCGCGCCGACGAGCGCGTGAAGGAGGCCTACCTGGGCAGCGTGCTGGCGGATGGGCAGGCCCAAGGGCCAGCCCAGGGGCAGGCGCAGGGGCAGGCTCCGGCCGAGGCTCAGGCCGCGGGGCATTGACGTGCTGAAGCTCACCGACGTCCACGCCTATTACGGCAAAAGCCACGTGCTGCACGGCGTGCACTTTGAGGTGCGGCCCCATGAGATCGTCGCGCTGCTGGGCCGCAACGGCTCAGGCCGCAGCACCACCGTCAAGGCCATCATGGGTCTGGTCGATTGCACCGGCCATGTTGTCTTCAAAGACCGCGAGCTGCTGGGCCACAAGGCCTTCGAGATTGCCCATGCCGGCATCGGCTACGTGCCCGAGAACCGCGACATCTTTCCGACGCTGACGGTGCACCAGAACCTGTTGCTTGGGCAGAAGGGCCGCAGTGGTTTGCGAATCCGGGTTCCGCGGGCCGCAAACGCACCCCCCTGGGGTGCAGCGAGAGCAGCAAGCGTGGGGGCGCGTGAACGTAGATGGAGCTTCGACGACATGTACACGCTGTTTCCGCGCTTGAAGGAGCGGCAGCACACCGAAGCCGGTGTCCTCTCGGGCGGTGAGCAGCAGATGCTGACGCTGTGCCGCACGCTGATGGGCGACCCCGAGCTGATCATGATCGACGAGCCGACCGAAGGCCTGGCGCCCAAGATCGTCGAGCTGGTGGCGCAGTACCTGCGTGAACTGAAGCGGCGCGGCATCAGCGTTTTGCTGGTCGAGCAGAAGTTGACGATCGCGCTGGAAGTCGCTGACCGTTGCCTGGTGATGGGCCACGGGCAGATCGTGTTCGAAGGCACACCGACCGAGCTGCGCGGCAATGCCTACATCCGCAAGGAATGGCTCGAAGTCTGAGCCGGGACGTACGACGCCGGAAGGCGTCGTTCGGCGGGCGTTGGCGCGAGCGCGATTTCGCGCACGTGCTGACGCGCAGCACCGGCCCGTTGTCACTGCAGCGACATCGGCCGGCCTTTTGCGCCCAATAGAATCGAACGACCGTTCTATTTTTATCTGCTTGAGGAGACGCCATGGGCGCCAAGTACGAAACGCGCGGCAAGGTTGCCGTCATCACACTGGACAACCCGCCGGTCAATGGCCTGGGCTTCGAAACACGCACCGGCATTGCTGCGGGCATCGAGCGCGCGCTGGCTGATGCGGCCGTCGTGGCCATCGTGCTGACGGGTGGCGGCCGGGCTTTCTCGGGCGGTGCCGACATCAAGGAATTCGGCAGCTCCAAGGCCATCGCCGAGCCCAACTTGTTGAGCCTGATCCGGCTGCTGGAAGACGCGCCCAAGCCGGTAGTGGCTGCCATCAACGGCGTCGTGATGGGCGGCGGATTGGAGCTTGCTCTGGGCTGCCACTACCGCCTGGCCGTGGCGGGTGTCGATGTCGCGTTGCCCGAGGTCAAGATCGGCCTCATTCCAGGTGCCGGCGGCACGCAGCGGCTGCCGCGTGTGCTGGGGGTGGAGACGGCGCTGAACATGATCGTCAGCGGCGAGCCGGTGAAGAGCGAGCTGCTGGCTTCGCTGCCCGGGCAAAAGCTGTTTGAACCTCTCGTTGCCGGGGACCTCATGACAGCGGCCTGCAGCTTTGCCGAAACCAAGGCCGCCGAGCACGCCGGCAGCGGTGCGCCGCTGCCGCGGGTGCGTGACCTGAAGGCCCGCCACGACAACGCCGATGCCTACTTCGGCTTCGCGCGCAACATGGTCAAGGGCATGGCCAAGCACTTTCCGGCACCGGCGAAGTGTGTCGACGCGGTGCAGGCCAGCGTCGGCAACAGCTTTGACGACGGCATGGCGCTGGAGCGCGACATTTTCATCGCGCTGATGATGACGCCCGAGAGCAAAGCGCTGCGCCACGCCTTCATCGGCGAACGTGCTGCAGCCAAGATTGCCGACGTGCCGCAAGACACACCGCTGCGCGCCATCAAGAAGGTGGCGGTCATCGGCGCCGGCACGATGGGCGGCGGCATCAGCATGAACTTCCTGAACGCCGGCATCCCCGTGACGATGCTGGAAACCAAGCAGGACGCGCTGGACCGCGGCGTGGCCACCATCCGCAAGAACTACGAATCGCAGTTGAAGAAGGGCAAGCTGAAGGCAGACAAACTCGATCAGCGCATGGGCCTGCTGAGCACGACGCTGAACTACGCCGACATAGCCGACGCTGACCTGGTGATCGAAGCCGTGTTCGAGGAGATGGGCGTCAAGGAGCAGGTCTTCAAACAGCTGGATGCGGTGATGAAGCCCGGCGCCATTCTGGCCAGCAACACCAGCACGCTGGATGTGAATCGCATTGCGTCGTTCACGCAGCGGCCGCAAGACGTGGTCGGCATGCACTTCTTCAGCCCGGCCAATGTCATGAAGCTGCTGGAGGTGGTGCGCGGCGCGGCCACGGCCAAGGACGTGCTGGCCACCGTGATGCGCACCGCCAAGACCATCCGCAAGACCGCGGTGGTCAGCGGCGTTTGCGACGGCTTTATCGGCAACCGCATGATCGAGCAGTACAGCCGCCAAGCCGGTTTCCTGCTGGAAGAAGGCTGCACGCCGGCGCAGGTGGACAAGGCGGTGGAGAAGTTCGGTTTTGCGATGGGCCCGTTCCGCATGGGTGACTTGGCCGGCAACGACATCGGCTGGGCCATCCGCAAGCGGCGCTATCAAGACAAGCCCGGCATGCGCTACAGCAAGACCGCGGACCTGCTGTGCGAGATGGGCCGCTATGGCCAGAAGACGGGCGCCGGCTGGTACGACTACGTTCCGGACAAACGCGACGCAATTCCGTCAGCGCTGGTCGTGCAGATGATCGAGGACCACCGCAAGACGCTGGCGACCGCGGCGCGCGCGGGCGGTGAGCCGGTGCTGGCGCAGCGCAAGATCAGCGACGACGAGATCGTGCACCGCCTCGTGTATGCACTCGTCAACGAAGGCGCCAAGATCCTCGAAGAAGGCATTGCCGGCAAGGCCAGCGACATCGACATGGTCTACCTCACCGGCTACGGTTTCCCGCTGCACCGCGGCGGGCCCATGTGTTATGCCGACAGCCAAGGCTTGTTCAACGTCGTGCAGACGATGAAGAAGTTTGCGGCGAACCCGCATGACGACGCCAGTTTCTGGCAGCCCGCACCGCTGCTGGCGCGGCTGGCCGCCGAGGGCAAGAGCTTCACGTGATGCAGTGCGTCGGCTCTTGGGCGCGACGGCCAAGGCTGCGCATGATCAAGCGCGGCGTTCAGGTATCGCTGGCACTGGTGGTGTTGCTGGCGGTCTTGTTGGCTGTCGTGCTGGTGGCCAACACGCTGCGCCAGGGCTCGCGCCAGCTGCAGGTGCAGCCACTGGCCAAGCTGGCTGCCGACGGTGATGCGGTGGCGCAATCGCTGGCTGTGGCCGTGCGCGCCAGGACCATCAGCGGCTTGCTCGATCCGGCCGGCACCGCGGCTGCGTTCGACACGCTGCACGCGCACCTGCTGGCGCGCTATCCGCAGGTGCACAGCAAGCTGCAGCGGGTTGTCGTCGGCAACCACGGACTGCTTTTCACCTGGCCTGGCAGTGATGTGCAGTTGCCCGCGCTGGCGCTGCTGGCGCACCAGGACTCGGTGCCGATCGCAACCGGCACCGAGCCGCTGTCGAAGAAGCCACCGTTTGCCGGTGTCATCGAAGACGGCAAGCTGTGGGGCCGCGGCGCGCTGGACAACAAGTCCAACCTGATTACGCAGCTCGAAGCCGTGGAGATGCTGCTGCAAAGCGGCTTCCAGCCCCGGCGCACGGTGATCTCCGTGTTCGGCCACGATGGAGAGGTCGGCGGGCTCCAGGGCGCACGGCAAATCGTGGCCTTGCTGCAGCAACGCGGCGTCAAGCTCGGTTCGGTGCTGGACGAAGGCCTGGCGGTCACCGAAGGTGTGCTCCCCGGCGTCAAGGCGGCGCTGGCGCTGATTGCGCTGGCAGAAAAAGGCATCGTGTCGCTCAAGCTCGTTGCCAGCGCGCCGCCTGGCCATTCGTCGATGCCGCCGGCCGCCGGCAACAGCGCCATCGGTATGCTCAGCGCTGCGCTGGTGCGGCTAGAGCAGCAGCCGATGCCCGGTGGCATCAGCGGTGCAGCAGTCGAGATGTTTGCCGCCGTCGCGCCCGAGTTGCCCTTTGGTCAGCGCCTGGCGGTGTCCAACCTGTGGCTGTTTCGCCCGCTGTTCGAGCGCATGCTGGGCAGCGGCGGCGGCGCCACCAACGCGATGCTGCGCACGACGACGGCACTCACCATCGTCAACGCCGGCAACAAAGAAAACGTGCCGCCGGGCAGCGCCGAGGCGGTGGTCAACTTCCGCATCCTGCCCGGTGACACCAGCGCGGGCGTGGCCGCGCATGTCAAACGCGTGATCGCCGACGAGCGCATCGCCATCGTGCCGCTGGGTGCAATGGCGGAGCCGTCCAAGCTGTCGGCTAGCCAGAGCGATGCATTCCGCCTCGTCGAGCGCACCGTGCGCGAAGTTTTCCCGGACGCGTTGGTAGCACCCGGGATGATGCTGGCCGCATCCGACGCGCGGCACTTCGACGCCATTGCGGAGCAGAGCCTGCGCTTCATGCCGATCCGCTTCAAGCCCGAAGACCCGGCCCGTGTGCACGGCACCGATGAGCGCATCGCCGTGACGCAGCTGGTCCACATGGTCCGGTTCTATCACCGGCTGCTTTCGCAGGCAGCCGGGTGACAACGGCTGCCTGCGCAACATCGCAAGCCGCCTTCCGACACAACACCCGAGGACACACGCCATGACCCAAGCCGTCATCGTCTCCACCGCCCGCACGCCACTCGCCAAGAGCTGGAAGGGTGCTTTCAACATGACCCACGGCGCCACGCTGGGCGGCCATGCGGTCAAAGCCGCGGTTGAACGCGCCGGGCTCGACGGCGCCGAGATCGACGACGTCATCATGGGTTGCGCCAACCCCGAAGGCGCCACCGGCGCCAACATCGCGCGCCAGATCGTGCTGCGCGCCGGGCTGCCCATCACCACCAGCGGCGTCACCGTCAACCGCTTTTGCAGCAGCGGTCTGCAAACCATCGCCATGGCGGCGCAGCGCATCGTGGCCGGTGAGGGCGACATCTACATCGGTGGCGGTGTCGAAAGCATCAGCTGCGTGCAGCAAGAGATGAACACCCACATGCTGGCCGACAGCTGGCTGGCCAAGAACAAGCCCGAGATCTACTGGAACATGCTGCAGACCGCAGAGCAGGTTGCCAAGCGCTACGGCGTCAGTCGCGAGCGCATGGACCAGTACGGCGCAGCCAGCCAACAGCGCGCCGCCGCGGCACTCGAGGCCGGCAGGTTCACCGACGAGATCGCGCCGATCACCGTAACCGCCGGTGTGGCCGATGCGGTGATGGGCTTGCGCAGCAAGGAAGTCACCGTCAGCAACGACGAAGGCATCCGCGCCGGCACCACTTACGAAGGCATCAAGGACATCCGCCCGGCCATCCCCGGCGGCGTCATCAGCGCCGGCAATGCCAGCCAGTTCAGTGACGGTGCAGGCGCGTGTGTGCTGATGCACGAGACTGTCGCCGAGCGCAAGGGATTGCAGCCGCTGGGCCGCTTCCTCGGCTTTGCGGTGGCCGGCTGCGAGCCAGACGAGATGGGCATCGGCCCCGTCTTCGCGGTGCCCAAGCTGCTCAAGCGCCTGGGTCTGACAGTCGCCGACATCGACCTGTGGGAGCTCAACGAAGCCTTCGCGGTACAGGTGCTGTACTGCGCCGACACCCTGGGCATCCCGATGGACCGCCTCAACGTCAACGGTGGCGCGATCGCGGTCGGCCACCCCTACGGCGTCAGCGGCCAGCGCCTCACTGGCCACGCACTGATCGAAGGCAAACGCCGCGGTGCGAAGAAGGTCTGCGTCACGATGTGCATAGGCGGCGGCATGGGCGCTGCGGGCATCTTCGAGGTGCTGTGATGGCGGCAGCGGTGGTGCAGCGCCGCAGCGTGCTTGCCGTCGGTGCTGCTGCCTCGTTGGCCGCTCCTCTGGCTATGCCTTTGGCCATGCCGCTGGCGGCGCGCGCGAAAGCGCCGGCAGGCGCTGCCGCCTTGACGGCCGAGGCCGCCACGCAGGACGTGCGCGTGCGGCGCCGCGCGCTAACCGCGCTGCACCCGGCGCTAACCAAGTACCGCACGCAGGCCGAGATCGAGGCCGCGCTGGCCGGCTTTGAGGCGCGCGGCCATGCAGCGCGCAGCCCCGGCGTGATGCTGCTGGCGGCCGCCGAGATGGCCGCGGCCATCCGTTGCGGCCACACCTGGACCAACGTCTACAACCAGCAGCGCGGTGCGCGCAGTTCGCTGCTGGAAGGCCGCGACAAGTTGCCGCTCAAGATGACGCTGTTGCAGGGGCGCTGGTTGGTGCTGGCCAGCGCAGAGCCTGCCGTCCGCGCCGGCGACGAGATCACCAGCGTCGACGGCGTGGCTGCAGCCGCGATGGGCGGCTAATGCCGTACCTGCGCGCCGACGGCTCCAGCGACGGCAAGCGCCTGCGCCAGCTGGGACACGACCGGCTCGACTACAGCCAGCTCGACATGTTGTGGCCGCTGCTCGCGCCGCCGCAGGACGGCGGCCGCATGCTGGGTCTGCGGCGCGGTGGTGCCGGGGCGGTGCAGCAGGTGCGCGTGGCCACCACCACGCTGGCCGCGCGCGACATTGCCGGCGCTGGCGCACGGCGGGCCGGCTTGACGCAGCATTCCGCATGGACCTGAACGCACTCCGCGGCTTCTTCAAAACGTCGCCGTACATGGTCGACCTCGGCGTCGAGCCGGTGGCCGTGGCGCCTGGGCAGGTGAGCACGGTCTTGACCATCACGACCCGCCTGCACCAGCACACCGGCCAGGTGCACGCCGGCGTGATGGCCACGATGGCCGCCCACACCATGGGCAGCGCGGCGCAGACGCTGGCACCCGCTGGCCACTGGGCCATCACCGCAGAGCTCAAGACCAGCCAGCTGCGGCCGGCGCGCGGCGAGCGGCTGGTGTGCGAGGCCGTCGTCATCAAGGCCGGCAAGACGCTCAGCTTCACCGAAGCCGCGGTCTACGCGGAATCGGCCGGCCAGCGGGTGCTGGTGATGAAGGCCTCGGCCACGATGGCCCTGGTCAAGCAGGACTGAGAGCCCGAGAGTCTTGCGCTCATGCCCGCTCATCATTCCCAAAGCCGCCCGCTCGTCGCTGCAAATGCTCGCCATAGCCCGAGCTATGGCTGTGCTTTGCGTCTAGATCGGGCACCCTTGGACGTGCTGCTCGGGCACGCCCGAAAAACTCCCAGGCTCTGAGGTACTTCGATGCGCGCGACGCTGGACTTTCTGCTCAACGACTGGCTGGCTGTTGCCTCACTGCCGCAGCGGCCGCGTTTTGCCGACCACTCGCTGGAAACCTTTGCTTCGGTGCTCGACACCTGCGAGCGCATCGCGCGCGACAAGTTTGCGCCCTACAACCGGCTGGCCGACACGCAGGAACCGCGCGTCGTCGGCGTGGCTGGTGAAGAGCGGGTGCAACTGCCGCCCGAGACCCACGCTGCGATGTTTGCCTATATCGAATCCGGCATGCTGGCCGCATCGCAGGACTACGCGCTCGGCGGCATGCAGCTGCCCTGCGTGATCGAGATGGCCGCCAACGCGTTCTTCAGCAAGGCCAGTGTCGCAATGAGCGGCTACGCGATGCTGACCAGCGGCAACGCCAACCTGTTGATGGCGCACGGCACGCCGCTGCAGCGTGCGGTGTTTGCGAAGAACCAGTTTGCCGGCCGCTGGTTCGGCACCATGTGCCTGAGCGAGCCGCAGGCCGGCTCTTCGCTGAGCGATGTCGCAACCCGCGCCGTGCCCGATGGCGATGACTTTGCAGCCGACGCGCTGGGCCCGCGCTACCGCCTGCGCGGCAACAAGATGTGGATCAGCGGCGGCGATCACGAGATCACCGAGAACATCGTGCACCTGGTGCTGGCCAAAATTCCGCAGGCCGACGGCAGGCTGCTGCCCGGCACGCGCGGCGTCTCGTTGTTCATCGTGCCGAAGAAGCTGGTGGATGCGCACGGCGCGCTGACCGGTGAGCGCAACGACGTGGCGCTGGCCGGGCTTAACCACAAGCTCGGCTACCGCGGCACGAGCAACGCGCTGCTGAACTTCGGCGAAGGCCGGTTCCCGGTGCGGGGTGGAACAGGCGGTGGCTTCGACGGCCGGGGTGCTGGCGCTATCGGCTGGCGCGTCGGCGCGCCGGGCGAAGGCCTGCGCTGCATGTTCCACATGATGAACGAGGCGCGCATCGGCGTCGGCCTCGGGGCGGTGATGCTGGGCATGGCCGGCTATGAAGCCAGCCTGGCCTATGCACGCCAGCGTGTGCAGGGCCGCCCGATCGGCGCGCAGGGCAAAGATGCCACGCAGCAGCAGGTGCCGCTGATGGCGCACGCCGACGTCAAACGCATGCTGCTGGCGCAAAAGGCGTACTGCGAAGGCGGCCTGGCGCTGGCGCTGTACTGCGCCCGGCTGGTCGATGAGCTGCACACCGGCGATACCGAGCAGGCGGCAGACGCCGGCACGCTGCTGGAGGTGCTGACGCCCGTCGCCAAGAGCTGGCCCAGCGAGTGGTGCCTGGAGGCCAATTCGCTGGCCATCCAGATCCACGGCGGCTATGGCTACACGCGCGACTTCGCGGTCGAGCAGCACTGGCGCGACAACCGCCTGAACATGATCCACGAGGGCACGCACGGCATCCAGGCGCTGGACCTGTTGGGCCGCAAGGTGGTAATCAACGACGGCGCGGGCCTCAAGCTGCTGGCCTTGCGCATGGGCGCCACGATCGAGCGCGCCAGCCCCGTCAGCGGCATGTCCGAGCCTGCCCTGCAACTGGCCAGCGCGCTGCAGCGGCTGCGCGAGGCAACCCAGGCTGCGTGGTCCACCGGCGTGCCCGAAGAAGCGCTGGCCAACGCGACGCCGTATCTGCAGGCCTTCGGACATGTCGTGCTGGCCTGGCTGTGGCTGGACGTGGCGTTGGCATCGCAGCAGCCGGACGGTGCAGTCAGCGGCCGTCATGAGGATGCAGCCTACGGCCGTCATGTGGATGCAGCCTACGGCCGTCATGTGGATGCAGCCTACGGCCGTCATGTGGATGCAGCCAGCGGCCGCGTGGCTGCCATGCGCTACTTCTTCGCCTACGAGCTGCCGCGCATCGATGCCTGGCTGGCCGTGGTGTCCACGCGCGAGCCAGTCTGCCGCACGATGCAGGACGCGTGGTTCTGAGCATGCAGCCGCGCGCCATCGAGAGCTGGACCTGGCGGCTGATCTACGCTGGCTTGCTGATGATTGCGCTCGGCACCTTCATGCTGCGCACGGACGCGGCCCGCGGTCTGGTGCTGGGCTGGGCTTTGGTCGCCGTAGGCAGCGTGCTCACGGTTGCCGGTGTGGCCTTCATCGTGTGGCGCGCACGCTATCCAACCCAGGTCTGACACTAACGTTTAAGGTGAGCGGCTATCCGTCGCCGCCACCGACTCGCAAGGACGCCATGCACCGCCGACCCTTCCTCCTCACGCTGGCCGCGCTGGCCGGTGCCGCTGCTGCCGCTTGTGCGGGCGTGGCACCGGCCGGCGCGCTGCCGCCTATCGTCTTTGTGCACGGCAACGGCGACAGCGCCGCGCTGTGGTTGACGACGCTGTGGCGCTTCGAGTCCAACGGCTGGCCGCGCGAGCGGGTGCACGCCATCCACCTGCCGTACCCGCTGGCGCGCGACAGTGACAATCGCGCGCAGCCAGGCCGCACGTCGAGCACCGAGCACCGCGAGTTCCTGGCCGGTGAGATCGCCAAGGTGCTGGCCTCGACCGGCGCGCAGCAGGTCGTGCTGATGGCCAACTCGCGCGGCGGCAATGCCGTGCGCAGCTATGTGGCTGACGCCAAGCTCGGTGGCGCGGCGCGGGTCTCGCACGCCATCCTGGGCGGCACGCCCAACCACGGCGTGCGTGTCGATGCGACGGCTGGCACGGGCAATGAGTTCAACGGCGCCGGCCCGTTTCTCATCGCGCTCAACAACCAGGGCGCGCCGGGTGTGGAGATCACGCCGGGGCCGCGCTGGTTGACCGTCCGCTCGGCCGACAACGACAAGTTCGCGCAGCCCGAAGGCACCTGGCTGGGCGCTCCGCGCAAGCCCACCGGCGTGACCTTTGCCGGCCCGGAGTTGCGGGGCGCGAAGAACGTCGTGCTGCCGGCCATCGACCACCGCGAGACGTCGTTCAGCCCTACGGCTTTTGCTGCAGCCTTTGAGTTCATCACCGGCCGCGCACCGGCCACTACCGGCTTCGTGCCTGAAGCACGTGTGGTGCTGGACGGCCAGGTCAGCGGGCAGGGCATAGACAACGACCCGGCCAGCGGCAGCTTTGCCAACAATCTGCCTTTGAACGGCGCCACGGTCGAGGTCTACGCGACCGACGCCGCTACCGGTGAACGCACAGGCGGCCCGCGCTGGCGCAAAACCACCGGGGCCGACGGCCGCTGGGGGCCGTTTCCAGCCGATGGCGATACGGCCTACGAATTCGTGATCAGTGCGCCCGTGCCTGTTGCGCAAGCGGCCAATTCCGCCAGTCCGGGCAGCACCGCCTACGCCATCACGCACATTTACCGCCAGCCTTTTGTGCGCTCCTCCAGCATCGTGCACCTGCGCGTCGAGCGCCTGCTGCAGGCCGACCGGGATGCCGGATCGGTGCTGGTCTTGAGCCGGCCGCGCGGCTACTTCGGCCTGCCGCGTGACCGCATCGTGTTCGACGGCCAGGACCCGGCGCCGGGTATTCCGCGCGGTGTCGCCGGTGTTGCGCAGTCCAAGATCAAGTTGTCCGCCGCAGCGCCGCGCACGGTGCTGGCCGCATTCAACGGCCAGCGCATGGCCGCGCGCAGCTGGCCTGCTGCCGAGAACCGGCTGGTCCTGATCGAACTCCACTGAAGGATGTCCACATGAGCACACCTGTCCAACAACTCTTCGATCTCAGTGGCCAGGTTGCGCTGGTCACCGGCGGCTCGCGCGGCCTGGGCCTGCAGATGGCGCAAGCGCTGGGCGAAGCCGGCGCCAAGATCATGCTGACCAGCCGCAAGGCCGCCGATCTGGAAGAAGCCGCAGCCGATCTGGCCGCCAGCGGCATCGACGCGCGCTGGATAGCCGCCGACGCGAGCCAGCCCGACGAGGTGCAGCTTGTGGTGGCCGAGACGATGGAGCGCCTGGGCCGCATTGACATCCTGATCAACAACGCCGGCGCGACCTGGGGTGCGCCGGCGGAGGACTACCCGCTGCAGGCCTGGGACAAGGTGATGAACCTCAACATCCGCAGCCTGTTTCTCTTTGCCCAAGCAGCAGGCAAGGCCTGGATGATTCCCAACAAGGGCGGCCGCATCATCAATGTCGCCAGCATCGCGGGCCTGTCCGGCAGCATGGATGTGCAGTTCATCGCCTACGGCACCAGCAAGGGCGCGGCGGTCAACTTCACGCGCACACTGGCCGGTGAGTGGGGGCGCTACGGCATCACCGTCAACGCGCTGGCGCCGGGCTTCTTCCCGAGCAAGATGACAGCGGGCGTGTTGCAGCAGTTCGGCGCTGAGAAGCTGGCCGCGCAGGCACCGCTCAAGCGCCTGGGTGACGACGATGATCTGAAGGGCGCCGTGCTGCTGTTTGCCAGTGCCGCGGGCAAGCACATCACCGGGCAGATTCTGGCCGTCGACGGCGGCGTCAGTGCAGTGCACGGTGGCGGTTGAGCGCACGATGAAAGCCGGCCAGATTGCTTTTCCGTTGCGCATCCCGTTCGTTGAAGAGCTGGGGCTTGAGCTGTGGGCATTCGGTGATGGCCAGGCCGAGTTGCGGGTGGACTTGGACGAAGCGCACCTCAACAGCTGGGAGGTGGCACACGGCGGTGTGCTTATGACGATGCTGGACGTGGCCATGGCCCACGCCGCGCGCAGCAAAAGCAGCCATTCGCCCATCGACGCGCCGGGTGTCGTGACGCTGGAGATGAAGACCAGCTTCATGCGCCCCGGCAAAGGCACGCTGCGCGCGTTGGGCACCCTGCTGCACAAGACCGCGACGCTGGCCTTCACCGAAGGCCGCGTGCTGGACGGCGACGGGCAGCTCTGCGCACACGCCACCGCGACCTTCAAATTCCTGCGCGCGCTGCCCAGCGGTGGGCGGCAGCTGCAAGCCTTGCAACACAACCCGGACACGCGCCCATGAAACACCAACGCATCGTGCTCGCCGCGCGCCCCACGGCTGAAGCCGCCCCGGAGCACTTCCGCCTGGAGACCGTCGCCACACCCGACGTTCAAGACGGCCACGTGCTCGTCAAGGTGCACTACCTGAGCCTGGATCCGTACATGCGCATGCGCATGAACGACGGCAAGAGCTACGCCGCGCCGGTGGCCATCGGCGAGGTCATGGTCGGCGGCACGGTGGGCGAGGTCGTTGCATCCGAGCACGAAGGTTTTGTCCCCGGCGACCGGGTGGTGTGCATGGGCGGCTGGCAGGAGATGGTGGTGCTGGATGCGAGCGTGCCGGGCGCTGTGCGCAAGGTCGATGCAGCGCCTGCGTCGGCGGTGCCGCTGTCGGCCTACCTCGGCGCGGTGGGCATGCCCGGTGTCACGGCCTGGGTCGGGCTCAACCACATCATCGAGCCCAAGGCCGGGGAGACGGTGGTCGTCAGCGCGGCCAGCGGTGCGGTGGGCAGCGTGTTGGGGCAACTGGCAAAGGCCCAGGGCTGCCGCGTGGTGGGCCTGGCGGGTGGTGCAAAAAAGTGCGATTACGTCGTGCGGGAACTCGGCTTCGACGCGTGCATCGATTACCGCCAGCACCCCGATTTCAAGTCGCTGGCCGCTGCGCTGGACGAAGCCGCGCCGCAAGGTGTGGACGGCAACTTCGAGAACGTCGGCGGGCTGATCCTGGATGTCGTGCTGTCGCGCATGAACGCTTTTGGCCGCGTCGCGCTGTGCGGCCTGATCGCCGGCTACGACGGCCAGAGCCTGGCCATCAACAACGCACGGCTGCTGTTGACGCAGCGGCTCAAGCTGCAGGGCTTCATCGTCAGCGAACACATGGCGCTGTGGCCTGCGGCGTTGAAGGAGCTGGGCAGCGGTGTGGCCAGCGGGCACATCAAGTACCGCGAGAGCGTGGCGCAAGGTCTGGCTGCTGCGCCAGAGGCTTTCATCGGGCTGCTGAAGGGCCGCAACTTCGGCAAACAACTGGTCAAGCTGCTGTGAACTTCGTCTGGTCGCGCTTCGCAGAGTTGGGCGTGGACAACCTGTACGACGCGCTGGCGCTGCGTTGCCGTGTCTTCGTCCTGGAGCAGGGCGCTTTCCTGGATCCGGACGGCTTCGATCGCGACGCCTGGCACCTGCTGGCACGCGACGGTGCCGGCACGCTGCAGGCTTATCTGCGCATCGTCGATCCGGGCCTGAAGTACGCCGAGCCCAGCATAGGCCGCGTGATTACAGCGCCGGAGGTGCGTGGCACCGGCGCCGGCCGTGCGCTGTTTGCCGAAGGCGTGCGGCAGTGTGAGGCGGTGTGGCCCGGTGCCGGCATCCGCATCAGCGCGCAGGCGCGGCTTGAGCGGCTGTACGCGGACCACGGCTTCGTGCAGGTCGGTCGGGCCTACATCGAGGACACGATTCCGCACCTCGAGATGCTGCGCGCCGGCCGCGGCGTGGACCACTTGAATTGACGATCGCCAGCCGGGGAGCCGCATGAACGATCTGATCCTGCACCACTACGACGGCAGCCCGTTCTCGGAGAAGCTGCGCTTGATCTTCGGCTTCAAGAACATGGCCTGGCGTTCGGTCAAGGTGCCGGTGATCCTGCCCAAGCCCGATGTCTTGGCACTCACCGGTGGCTACCGCAAGACGCCGATCGCGCAGCGCGGCGCCGACGTGTATTGCGACACCGCGTTGATCGCGCGGTTGATCGACCAAGAACAGGCCACGCCGACGCTGTATCCGGCCGGTGCGCCGCTGGCGCCGCTGATTGCGCAGTGGGCCGACAGCACGCTGTTCTGGACCGTGATCCCGTACACCATGCAGCCGGCAGGCGCGGCTCACGTCTTCCGTGGCCTGCCGCCCGAAGCGATCAAAGCCTTTGCCTCCGACCGTGCGCCGTTCACGGCCGGCATGAAGCGCCAGACGGTGGCCGACGCCACCGCACGGCTGGGCCACGATCTGGCAGCACTCGATGCGCAACTGGCCGACGGCCGGCCCTGGCTGATGGGCGACGCCGCTTCTATCGCCGACTTCTCGGTCGCGCACTGCGCCTGGTACGTCCGGCGCGGCGGGCCGGTCGCGGCCATCTTCGGGCAGCATCGCTACTTCAGTGCATGGCTGGCTCGTGTGCTGGCACTCGGCCACGGCCGGCCACAGGCCATGCGCGACGACCAGGCGCTGGCCGAGTCCGCCGCAGCCACGCAGCACGCGCATTGCGACGTGTCAGCCGGCCTGGGCTTCGCTGCCGGGCAGGCCGTCATCGTCACGCCCACCGACTATGGGCAAGACCCGGTGGAAGGCACGCTCGTCGGCTTGTCCACCGACGAAGTGGTGCTGCGCCGCAGCGACCCACGCGCAGGCACGGTGCACGTGCACTTCCCGCGTGCCGGCTATCAGATCAAAGGTGAATCTACATGAGCCATCTGCAAGGCGGCATCGCCGTCATCACCGGCGCGGCATCGGGCTTCGGCCTGGAGACCAGCCGCGTTGCCGCCCGCATGGGCATGAAGATCGTGATGGCCGACGTGCAGGCGGACGCGTTGGCGGCGGCGCGGCGTGATGTCGAAGCGCTTGGCGCGGCCTTCGGCGCGCAGGTACTGTCGTTTGCGTTGGATGTGTCCAGCGCGGCCGAGGTCGAAGCGCTGGCTGCTGCCGCCGTGCAGCGCTTCGGCACGCCGAACTTCGTCTTCAACAACGCCGGGGTCGGCGCCGGTGGGCTTATCTGGGAGCACACGCTGCAGGACTGGGAGTGGGTCATCGGCGTCAACCTGATGGGCGTGGCGCACGGTGTGCGCGTCTTCACGCCGCTGATGCTGCAGGCCGCAGCGCGTGACCCGCTCTGGCGCGGCAACATCGTCAACACCGCCAGCATGGCGGGCTTGCTGAATGCGCCCAACATGGGTGTCTACAACGTCAGCAAACACGCCGTGGTCGCGATGAGCGAGACGCTGTACCAGGACCTGGCCCTCGTCACCCGCCAGGTACGAGCGCATGTGCTGTGCCCTTACTTCGTGCCCACCGGCATCCACCAGAGCGAGCGCAACCGCCCGGCTGACCTGGCCGCCGCGCCTGGCACATCGGCGACGCGCAGCCAGATGATTGCGCAGGCGATGAGCGCCCAGGCGGTGAGCAAAGGCAAAGTCAGCGCAGCCCAGGTTGCGCAGTGGGTCATGGACGCCTGTGCCGAAGGCCGCTTCTACATCTACAGCCACCCCAAGAGCCTGGCCAGCGTGCAGGTGCGACTGGAGGACGTCATGGCTGCACGCAACCCGACCGACCCGTTTGCCGCCAAGCCGGAAATTGGCGCCAAGCTGCGGGCTGATTTGTCGGGCGCCTGAAGCCGCCGCACTGCGTTTCAGCAGTCCAGCGCCACAGCCTGCAGCGGCTTGGCGGTGGCCGCGTCGGTGACGACAAAAACGCCGCAGCTGACGGTGCTCCGCCACACCGCGGCTCACCGTCAGCTACGCTGTGCCGGCCCGGTTTGCGGCCCACGCCGGCGTCGGCTTGAGCAGGCGCAGGACGTGGTCGTGCCTGAGCGTCTCGCCGGCGTTCTCACCGGCACGCACCTGGCTTTGGTGCTGGTCTTCCAGCACCGCTCAATAACCGGCCAGTTGTGCGGGTGCGCCGGCGCTGGCGCTGATCACGGCGCTCACTTGCTCGCCCTGGCGCGTGAGGGTCAGTGCCACCGGCGATGCAGCGGCCGCGGGCAACTGGGGCCAGCCGCGCCAGTCCTTGCCTTGCGCCAACACCTGCGGTGTACAGACCTGGCTGCTGCCGGCCAGCCGGGCCAGCGCGTGCTGGCGCGCTATGCCCTTAGCCAAGGCAAAGCGGTCGGGCCAGCCGAGCCGGTCCCAGTAGTCGACGTGAAAGGCCAGCGCCACCACATCGGGCTGGCCCTTCAGCCTCGACAGCCAGCGGTCGGCCGGCGGGCAGGAACTGCGGCCTTCGCTGGTGTAGAGCTCGACCATGGTGGGCGCAGTGCCGCTGCGTGTGGCGGTGCACAGCGGCGCTGCGGCTTGGGCGACAGCGCTGACGAGGCCCAGGGTCAGGCTGAGGGCCAGGCCGCAAGTCAGGCCGCAATTCGAGTCGAAATGGGCAGGAAGGGCAGGGCGCATTGCTGCTCCGGATGGTCGGGGCCTGTTGTCGTCGTGCGGCGCGGCGCAATCTTTCAATATGTTCAGTTGAACAGCGCCGGCAATGCGCTGATCAACAGCGCTACGCCGGTCAAGGACAGCAGGGCCAACACGACGCTGCGAAACGTCTTTTGGCTGATGCCGGCATACAGCCTGGCCCCCAGCAGCACCGGCAGCAGCAGCGCCAGCGCCACCAGTGCCAGTTGCGGCAGCAGCGCGGTGGTGATCAGCCCGGTGACCACGTAGCTTGCCAAGGTCAGGCCGAGCATCACGAGGTTGAAGCTCTGGATCACGCCGCGAAGCGTGTCCTTGTCCCAGCCGCGCAGCGTGCACCACAGCGTCGGCAGCGGGCCAGTGAAGCCGCCGAAAGCGCCGCTGATGCCACCGGCCAGGCCGGCCAGCGCATCGGCGCCACGGCCGCCGAAGCGAATGTGCGGCAGCCGGCTGGAGACCAGCATCAACGGGCACCACACCGCCAGCAGCAGGCCCACGCCGATGCGGAAGGCCGTGGTGCTGACATGTGGCAACAGCAGCACGCCGATCGGCAAGCCGCACAGCCCGCCGATCAACAGCGGCGCCAGCAGTGGCCATTGCAGCGGCCGGCGTGTGCTGACTGCAGCGACGGTCTGGCCGATGAAAGCGCCCGCGACGGCCAAAGCCGCCACGGTTTGCGGCGGCAGAAACCAGATCCAAATCGCTGTCGCCACCAGGCTGAAGGCAAAGCCCGACATGCCTTGCACAAAGCCGGCGACAACCGCGCCGATGATGATGATTGCCGCGCCCGAATCCATGGCGCATTGTGTTGGCCCGCTGGCGTACAGTCCGCCGCGATGTCCAGCAGCCCAGCCCAGACCAACGTTGCCGTGATCGGCGGCGGGCCGGCCGGCTTGATGGCTGCCGAAGTGCTGGCCGAACGCGGTATGGCGGTCGATGTCTACGACGCGATGCCGTCGGTTGGCCGCAAGTTTTTGCTGGCCGGCAAGGGCGGCTTGAACCTCACGCACGACGAGCCCTTCGATCGTTTTGTCTCGCGCTACGCCGAACGTGCGGCGTTCGTGAAGCCGGCGCTCGCGGGCTTCGGCGCCGATGCGCTGCGCGCCTGGGCTGCGGCTTTGGGCGTAACCACGTTCGTCGGCAGCACCGGCCGCGTGTTTCCGGTCGACATGAAAGCGGCGCCGCTGCTGCGCCATTGGCTGCACCGACTGCGTCAACGCGGCGTGCGTTTTCACATGCGCCACCGTTGGCTGGGGTGGGATGAAAGCCGCGATGGCGACGGCGACGGCGACGGCAACGGCGACGGCGACGGCAACGGCAACGGCAACGACAACGGCGACGGCACCGGCAACGGCAACGGCACCCGCGACGACCACACCAACGGTTTCGGTGATGGTGAAGCGGTGCTGCACTTTGCGACGCCCACCGGCGTGCAGTCGCTGCGGCCCGCGGCCACCGTGCTGGCGCTGGGCGGTGCCAGCTGGTCCCGCCTGGGCAGTGACGGAGCCTGGTGGCCGTGGCTGCAGTCGCGCGGTGTCGATCTGGCGCCGCTGCAACCGGCCAACTGCGGCTTCGATGTCGGTTGGAGCGCGCACCTGCAGCAGCGTTTTGCCGGCGCGCCGCTAAAGGGCGTGGCGCTGGCTTTTGAAGGCTGGCACCAGGCAGGTGAGTTCGTCGTCACGGCCGGTGGTGTTGAAGGCAGCTTGATCTACGCCGCATCAGCACGCCTGCGTGAACGCATTGCCTTGGTGGGCCACGCTATGTTCCAACTCGACTTGCTGCCGGCCCGCAGCGCCGCGTGGGTGCAGCAAGAGCTGGCGCACCCGCGGGGCACACGCTCGCTGGCCACGCACCTGAAGACACGCCCCAACCTGGGCGGTGTGAAGGCGGCGCTGCTGTGGGAAGTCGTCAGCAAAGCCGACCAGGCCGACCCCGCGCGCCTGGCTGCCTGCATCAAGGCGCTGCCGATCACGCTGCGCGCCGCGCGGCCGATCGATGAAGCCATCAGCACCGCCGGCGGTGTGCGCTTCGAATGCCTGGACGACGCGCTGATGCTGCGCGCGCTGCCAGGCGTTTTCTGCGCCGGCGAGATGCTGGACTGGGAGGCGCCGACCGGCGGCTACCTGCTCACCGCTTGTTTCGCAAGCGGCCGCATTGCAGGGCAGGGCGCAGCCGATTGGTTGCAAAGCCGCCCGTAAACTGCGCCGCTTCGCTCTCGACGCACGCACATTCTTGGACACCATCGTTGTACAGATCGCGGCTGAACTGAAGGTTCGGCCGGCCCAGGTCAAGACCACCGTCGAGTTGCTGGACAGCGGCGCCACGGTGCCCTTCATCGCCCGCTACCGCAAGGAAGCCACCGACGGCCTAGACGACATCCAGCTGCGTGAGCTGCAAGCGCGTCTGTCCTACCTGCGCGAGCTGCAGGACCGCCGCGCTGCAGTGCTGCGCAGCATCGAAGAGCAAGGCAAGCTAACGTCGGAGTTGCTGGCCTTAGTTGCAGCCGCGACTACCAAGCAGGCGCTGGAAGACCTTTACCTGCCGTTCAAACCCAAGCGCCGCACCAAAGGCATGATCGCCCGCGAGGCCGGCCTGGAGCCGCTGGCCAACAAGCTGTTTGGCAATCCAGCGCTGCACCCATTGACCGAGGCTGCGGCTTTCATCAACGCCGAGGGCGGTTTCGCCGATGCGGCCGCGGTACTCGACGGTGTGCGTGACTTGCTGAGCGAGCGCTGGGCCGAAGACCCGGCGCTGGTCGGCGCGCTGCGCGATTGGTTGTGGGCCGACGGACTGCTGCAAAGCAAGTTGATCGAAGGCAAGGACGGCAACCAGGCCGAGGCAGCCAAGTTCCGTGACTACTTCGATTACGCCGAGCCGCTGCACAAGGTGCCGAGCCACCGCGCGCTGGCGGTCTTTCGTGGCCGCACACAGCAGTGGCTGGATGCGCAGGTGGTGCTGGATGAGAAACCGGTGCCGGGCACGCCTACCGTCACGCCGGCTACTCCCGCAGTCTCTTTGGCCGAAGGTCGCATCGCGCGGCACCTGGGCTGGGCCCAAGCGGCACGCCCGGCCGATGACCTCATCCGCAAGACGATAGGCTGGGCCTGGAAGGTCAAGCTCAGCCTGAGCCTAGAGCGCGACCTATTCGCGCGCTTGCGCGAAGCCGCCGAGGCGGTGGCCATCAAGGTCTTTGCCGACAACCTGCGCGATCTGCTGCTGGCAGCGCCGGCAGGCAAGCGCGTCGTTATGGGCCTGGACCCCGGCATCCGCACCGGCGTCAAGGTTGCGGTGGTCAGCGACACCGGCAAGGTGCTGGATACGCACACCGTGTTCCCTCACGAGCCGCGGCAGGACTGGGAAGGCTCGCTGCACACGCTGGGCCGGCTGGTGGCCGCGCACGGCGTCAATCTGATCGCCATCGGCAACGGCACGGCCAGCCGTGAGACCGACAAGCTGGCCGGCGACTTGATCAAGCGCGTCGGCGCACTCGCACCCGATCTCAAACTCGACAAGGTGGTGGTCAGCGAGGCCGGCGCTTCGATTTACAGCGCCAGCGAATTTGCCAGCAATGAGCTGCCCAACTTGGACGTTAGCTTGCGCGGCGCCGTCAGCATCGCGCGCCGCTTGCAGGACCCACTGGCCGAGCTGGTGAAGATCGATCCAAAGAGCATCGGCGTCGGCCAGTACCAGCACGATGTGAATCAGGCCGGGCTGGCGCGCTCGCTGGATGCGGTGGTGGAGGATTGCGTCAACGCGGTGGGCGTGGATCTCAACACGGCGTCTGCGCCGTTGCTGTCGCGGGTGTCGGGCTTGAGTTCGGCGGTGGCGGCTGCCATCGTGCGCTGGCGCGACGCGCATGGCGCGTTTCGCAATCGCCAGCAGCTGCTCGACGTGGCCGGCCTGGGCCCCAAAACCTTCGAGCAAGCGGCCGGCTTCCTGCGCATCCGCGATGGCGATAACCCGCTGGACATGACCGGCGTGCATCCCGAAACCTACCCTGTGGTTCAGAAGATGTTGGCCGGCTTGCAGCGGCCCGTGCAGGAGCTGATAGGCCGCAGCGAGGTGCTGCGCACGCTGAAGCCCGAAGCCTTTGCCAGTGCGCGCTTCGGTGCCATCACCGTCAAGGACATCCTGGCCGAGCTTGAAAAGCCGGGGCGCGATCCGCGGCCGAATTTCGTCGTTGCGCGCTTCAACGACGGCGTCACCGAGCTGAAGGATCTGCAGCCCGGCATGACGCTGGAAGGCACGGTCAGCAACGTCGCGCAGTTCGGCGCTTTTGTCGATGTCGGGGTCCATCAGGACGGGCTGATCCACGTCAGCCAGCTGGCCAGCAAATTCGTCGCCGACGCACGCGAGGTCGTCAAGACCGGGCAGGTCGTCAAGGTGCGCGTGCTGGAGGTCGACCTGGCGCGCAAGCGCATCGCGCTGACGATGAAGCTGGACGCGCCAGTGGGTGCTGCGCGTGAGCCTGGCATGGACAACAAGTTTCGGCCTGCAGCGCGTGCTGAGCAGCAACGGGGACGGGCATCGGAGTCGCCTGTGCCGGGTGCATCGGGCGGGCAGGGCGGAAAGGGCGTGCAGGGCGCGCAAGGGGCGATGGCGGCGGCCTTTGGCAAGTTGCAGAGTCGCCGCTGAAGCACAGGCTGCACAGGCGCTGCGGTGCTGCGGGGGTTGAGCCAGGTCGCACCGGACCACCCTGCTTACGGCCCGCGGCTGGTGCTGCAAGCCGGCTGCTGCTGATCCGCCACCGGCGGTTAAACTGCGGCCCGGATTTACGCAACAAGAGCGACAAAGGCAAATTCGGTTATGACACCGCGGACTACGCCGACATTTTTTGCCGAGGTATAGCCGGCCGCGCCGTTACGCCATTCGCCCAGTCTTCCCAGACTCTTGCAGACAAAGCGCGGCACTCCCCGCGCTTTGTGCTTTTTAAGGAATCCAACATGCTGAACATCACGCTGCCCGACGGCTCCAGGCGCGAGTTTCCCGGCCCGCTGACGGTGGCCGAAGTCGCAGCGTCCATTGGCTCTGGCCTGGCCAAGGCGGCGCTGGCCGGCAAGGTTGACGGGCAGCTGGTCGACACCAGCCACCGCATCGATCGCGACGTGCAGCTGGCCATCGTCACCGACAAGGACGCTGAGGGACTGGATGTCATTCGCCACAGCACCGCGCACCTGCTGGCCTACGCCGTGAAGTCGCTGTTTCCGGAAGCCCAGGTGACGATCGGCCCGGTTATCGACAACGGCTTTTATTACGACTTTGCCTACAAGCGGCCCTTCACGCCGGAGGACCTGCAGGCGCTCGAAAGCAAGATGGCCGAGCTTGCCGCCAAGAATGAGCCGGTGACGCGCCGTGTGCTGCCGCGCGACGCGGCTGTGGCCCACTTCAAGGCGCTGGGCGAGCACTACAAAGCCGAGATCATCGGCAGCATCCCGCCCGGGGAAGATGTCTCGCTGTATGCCGAGGGCGGCTTCGAGGACCTGTGCCGCGGCCCACATGTGCCCAGCACCGGCAAGCTCAGGCACTTCAAGCTGATGAAGGTGGCCGGTGCCTATTGGCGCGGCGACCAGGCCAATGAGCAACTGCAGCGCATCTACGGCACGGCCTGGGGCAGCAAAGAAGCGCTGCAGCACTACCTGACGATGCTGGAGGAAGCCGAAAAGCGCGACCACCGCAAGCTCGGGCGCGAACTGGATCTGTTCCACCTGGACGAACACAGTCCTGGCACGGTGTTCTGGCACCCCAAGGGCTGGACGCTGTGGCAGGAAGTCGAGCAGTACATGCGCCGTGTCTACCGCGACAACGGCTACCAAGAGGTCAAGGGCCCGCAGATCGTCGATCGCAGTCTGTGGGAGAAATCCGGACACTGGGAGAAATACCGCGACGCGATGTTTACGACCGAGTCGGAAAAACGGGAGTACGCGCTCAAGCCGATGAACTGCCCGGGTCACATCCTGATCTTCAAGCAGGGCATCAAAAGCTACCGCGACCTGCCGCTGCGCTACGGCGAATTTGGCCAGTGCCATCGCAACGAGCCCACCGGGGGTCTGCACGGGATCATGCGGGTGCGCGCCTTCACGCAGGACGATGGCCACATCTTTTGCACAGAGGAGCACATCCTGCAGGAGTGCGTGGACTTCACGGCGTTGCTGCAGAAGGTCTACGCCGACTTCGGCTTCCAGGACATCGTCTACAAGGTGGCTACTCGGCCGGCCGCGCGCATCGGCTCCGACGCAATCTGGGATCAGGCCGAAAGCGCCTTGATCGACAGCCTCAAGGCCTCAGGTTGCCAGTACGAAATCGCGCCCGGCGACGGCGCTTTCTACGGCCCGAAAATCGAGTACACGCTGAAGGACGCCATCGGCCGGCCGTGGCAGTGCGGCACGATGCAGGTCGACTTTTCGATGGCGGAGCGGCTGGACGCGGTCTACGTTGCTGAGAGTGGTGAACGCAAACACCCGGTGATGCTGCACCGGGCCATCGTGGGCAGCCTGGAGCGCTTCATCGGCATCCTGATCGAGCAGCATGCCGGCGCGCTGCCGGCCTGGCTCGCGCCGGTGCAGGTGGTGCTCACGCCGATTACCGAGCACCAGGCCGACTACGCCAGAACAGTCGCCAAAACGCTGCAAAAACAAGGAGTTAGGACCAGCCTTGATTTGCGCAACGAAAAAATCAACTATAAAATCCGCGAGCATTCAATGCAGAAGGTTCCGTTCATCCTGGTCGTCGGCGACAAGGAGAAGGCAAACGGGGCCGTTGCCGTGCGCGCCCGGGGCAATCAGGATCTCGGCGTGATGCCGCTGGCAGACTTCCTCCAGAAGATCGGCAGTGACATCGCTTCCAAGGTGTGAGGCACCGGGTCGCGCTTTGAATTCATTGGTGGCCCGCTTTGCCTGCGGGTTGCAACAGGAGCTGGAACCATCGCTACATTCATGGATCGCCGCGTGCCCAACGCGGAGCGCAAGCACCGTCTGAACCGGGAGATCATGGCGCTCAATGTGCGCCTGAACGGGGTTGAAAACGAGCCGCTCGGCATCGTCACTACGTTGGACGCGTTGCGCATGGCAGGGGAGCTGGACGTCGATCTAGTGGAGATTGCAGCCACTGCAGACCCGCCCGTGTGCCGGTTGATGGACTACGGCAAGTTCAAATACCAAGAGCAGAAAAAAGCCGCCGAGGCCAAGAGCAAGCAGAAGGTCATCGAGATCAAGGAAGTCAAATTCCGCCCTGGTACGGACGACGGTGACTACAACATCAAGATGCGCAACCTGCGGCGCTTCATCTCTGAGGACGGCGACAAGGGAAAGGTCACGCTGCGTTTTCGCGGCCGCGAGATCACCCACCAGGACATCGGCATGCGCATGCTGGAACGCATACGCGACGAGTTGGCCGACGTTGCGATGGTCGAGCACATGCCCAAGCTTGAAGGCCGGCAGATGATCATGGTGCTGGCACCGAAGCGGAAGTGAAGAATCGATGTCGTCGGTTTGGTGGCAATGCCGCCAAGTCGACCAGAAGCGGCTGCAGGCCAACAAGCACACCGGATAACCCGGCGTCGCCTGCACCAGCAAACGAAGAAGGAGCAGCAATGCCCAAGATGAAGACCAAGAGCGGCGCCAAGAAGCGCTTTCGCGTGCGCCCCGGCGGCACCGTCAAGCGTGGCCAGGCGTTCAAGCGCCACATCCTCACCAAGAAGAGCACCAGCCGCAAGCGCGACTTGCGCGGCACCGTGAGCGTCCACGAGAGCAACATGGGCCACATGGCGCAAATGTTGCCTTTCGCTGGCCTGTAAGCACACCACCGCACAAGGAGCACACACATGCCTCGCGTTAAACGTGGCGTAGTCGCCCACGCCCGTCACAAGAAGATCCTGGCCCTGGCCAAGGGCTTCCGCGGCCGCCGCAAGAACGTCTTCCGCATCGCCAAACAGGCGGTGATGAAGGCGGGCCAATACGCCTACCGTGACCGCCGCACCCGCAAGCGGGTGTTCCGTCAGCTCTGGATTGCGCGTATCAACGCGGCCAGCCGTGAGCTTGGAGTCACCTACAGCAAATTTATGGCCGGTCTCAAGAAGGCGCAGATCGACATCGACCGCAAGGTGTTGTCCGACATGGCCATTCACGATCCGGCGGCCTTCAAGAGCATCGTCGACAGGGTGAAATCCCAGCTCGCTTGATATCGGCGCAGCCGGGCCCGGTAGGGTCCGGC
>JAJAZC010000007.1 GCA_026785885.1 Rubrivivax sp.
CGTCCATGTCGGCAAACTCCAGGATCACCTGGCGCTGCGTCGTTCGCTGGCCCTCCAGCAGGGTGACCGCGCCGCCACGCACCAGATAACGGCCACCGTGGCGGGCAATCAGCGCCGGCACCTGGCGCCGGTACTCGTCGTAGAGAACGGGGTCGGTGATCTCGATGTCGGCGTGGATGTAGGCGGGCATGCGGGCTCCGATCAGCGCGGATCAATCAGCGGGCTGCCAGTGTGCTGGAGGCTGCCGTTCTTGCGTAGGGCCTACGTGAGCGGCGTTGCGCTGTAGCTGGATCAACGGCCGACCGAAGCGGTCTCGACATTGCCGTTGCCGGCCGGGGCACCCTGGTGCTCGCTCGGGCTGCCAGCCAGCGGCCGCCAGCCCGCCATCAACAGCACCAGGGCCAGCAGCGCGATGGCCGACAGCACGGGCTCGATGCCCAGGTGGCGCTCGCGGCGGTGCGTGTTGATCGGCGTCAGCTGCGCCAGCGGCGTCACCTGCGTCACCTGCGTCACCTGGGCGATAACCTTGATCGGCAAGTTCGGCTTCAAGGCCTGGTTCAAGGCCGCCTGCGGGTTGTCGCGCGTGGTGTTCAGAGCAGTCTCCTGGTGGCGTGGGGTCGTGGCCCCTGGGCTTGAGCGCCTGTGCCTGATCTTGCGAGGCCGCAGTGTCTGTGTGACGACAAGCCGCCTCCAGGGCATGGTTCACGCCCCGCGAGTGCCACATTCATGCGCCCTCTAGTTGGGGGGGTCGGGCAAAAGAATCGGTAACGGCAGGCTAAGCAGACAAGAAGCCGAGAAGCCAAAGTACCCGGAAGTCACGTGGCCGGCCGGCCGGCTGTGGCTCATGCCGCGATCGCTGGCTTGCAGCAGCCCGTCCAGGCGATCCTGGACAATGCCGCAGCGGGAGAAGCTGCCATGACGCCCAGGACCCTGTACGACAAGCTGTGGGACGAACACGTCGTCCACACCGAAGACGACGGCACCGCCGTGCTCTACATCGACCGCCACCTGGTGCATGAGGTGACGAGCCCGCAGGCCTTCGAGGGACTGCGTCTGGCCGGGCGCAAGGTCTGGCGCGTCAGCAGCATCGTGGCCACCGCCGACCACAACACACCCACCACCGGCTGGGCCGCGGGTTACGACGGCATCGCCGACCCGATCAGCAAGCTGCAGATCACGACGCTGGACGACAACATCCGCGCCAGCGGTGCTGCGGCCTACTTCCCCTTTTTGCATCAACGCCAGGGCATCGTGCATGTCATCGGGCCGGAAAACGGCGCCACATTGCCGGGCATGACGGTGGTGTGCGGTGATTCGCACACCAGCACGCACGGCGCTTTTGGCGCGCTGGCACACGGCATCGGGACCAGCGAGGTCGAGCACGTGATGGCGACGCAGACGCTGCTGGCCAGGAAGGCGAAAAACATGCTCGTGCGGGTCGAAGGCCGGCTGGGTGCCGGCGTCACCGGCAAGGATTTGGTGCTGGCCGTTATTGGCAAGATCGGCACCGCCGGCGGCACCGGCTACACGATCGAGTTTGCCGGCAGCGCCATCCGCGGCTTAAGCATGGAAGGCCGCATGACCGTGTGCAACATGGCCATCGAAGCCGGCGCCCGCGCGGGCCTGGTGGCGGTGGATGACAAGACCATCGCCTACATCCACAACGGCGGCCGCGGCCGCCCGCTCGCGCCCACCGGTGCAGCCTGGGAGCCCGCGGTTGCGCACTGGCGCACGCTGCAAAGCGACCCCGGTGCGCACTTCGACGCCGTGGTCGAGCTGGATGCAGCGCAGATTCAGCCGCAGGTCACCTGGGGCACGAGCCCGGAGATGGTGCTCCCGGTGGATGGCCGTGTGCCCGACCCCGACCGCGAAAAAGACGCCGCGCGCCGCGGCGCCATCGAGCGCGCGCTGGCCTACATGGGGCTGGAGCCCAACAAGCTGATCACCGACATCCGCATCGACAAGGTCTTCATCGGCAGTTGCACCAACAGCCGCATTGAAGACCTGCGCGAAGCCGCGGCCGTAGTGCAGCGTGCGCAGCAGCGCGTGGCCAGCACGGTCAAGCTGGCGATGGTGGTGCCGGGCTCGGGCCTGGTGAAGGCGCAGGCCGAAGCCGAAGGCCTGCACCGCATCTTCACCGCAGCCGGCTTCGAGTGGCGCGAACCCGGCTGCAGCATGTGCCTGGCGATGAACGCCGACCGGCTGGAGCCCGGCGAGCGCTGCGCCAGCACCAGCAACCGCAACTTTGAAGGCCGCCAGGGCGCCGGCGGTCGCACCCACCTGGTCAGCCCCGCGATGGCGGCCGCGGCGGCCTTGAACGGCCACTTCGTCGATGTGCGTCGGATCGGTTGAGGGATCACACCATGCAAGCTTTCACCGTGCACCAGGGCCTGGTGGCCCCGATGGATCGCGACAACGTCGACACCGACGCGATCATTCCCAAGCAGTTCCTCAAGTCGATTGCGCGCAGCGGCTTCGGGCCCAACCTGTTCGACGCCTGGCGCTACCTGGACCCCGGCGAGCCGGGGCAGGACCCCGCGTCGCGTAAACCGAACCCGGACTTCGTGCTCAACCAGCCGCGCTATCAGGCGGGCGCTTATGGCCCCACCGGCGCATCCATCCTGCTGGCGCGCAGCAACTTCGGCTGCGGCTCCAGCCGCGAGCACGCGCCGTGGGCGCTGGTGCAGTACGGTTTTCGGGCGCTCATTGCGCCGAGCTTTGCCGACATCTTCTTCAACAACTGCTTTAAGAACGGGCTGCTGCCGATCCAGCTGCCCGAGTCGCAGGTCAGCCAGCTCTTCGACGAAGTGCAGGCGTTTGCCGGCTACAGCCTGACGGTCGATTTGCCGCGGCAGGTGGTGGTCAAGCCCGATGGCAGCGAGCTGGCCTTCGAGGTGTTGCCGTTTCGCAAGTACTGCATGGTGGGCGGCTTCGACGACATCGGCCTGACGCTGCGCCACGCCGACAAGGTTCGCGCCTTCGAGGCCGAGCGGCTGGCGCGCATGCCGTGGCTGGAGAGCATGAGCCCCCACGCTCGCGGAGCATGAGCCCCCACGCTCGCGGAGCATGAGCCCCCACCCCGAGGCGGCTGTCCGCCGACGGCCCGGCAAAGCCGGTTCCGTGGCGCGGAGCTAAGTTAATACACAACCCACCGAATTGAAGACCGCGTCATGACCATGAAGATCGCCATCCTGCCGGGCGACGGCATCGGGCCCGAGATCGTCGAACAGGCCGAGCGTGTGCTGCACGCGCTGGAATTGCGCTTCGAGACCGAAACCGCGCTGGTCGGCGGCGCTGCCTTTGAGGCCCACGGCCACCCGCTGCCCGACGCCACGCTGCAGCTGGCCAAGGACGCCGATGCGATCCTCTTCGGCGCCGTCGGCGACTGGAAGTACGACACGCTGGCGCGGCCCCTGCGGCCGGAGCAGGCCATCCTGGGCCTGCGCAAGCACCTGGAGCTGTTTGCCAACCTGCGCCCGGCGCTGTGTTACGAGCAGCTGAAACAGGCCTCGTCGCTGAAGCCGGAGCTGGTGGCGGGCCTGGACATCCTGATCATCCGCGAGCTCACCGGCGACATCTACTTTGGCCAGCCGCGCGGGCGCCGCACTGCGGTCGACGGCCATTTTCCGGGCGCGGAAGAAGCCTTCGACACGATGCGCTACAGCCGACCCGAAATCGAACGCATCGCGCATGTGGCCTTCCGCGCCGCGCGGCTGCGCAGCAACAAGGTGACCTCGGTCGACAAGGCCAACGTGCTGGAGACGTTTCAGTTCTGGAGGGACGTCGTCACCGGGGTGCATGCGCAGTACCCGGACGTCGAGCTGCAGCACATGTACGTCGACAACGCCGCTATGCAGCTCGTCAAGGCACCCAAGGCTTTCGACGTCATCGTCACCGGCAACCTGTTCGGCGACATCCTGAGTGACGAAGCCGCGATGTTGACCGGCAGCATCGGCATGCTGCCCAGCGCATCGCTGGACGCGCGCGGCAAGGGCCTGTTCGAGCCTAGCCACGGCAGCGCGCCGGACATTGCGGGCCAGGGCGTGGCCAACCCGCTGGCCACCATCCTGTCGGTGGCCATGATGCTGCGCCACTCGCTGGCTCAGCCTGCTGCCGCCCACCGCATCGAGTCAGCCGTCAAGGCGGTGCTGTCTGATGGCTTGCGCACGCCGGACATCTGGAGCCCGGGCACGGCCCGTGTCGGCACAGAAGCGATGGGTGACGCCGTGGTGGCGGCCATCCGAGCGACGTCCAGCGGCAAAACGACAACCACACCGGCCTAGCGTCTCGGATCGTCTTGCCCCACCCTGATGGACCCCGGCGAGACGAGCCGGCAATACCCAGCGCGTCTGCATCAACGACAAAGGCAATGCATCACATGGCACTCACATCGAACCCCCGCGTGGGCTTGGTCGGCTGGCGCGGCATGGTGGGCTCCGTGCTGATCGACCGCATGCGCGCCGAAGGCGACTTCGACCTCATCGAGCCGGTGTTCTTCAGCACCAGCCAGGCCGGCGGGCCGCTGCCGGCGGCCATCGCTGACCTGGCCAAGAACGAAACCACGCTGCAGGACGGCAACGATCTGGCGGTGCTCAAGCGCTGCGACATCGTCATCACCTGCCAGGGCGGCGACTACACAAAGGCCGTCCACGGCCCCTTGCGCGCGGCGGGCTGGAAGGGCTGCTGGATAGACGCTGCCAAGACACTGCGCATGAACGACGACGCGGTGATCGTGCTGGATCCCGTCAACCTGCCGGTGATCGAAAGCGCCATGGCGCGCGGCGTGAAGGACTTCATCGGCGGCAACTGCACCGTCAGCTGCATGCTGATGGGCCTGGGTGCGCTGTTCAAAGCCGACCTGGTGGAGTGGATGACGGCCGCCAGCTACCAGGCCGCCAGCGGCGGTGGCGCGCAGCACATGCGCGAGTTGCTGACGCAGTACGGCACGCTCAACGCCGCGGTGCGCCCGCTGCTGGACGACCCGGCCAGCGCGATCCTGGACATCGACCGCCAGATCACCGCCAAGCAGCGCAGCCTCAGCGCCAGCGAGGTGCAGCACTTCGGCGTGCCGCTGGGTGGCAGCCTGATCCCGTGGATCGACAGCGACCGCGGTGATGGCACGAGCCTGGAAGAGTGGAAGGGCAGCGCCGAGACCAACAAGATTCTCGGCCGCGGTGCGGGGACGGCGCTGGAGCCGGTGCCGATCGACAGCCTGTGTGTGCGCGTCGGCGCCATGCGTTGCCACAGCCAGGCGCTGACTTTCAAGCTCAAGAAGAACGTACCGCTGGCCGACATCGAAGCGCTCATCCGCAACGACAACGCTTGGGTCAGCTACGTGCCCAACACACGCGCCGACACGCTGCAGGGTCTGACGCCGGTGGCCGTGACGGGCACGATGCAGATTGCCGTGGGGCGGGTGCGCAAGCTGGCGCTGGGCGAGCATTACCTGGGCGCCTTCACGATCGGCGACCAGTTGCTGTGGGGCGCTGCTGAGCCCTTGCGCCGCACGCTGCGCATCCTGCTGCAGGCCTGATCGGGCAGTCTTGGGCCCAGCGCCACGCGCGTTGTCGACCGGCAACAGACGATCCAAAGCGCAGAAACAAAGCATTTCCCGGCCCAATCATCAGCTTTTGCCTTAGCTAGCGCTCCTATATGCTTGATAGCATTGCGATTTCTGCCTTTTGTTGCTGTTGCCGATGTTCGGTAACAGCAGGGCCTGAAGCTCAGGCCAGCAGCGCATAACGAAGCCGCGACCCATCGCGTGGGGGATAGACCTTGAAACAACGCTCGACAAACGCTGCGCGCTTTGCGCTCCAAGGGGTCGCCTGGGCCGTTGCCTGTTTGTGGGGCAGCCAGGCCTGGGCCTTGGGCTTGGGCCGGCTCAACGTGCAGTCGGCGCTCGGCGAGTCGTTGCGCGCGGAGATCGAGATCACCAGCATGACGCCCGAAGAAGCGTCGTCGCTGAAACTGCGCATCGCACCTCCCGAGGCCTACCGCGCGGCAGGGGTCGACTACAACGCCGTGTTGCCGGCGACAACGCTGACGCTGGTCAACCGCCCGGGCGCCCGCCCGCTGGTGCGTGTCACCAGCGACCGTGCCGTGCTGGAGCCTTTTGTCGACGTCATCGTCGAGGCCACGTGGGCCAGCGGCCGCCTGGTGCGTGAGTACACGATGCTGTTCGACCCGCCGGCCGCGCTTCAGGCGCAGGGCAGCGGGCCGGCGGCGTCGCCGGTGATTTCGCCGGCGCCCGATACACCGGCCCCATTGGTCGCCCCCGGCAGCCGCACACCGCGGGGCACGGCGGGCAGCACCGGCAACAACACCGGCAACAACGCCGGCGCGGCCGAGACCCCGGCACGGGCCGGCACCCGCGCTGCTGCTGCACCGGCACAACGCAGCGCGGCAGCGCCGACGCCCAGCACCGCGGCGGCACAGGCGCCGGCACCATCCGAGCCCACCAGCGGCGACGAAGTGCGCGTCCGCAACGGCGATTCTTTGTCGCGCATTGCCGGGCGCACGCAGCGCCAGGGTGTGTCGCTGGACCAGATGCTGGTGGCGCTGTTCCGCGCCAATCCGCAGGCCTTCATGGCCGAGAACATGAACCGCCTGAAAGCCGGTGTCGTGCTGACGGTGCCGTCGGCAGACGACGCGGGGAAGGTCACGCCGCAGGCTGCGCGCGAGGTTATTCAGGCGCAGAGTGCCGACTTCGGCGCCTACCGCCAACGCCTGGCCGCAGGCGTCACTACGACGACCCCGGACGCGCCTGCCCGGCAGGCCAAAGGCCAGGTGCAGACGCAGGTCGAGGACCGCAAACAAGCCGCCGCGCCGACGCCGGACCGCCTGACGCTGTCACAAGGCGGCGTCAAGGCATCGGCGCCCGAGGCCAAGCTGTCCAGGGAAACCGAACGCAAGGACAGCGGCACCCGGTTGGCCGAGCTGGCACGCAACGTCGACGATCTGAAAAAGCTGCAGGGCGGCACAGCGCCGGCTGCAGCCCCCGCCACGGCGGCTGCGCCAGCCACACCGGCGGCC
>JAJAZC010000008.1 GCA_026785885.1 Rubrivivax sp.
AGTTGTAGTGGTGTTGCCAGCTGGCAAGCGCTTCAGTGCGCTGCGTTGAGTGCTGGTATGTCCAGCCATAAGCCCACTCGCGCAGTGCCGATCGGATGAACCGCTCGGCCTTGCCGTTGGTCTGCGGCCGGTAGGGCCGAGCGAACTTGTGAGCGATGCCCAGCGCCTTGCAGTCCGCGGCGAAGTCCTTGGATCGGAAGGCCGGCCGTTGTCGGTCAGCAGCCGTTTGACGCTGATGCCCAGGCGTCCGTTGTAGGCCACCGCGTCCCTGAGGAACTGCACGGCCTGAGGCGTCTTCTCGTCCGGATGCATGGCCATCAGCGCCAGATGGTCGGCCAGGCGTTCGAACTCGGTGGCCAGCGGGTGGGCTGCAACGCGCGATGCGCTGAGCGTAGCGCGCAGGTAGGCGATCAACCGATCGAGCATGGCCTGCGCGCGTTCTGCGTCCAGCCCGATCAGCACGCGCAGGTTGGTCAGCGTGTTGAACAGCATGTGCGGCTCGAGCTGGCTTTGCAGCAGCCGCAGCTGGTGCTCGGCGGCCTGGCGCTCTGCGGCTTCAGCCAGCGCGCGTGTGCGCCAGGCGCTCCAGGTTGCCAGCCACTACGACCGTGATCAGCGTGCCCAGCAGCGCCAGCGCCAGCGCCAGCATCAGACGGTTTGCCCCGGAGCGGAGGTCGAGCAGGCTGATCGACTGGTAGCCGGTGAGTGCATCGGCCACCGTGAGGCCGAGTGCGGGGCCCAGCACGATAGCCAGCAGCGCGCCCGGCATGACGCCATACCAGCCGTTGATGGTGCTGACCCGCGGCAGGCCACGGAGGCGGCGCCAAAAGTCATAGGCGCCTGCCACTGCCAGACGCATGGCGTCGACGATCAGCGTGCAGACGGTGCCAATGCTCAGCGAATACACGAGCTTGGTGCCGAAGCCGCGGCCTTCGATGGCCGTCAGCAACAGCGCAATGCCCAGACACAGGCTGCCGACTATGAGCAACTGGCGCAGCAGGTTGTCGCGCAGCCGCAGCCCCGTGTGGTGCAGGGCGCCGCGCGGCTCGACGGTGTAGTTCATCGGCGCCCCGAGCGCATCCGGTGGCTCAGTGCGCGCTACGCACAGCCAGCGCGCGCACAGCCAGCGCGCGGCCCAGCAACAGCCCGCTGAGGCTGCCGAACAGCAGCGCCAGCGGCGCCTGCACGGTGGCCAGCGTGCGCCAGGCCGGGTGCAGCGCCTGGGCCACGCCGGCGCCGCAACGCAGGCTGGAGATGCCGACGATGACCAGCAGCGGCACCGCGCTGCCCGGCAACTGCAGCCGCTGTACCGGTGCCAGCCAGCGCGCACCGGCGGGCGGCGGCAGGCGCCGCCCGGCCCACGTGGCAGCGCCGAAGACCAGCAGCCAAAGGCCACCGACCAGCGGCAGGGCCACGAAGCCAGGCGCCATCGTCCACACGCCCATTACCAGCAGCACTGCCGGCAGCACCGACAAGCGCGCTGGCGTGACCTGCCGCGTGCGAAGCTGCGACAAGCCCATCACCAATAGCGCGGCCAGCATCAGCCAGACCCAGACGGGGGTGCGTTGAAGGATGTGCAGCAGCATGGTGGGCTCGGGGGAGTGGCGGGGTGCCGGCACTGTGGTGCGCTGCCCGGCGCCGGCCCAGCGTCTTGCGACGGCACGGCGCCGGTGGGCGCAAGCCGCCGCCGCCACGCCGCCAGCAGGTTGCCGAAGAAGCCACCGAAGCGCGGCGACACGCTGCAGAGATGCCCGCCCGAAGGTCGCCAGGTGCGCCACGGGGCACGCCTCGCGACACGCCACCAGATACGTCACCAGACACGTCACCAGACACGCCGCCAAAGCGCCGCCCAAGCACCGCCAGAGCGGGTACGGCTAGCTGGCCCTGCCCGCCAGCTGCTGTCGTATGGCCTCGACCCGCGCACGATTGACGCCGAGGTCCTTGCGCCCAAGGCGCGATGCCGAGCCCACGTGCACGACGCCTTGGCCGCGGTCCAGCCAGAACTCCAGATCGTCGGTGTATTTCATCAGCTGCGTGGTCACGGTGGCCTGCAGATAGTCAGCTTCACGCTTGACGATTTGCGCGCGCGGCAGGGCGCGCACGATGGCCTCGACGCGGTCCAGCGTGGCCCGGCCGTCCGGCGGCTGGCCGATCCAGCCCAGCGGTGCGATCTGCGCCGCTGCGGCCTGCGGTTGGTCGGGCCACAGCGCGGCCTGGCTGCTGACGCTGTTGTCGGTGGCGGAAGGCGCTTTGAGGCGGCCGTCGCGCAAACCCAGATCGGTCGGCATCTGGCCGCGCAGCAGGCCGGCCTGGCCGGCAGCCAGGGCCAGCACGCCCAGCGCCACCGGGGTGATCAGCAGCCACTTGAGCATCGCGGGTCCTGGTGCTGTTTGCATCGCGTTTTCATTGTGTCTTCAGCGCCGGCGCGAGCCACCCAGCAGCGAGCCCAGCACGCCGCGGATGATCTCGCGCCCGACTGCGGAGCCGATGCTGCGCATGGCTGAAGACGCTGCCTTTTCTGCCAGCCCCGGGTGGCGCCCGCCACGCGGGCCGGTGCTGCCCAGCATGATGTCTTTGACCATGTCCATCATGCCGCCGCCGGCCGCTGCAGGCACGCCCGCAGCGCCGCCGGGGTTGCCCAGCGTAAAGCCGCCGTCCGCGCCCGTTTTGCCGGCTCTGGTGCCCGCTGCTGCCGTACCGGCTGAAGCCGCATCGGCCGATGCAGCACTTGCCGACGCCGTATCGGCCGATGCGGTGGCCCGCCCTTTGAGCCGTTCATAAGCTGACTCGCGGTCGGCGGTTTTCTCGTACGTGCCGGCCACCAGCGACGTGCGCAGCAGCGCCTGCCGCTGCTCGGCCGTGATGGGCCCGATCTGGCTACCCGGCGGCAGCACGTAGACGCGCTCGGTGACGCTGGGCCGGCCCTTGGCATCGAGAAAGCTGATGAGCGCCTCGCCCACCGCCAGCTCGGTGATCGCTGTCGTCATTTGGTCGGTACTGCCGATCTTCGGGTTGGCGCGCATGGTGCTGGCCGCCGCCTTGACGGCTTTTTGGTCGCGCGGCGTGAAGGCGCGCAGGGCGTGCTGCACGCGGTTGCCCAGCTGCGCCAGCACCGTGTCCGGCACGTCCAGTGGGTTCTGCGTCACGAAGTACACGCCGACGCCCTTGCTGCGCACAAGCCGCACCACCAGCTCGATGCGTTCGACCAGCGCCGGCGGCGCATCCTTGAACAGCAGGTGCGCTTCATCGAAGAAGAAGACCAGCTTGGGTTTGTCGAGGTCACCCACTTCGGGCAGCAGCTCGAACAGCTCGCTCAGCATCCACAGCAGAAAGGTCGCGTACAGCCGCGGCGCATTCATCAGCTTGTCGGCGGTGAGGATGTTGATCACGCCCATCGGCATCGAAGGGCCGCTTCCGGGGGCCGATGCCGTCCGCGGCATGTCCACCGTCTGCAGAAAATCGCTGATGTCCAGCATCGGCTCGCCGAAGAACTTGTCGCCGCCCTGTTCTTCGATTTGCAACAGGCCGCGTTGGATGGCGCCGACGCTGGCTGCGCTGACGTTGCCGTACTCGGTCGTGAACTGGCTGCCGTTGTCGCCGACAAACTGCAGCATCGCGCGCAGGTCCTTCATGTCCAGCAGCAACAGGCCGTTGTCGTCGGCGATGCGGAACACCAGACTGAGTACGCCGGCCTGCGTGTCGTTGAGCGCCAGCATGCGTGCCAGCAGCAGCGGGCCCATGTCTGACACCGTGGCCCGAACCGGGTGGCCGTGCGTGCCAAAAACATCCCACAGCATGGCCGGGCACTGCAGCGGCTCGGGCAGTGGCAGGCCGCGCTCGTGCAGTAAAGCAGCCAGTTTGGGCGCAATGCTGCCGGCTTGCGTGATGCCGGTGAGGTCGCCCTTCACGTCGGCCATGAACACCGGTACACCCAGGCGGCTGAAGTTCTCAGCCAGCGTCTGCAGCGTGATGGTCTTGCCGGTGCCGGTGGCGCCGGTGATCAGGCCGTGGCGGTTGGCCAGCGCCGGCAGCATGAAACATTCGATGCTGCCGTGCTGGGCAACAAGTATCGGATCGGGCATGCAGGTCTCCAGCCGCGGCTCGGTAGCCAACCAAGTCTAGCTGCGACGGGGCCAGGATCCGCCTCCAACCAGGTGCGCCGTTATTGCACGAAGCGCCCGTCTCGCCCGACCAGGGCCAGGTCCACAAAAGCACTGCCCACGTGTTCGCCCTTGCGCCAGCGCAACGGCAGGTCGCCAAGGTCGGCATCAAATTTTTCCAGGCCTACCAGCAAGCTGTTGCGTGTGGGCTTGCTGCCGGCAGCGCGCAGCGCCAACGTCAGCGCCTTGGCCGTCATGTAACCCTTTAAACCGCCGTACGACAGCGGCTGGCCGGGGTGGCTGCGTGCTAGGAGACTTTGGTATTCACGCGCCAGCGCCGTCTTCCCAGCTCTGGGGTTGGGCACGATCTGCGAGAACACCATTCCCTTGGCCAGTTCACCGAGTGCGGCCGCCAGTGGTGTGGAGCCGGAATTCACGCCCCAGTAGTGCGTGCGCAGGCCGGCTGCGCGGGCACTGCGGATCAGACGCCCGTAGACCGATGCAGAGCCGTGATTCAGCACCAAGTCGGCGCCGCGCTCCGCAAAGCCAGCCGCTGCGGCGACGAGTTGCGGGTCTGTGATGTCGCCCTTGAAAGGCTGTCCTCCAGCGAAGGCGATGCCGATTTCGGCGGTCAACTTTTCGACGTTGGCCAGGTGTTCGCGCCCGACCGAAGAATCGGCATGAAACAGCGCCACGCGCTTCAGGCCCACGCGCTGAGCGTGTGTGATGAGCGCGCGAAACTCTTCACGGTGTTCGGCCCGCACCGGGAAGACCAGCGACTGGTGCGGCCGCCGCAGACCGGGCGACCCAGCCATCGGCCCGATGAACGGCACGCCCATTTCGACTGCCGCTTTCATCACCGCCGTCGAAGGGCCACCCTCAATCGAGCCAAAGAGCACGAAAGCGCCACCGGCCACGAGTTGGCGCGCGTGCGCTTCGGCTTTGGCGGCGTCGTTGTCGTCGTCCAGCGTGCGCAGCACAACCTGGCGCCCGAGCACGCCGCCATTGCGGTTGATGTCGGCCAGGCAGGCTTGGATGCCAATCTGCACATCCGCACCGTAGACATTGCGTCCGCCTTGCCGCGTGATATTTTGGCCGACGATGATTTCACGGTCACTGACCCCCGGAACGGCGGCCGTGGCGTACCGCGCGGGTAGGGCAGCGATCAGCGTGGCCGGCAGCAGGCCGAGCAAGCGTCGTCGGGCGCGCAGGAGGTGAGAGATTTGCATGCGCGTATCTTGCAGGGCAGCGTGTGCAACAACCATCCACAGACACCGCTGCCGTGTGGCGTGGTCCTCAGAAAGAGCAGGGTCTATTGACCATTAGGTGGCGCGCAGCTCGGCCAGGCTGGGCTCGCACCATCCGCGATCGTCGGCCGGCAGCGCATCGAACGCGGCCTGCGCCGCGGCCAATGCGTGGCCGTGCGCAGCGCCGTGCCCTAACGCCGCAGCGGCGCGGCCCAGCACGACCTGGCCGAAAAAGCGCTCCAGCGGCGCGTCACCGGAAGCGGCCACGATGTCCAGGCAACGCCGCGCATGCACCTGCGCCTGGGCAGCGTCACCGGCCTTGAGCCAGACCTCGGCCAGGCGGTGCTCGGCGCGCTCGTCCTCCAACCAGCCGCCGGCGCGTTGCCAGAAGCGGCTGGCAAGCTGCGCTGCTTCGATCATCAGGTGGCGCTGCGCATCGCTGAGGTGCGGTGCTTCGCACAGCGTGGCAGCGATGTTGTTGCCGGCCACAGCCAGCGCACGGGTGGCGGGGTCGTCGGCCGGCAGCGCGGCTGCTTCGTGCTCAGCTGCAGCCTGTTGCAGCAAGGCGCCGGCGCATGCCACGTGGTGCGGCGCCAGCGTGGCTGCCGTCATCGCCTGGATGCGGATGTGATCGGCCACCGTGATGTTGCCGTCGTGCAGCGCGGCCAGCCGGGCCTCCCTGCCGACCATGGCCGCCGCCAGCTGCAGGCTCAGCACATAACGCTGCACAGTGGCGGCCACTTCTGCATCGGCTTGCACGGCCGGCTGCGCGGCCACCTGCTGCAACGCGGTGATGCCGCCCGCCCAGTCGCCGCGGTGCTCACCGTGCATGTGGTGGGCCAGCCGCGCGAGCGCGCCACAGCGCTGGGCGCTGTCGGCCAAAGGCAGGCCCTCGGGCAACAGCCGTCGAGCGACGGCTTGGCTGTCGTTTTGATGATCGTCCCAGGCGCGGGCGATGAAGTTGTCGAAGTCCATCGGTCGGGCTCCTCGAGGCGCTGCAGCATCTTCAGCTTAGCCCAGGCGCTTACCGGCGGGGCTCCACCGCCTGGGCTTGGAATTGCGCGCCATGGCCATCGAGCCGGGCGCCAGCACGGGCGCCAGCACGGGCGTGGGCACGGGCGAGAGCTCGGGCGTGAGCTCGGGCGCGAGCGGAGCCGGGGCCGAGCCGGGCGGCCTGCCCCCGAGCGGGGCGAGCAGCCGCTGCAACCGCTCGGGGCATCGGCTCCGCTTCGCAGTTCGGCGGCAAGTCCGGCGCGTAAAATCGCGCGCTGATCATGAGGAGCACGAGACCCCATGGCAGGTCATTCCAAGTGGGCCAACATCCAGCACCGCAAGGGCCGGCAGGATGAAAAACGCGGCAAGGCCTGGACCCGCGTGATCCGCGAAATAATGGTGGCGGCGCGGCTGGGTGGCGGCGATGCATCGGCCAACCCGCGTTTGCGGCTGGCCATCGAGAAGGCCAAGGCCGTCAACCTGCCGGTGGAGACCGTCAAGCGCAACATCGACAAGGCCACCGGCAACCTCGAAGGCGCGCACTACGAAGAGATCCGCTATGAGGGCTACGGCATCGGCGGCGCGGCGATCATCGTCGACTGCATGACCGACAACCGCGTGCGCACAGTGGCCGAGGTGCGCCACGCGTTCAGCAAGTACGGCGGCAACATGGGCACCGAGGGCTCGGTGGCCTTTCAATTCAAGCACTGCGGGCAGTTGGTTTTTGCACCCGGCACGGCCGAGGACAAGCTGATGGACGCAGCACTCGAGGCCGGCGCTGAAGACGTGATCACCGACGACGACGGCGCCATCGAGGTGCTCACACCGCCGACTGAATTCGAGGCCGTGAAGGCCGCGCTGGAGACCGCCGGCTTCAAGCCCGAATTGGCCGAGGTCACGATGCGCGCGGAGAACACCATCGAGCTGGTCGGCGACGATGCAGAGCGCATGCAAAAACTGCTGGACGTGATCGAGGACCTGGACGACGTGCAAAACCTTTATCACAACACCCTGTTTACGCCATGAAAGTGCTGGTGATCGGCGGCGGCGGCCGCGAGCACGCGCTGGCCTGGAAGCTGGCGCAGGGCGCACGCGTGCAAACGGTGTACGTGGCCCCCGGCAACGGCGGCACGGTGGCCGACCCGGCGCTGAAAAACGTGCCGTTGACCGAGCCTGGCGCGCTGGCTGACTTTGCCGCTGCCGAAAAAGTGGCGCTGACGGTCGTCGGCCCCGAGGCGCCGCTGGCGGCCGGCATCGTTGATGTCTTCCGCGCCCGCGGTTTGCGCGTCTTCGGGCCCACGCAGGGCGCTGCGCAACTGGAGAGCAGCAAGGCCTTCGCCAAGGAGTTCATGCAGCGGCACGGCATTCCGACCGCGCTGTACGCTACCTTCACCGACGCCGCCGCAGCGCACGCGCATGTCGACAAACACGGCGCGCCGATCGTCGTCAAGGCCGACGGCCTGGCTGCCGGCAAAGGCGTGGTGGTGGCGATGACGCTGGCCCAGGCGCACGAAGCCATCGACCACATGCTGGCCACACCCGGCGCACGCCTGGTGATCGAGGACTTCATGGACGGCGAGGAAGCCAGCTTCATCGTCGTCTGCGATGGCCGCACCGTGCTGTCGCTGGCCACCAGCCAGGATCACAAGCGGCTCGGCGATGGCGACACGGGCCCCAACACCGGCGGCATGGGCGCCTATTCACCGGCGCCAGTAGTAACGCCCAACGTGCATGCCAAGGTCATGCACGAAATCATCCAGCCCACCATCGCCGGCATGGCCAAGGACGGGCTGCCCTACAGCGGCTTTCTGTACGCCGGGTTGATGATCGATGCGCAAGGCCAGCCGCGCACGGTGGAGTTCAACTGCCGCCTGGGCGACCCCGAAGCGCAGGTCATCCTGATGCGCCTGAAGAGCGACTTGTTCGAGGTGCTGATGCACGCCGCCGACGGCACACTGGACGGTGTGGAGCTGCAGTGGGACCGCCGCGTGGCGCTCGGCGTCGTGATGGCCGCGCAAGGGTATCCGGCGGCGCCGCGCAGCGGGGATGCGATCACCGGGCTGCCGGCCAACACGCCGGAGCTGCAGGTCTTTCACGCCGGCACCGAAGTTGTCGACGGCACGCTGCAAAGCCGCGGCGGGCGCGTGCTGTGCGTGACGGCACTGGGTGATTCGGTGCGCGTGGCGCAGCAACGCGCACTGCAGGCCGTACGCGGCATCCGCCTGGACGGTGCGCAGTGGCGCAGCGACATCGGCCACCGGGCACTGAAGCCTTGATGGCCAGTGCCGGCAGCATGGACATGATCGACACCGCCGCCGTGCGCGAGTACCTGCTGGGCCTGCAGTCGCGCATCGTCGCGGCATTCGAAGAAGAAGACGGCGGCACGTTCCGTAAAGACGGCTGGGAGCGCCCCAGCGGCGGCAAGCTCGAAGGCGACGGCCTGTCGCAGCTGATTGAAGGCGGCGCTTTGTTGGAGCGCGGCGGCTGCAACTTCAGCCACGTGCGCGGCACCAGCCTGCCCCCCAGCGCCACGCAGCACCGGGCCGATCTGGCCGGCGCACCTTTCGAAGCGCTGGGCGTGTCGTTGGTCATGCACCCGCGCAATCCGTACGTGCCCACCGTGCACCTGAACGTACGCCTGCTGGCCGCGCTGCCGCCCGGGCGCGAGCCGGCGGTGTGGTTCGGCGGCGGCATGGACCTCACGCCCTACTACGGCTTCGAGGATGACGCGGTGCACTTTCACCGCAGCTGCGCCGACGCGCTGGCGCCGCACGGCACCGGGCTGTACGCGCGCTTCAAGCCCTGGTGCGACGAGTACTTCTTCATCCGCCACCGCAATGAGGCGCGCGGCATTGGCGGCATCTTCTTCGACGACCACAGCGACGGTGGTTTCGCTGCCGGCTTTGCGCTGATGCGCGGCGTGGGTGACGGGTTTCTGCCCGCGTACCGCCCGATCGTGCAGCGCCGCCGTGCGCTGCCTTACGGCGAACGTGAGCGCGACTTCCAGGCCTACCGGCGCGGCCGCTACGTCGAGTTCAACCTCGTGTGGGACCGTGGCACGCACTTCGGGCTGCATGGCGGCGGCCGCACCGAAAGCATCCTGATGAGCATGCCGCCGCTGGTCACCTGGCGCTACGACTGGCAGCCCGAGCCGGGCACGCCGGAGGCCCGGCTGTACACCGACTTTCTGCCGCCGCGCGACTGGCTGGCGCTGGGCGGTGAGCACTGATGGCCGCTGCGCCCGGCGGCGCACCGGCACGCCGCGTTGGATTGTTCGGCGGCAGCTTCGACCCGGTGCACAACGCCCACGTGGCCCTGGCCGAAGTGGCGCTCACGTCGTTGCAACTGGACGCCGTACGTTGGATCCCGGCTGGCCAGCCGTGGCAGAAAAACCGCGCGATGGCGGCGCCAGAACACCGCGTGGCGATGGTGCAATCGGCGATCGCGCATCAACCGCGTTTTGTGCTGGACCGCATCGAGATCGACCGCACCGGCGACAGCGTCACGCTCGACACCGTGCACTCGCTGGCGGTGCAGCACCCCGGAGTCGAGTGGGTGTTGCTGATCGGGCAGGACCAGTACGCCAGCCTGCACACCTGGCGCAACTGGCGCGATCTGCTGGGCCTGGCGGTGCTGGCCGTGGCCAACCGGCCTGGCGACCTGCGCGGGCCCAACGCCGAGGTGCTGCGCTTCCCGCACCGCATGCTGCCGCTGCCGATGCTGGACATCTCGTCGACCGATATCCGCCAGCGCGTGGCGCGCGGCGTCGACATCACGCAACTGGTGCCGCCCCTTGTGGCGCGCTATATTGAAACTCACCGTCTGTACAGGAGCTGAATGGACATCAAGAAGCTGCAACGCGCCATCGTCGATGGGCTCGAGGACGTGAAGGCCCAGCACATCTCGGTCTTCAACACCGAACACCTGAGCTCGCTGTTCGAGCGCGTGATCATCGCGTCGGGCACCAGCAACCGGCAGACCAAGGCATTGGCTGCCAGCGTGCGCAACAGCGTCAAAGCGCGTGGCATGCCGGTGATGAGCACCGAGGGTGAGGACAACGGCGAATGGATCATCGTGGACTGCGGCGCCGCCGTCGCCCACATCATGCAGCCGGCCATTCGCGAGTACTACCACCTCGAAGAAATATGGGGCGGCAAGAACGTGCGCATGAAGGTCGGGCCGGTTAACACGAAGCTCGTCAAAGCGAGCGAGCCGGAGCCCCCCGCCAGAAAGCGCACCGCCACGGCGGCACCGGCCAACAAGACCGCCGACGCCGCGGCGCCGGCCAGGAAGACCGGTGCCAGGCCCGTGCCAGCCAGGGACGTGGGCGCAGCGCCCAACCCGGCCAAAAGAACGGGCGCACCGCGGCCGGGCAGCAAAACCGAAGCCGACCGCAAGATGGCCAACCGGACGGCGGCCTTCAAACGCGTGGCGGGGAAATCGCCTGCGGCAAAACGGCCTGCGGCTGGATCGCCCGCTGCCAGATCGTCTGCAGGCAGGCCGTCTCCAGGCAGCTCATCCGCCAGGCCATCTGCAGCCAATCCAGCGCACAAGCCAGCTGCTCGGCCAGCACCCAGGCCAGCAGCCAAGCCCGCGGTCAGGCTAGCAGCCAAGCCGGCACCCAGGCCAGCAGCCAAGCCCGCGGTCAGGCCGGCAGCCAAGCCACCGGCCCGCAAAGCCGCAGCCAAGGCCGCGCCGCGCAAGATACCGAAACGCTCCTGATGAAATTGCTGGTGGTGGCCGTTGGCCAGCGCCAGCCCGACTGGGCCGAAGCCGCTTGGGCCGACTACGCCAAGCGCTTCCCGCCGGACTGGCCGCTGCTGCTGAAAGCGCTGAAAGCCGAGTCGCGCAGTAGCGGCAAAACGGCCGCGCAGTGCATGGCCGCTGAGGGCCAGCGCGTCGAGCAGGCGTTGGCGGCAGTGCGCAGCCCGCGCCGCATCGTGCTGGACGAACACGGCACGCGGCTGTCCAGCACAGCGCTGGCTGCCCGCATGCGCGCCTGGCGCGACGACGGGCGCGACGCAGCACTGTTGATCGGCGGCCCCGACGGCCTGGCGCCCGACATCAAAGCCAGCGCCGACGAGACGCTGCGCCTCAGCGACCTGACGCTGCCGCACGCCCTGGCGCGCGTGTTGCTGGCCGAAGCGCTGTACCGCGCCTGGTCGCTGTTGCAGGGGCACCCTTACCACCGCGCCTGACACAGCGCCGGAGCACGCGCCGAACCACGCCCCTGATGTCGCCCCCCGGTGTCGCGCCTCATGTCGCGCCTGATACCGCGCCTGATCTCGCCAACGGCACCGCACCCGACATCACGCATGCTGCGGCGCAGCCCCATCGCAGCCCCATCGCAGATCCACCCCGCGTCAGAGCACCGGCTGCATCAGCTCCGCCTGCAAACCCCAGTGCTCGACGATGGCGTTGAGCACCACCGATTCGCCGTCGGCCACATGGTCATCGGATTCGGCCAGTGCCACGCACAAGCGCAGCAGGCTGCGGCGCAATGCGGGGTCGGTGACCTCGGCAAAGAGCCAGGCCATCGTCTGCGGATCGACCTGGCAGGCATCGGCCCAGCACACCGGGGCACTGACCAGCAGGTCTTCGCAAAAGGTGTGGATGACACCGCGCAACTCGTCCCGGCCGATGCCCAGCGCGTCGGCTGCGCCCTGGCGATCCAGCAGATCAAGCTCATGCTGCGAGACATGGCCGTCGGACAACAGCGTGAGGGCCAGGATGCGGGCCGCGGCTTGCGGGCTGTTCAACGGGTAGGTGCGCATGGGTCGTGCTCCGGTGCGGTTTAAGTGGCGGAAGGCGGGATCGTGAAGTCGGACGGCAGGCGGTGGGCGGCGGGCCTCAGACGGCCGATATCCGGTGCCGCTGCGATGGCGCGCGTTGCCGCGTCTGCGTACGGCGCCAGGTCCGCAGCAGGCAGTGCGTAGCGCGGGCCAGCGCGTCGTCCAGCGCCTGCCGCCAGTCGTGCGCCACCGAGCGGATCACCAGCGTGCCGTGGTGCTCGGTCTTCAGCTCGATCTGGCAGCACTTGTCCAGCCCGCCGCGCGGGCCGTTGATGTCGCTGAAGCGCACCTTGGCACGCGGCACCAGCCAGGTCAGGCGGCGCATCGAGAAACGCACACGGTCGATGGCCAGATCGCGCAGCGGCACGGCGTCGACATCGCGGGATTCGAAGAGAACTTGCATCGTCGTTACTCCTTGAAAGGCTGAAGGGGGCGGGTTGGCGGTTGGCCGGCATCGCGTTGTGATGGTGTCCAACCAGAAAGCCTGCGTAGCGTAGGCGCGGGCCCGCTTCGGTAGAAGCAGCAAGTGACGAAGCCTTGCTTCGTAAAAACCGGAAGGTCCAGCAAGGTCATGAGCACGCGTTTCAGCTACCGCCACCTCGACTACTTCTGGGTCGTGGCCAAGGAGGGTGGCATGGCGCGCGGCGCAGCGCGGCTGGAGATGGCGGTGCAGACCGTCAGCACGCGGGTGCGCGAGCTGGAGCGTGTGCTGGGCCACGCGCTGCCTAAGCCCGCCGGCCGCGGCCTGGTGCTCACCGAAGCCGGTGGGGCCGTGCTGCACCAGGCCGACCAGATTTTTTAGCTCGGCGAGCAGTTGCCGATGCAGGTGCGAGACGCCGCCAGCCAGCCCACGCAGCGGCTGCACGTGGGCATTGCCAACGGTATGCCCAAGCTCGTGGTGCGCCGCCTGATGCAGCCGGTACTGGCAGTGCAGCCCGCGCCGCAAGAGCCGCGGCTGCGCCTGCGTTGCGACGAAGGCGAGTTCGATGACCTGCTGGCCGAGCTGGCGCTGCACCGGCTGGACGTCGTGCTGGCCGACCGCGCCGCGCCGCCGCGCGGCACGACGAAGCTGTACAGCCACGCGCTGGAAACATCGCCGCTGGCCTGGTATGCCGCGCCCTCGCTGCACGCCCGCGCCAAGTGCCACTTTCCGCAATCGCTGGCCAGCGTGCCGGTGCTGCTGCCGACACCGCACGCCGCGGTGCGTGCGCGGCTGGACGGCTGGTTCGAGCGTCTGGGCATCGCGCCGCAGCTGGTCGGCGAGTTCGGGGACAGCGCGCTGATGAAGACCTTCGGCGCCAGCGGCATGGGTGCGTTCCCGGCGCCGGGGCTGGTGCACGATGAGTTGCTGGCGCGCTACCGCGTCAAGTGCATCGGCCCCTGCGAGGGCATGGCCGAGCACTTC
>JAJAZC010000009.1 GCA_026785885.1 Rubrivivax sp.
CCGCCAGCTCGGCCGCTTGGGGCGTGCCTTGCGCGCCGCCGGCTGGCCTGCGGACGCGCTGGCCAGCGTGGTGTCGCGTGCCGGCTGGCCCGACGGTCTGGCCAGCGAGCACACGCTGGCGCAACTGGCTGCCGCCGCCGTGCTGCACGCCGGGCGGCCGACGGTTGTGACCGTGGGTGCCGGTGCGCTGCGCGTCGTGGCCCCATTGGCTGCAGCGCCCGAAATGCGGGTGCTCGATTCGCTGCCGGCCCCACAGACCGAGACAGCCGGGGCAGCACCGTAAAATCCAGGGCCAGCGGGTGCCAGCCGAAAGCTGTCGTAGCGCCCCGTCAAAACAACCGAGCCGTCCTTCATGACCCACGTCGTACTCGAATCGTGCATTCGCTGCAAGTACACCGACTGCGTCGATGTCTGCCCCGTCGACTGCTTTCGCGAGGGGCCGAACATGCTGGCCATCGACCCCGACGAGTGCATCGATTGCGCGGTGTGCATCCCCGAATGCCCGGTCAACGCGATCCTGCCCGAGGAAGACGTGCCGACAGAGCAGCTAGCCTTCATCAAGCTCAACGCCGAACTGGCGCGCAAGTGGCCCAGCATTACCAAGCGCAAAGCGCCGCCGGCCGACGCTGATGATTGGAAGGACAAGGCCGACAAGCTGAATCAGCTGGCCCGCTGATCGGATACGCAGCGCGCCCGAATCTGCTGTCCGCACCCCGTCGGTCCAACGTAGCAACGCACAGCCACGCAGAGCCACGCACCCAACAACCTCGGCATGGATTTGATCGTCGACCCGGCCGTCAGCCGCACGACAAGCTGCTGTGAAGGCGCCATTGAAACCGACGCCGTGATCATCGGCGCCGGCCCGGTCGGGCTGTTCCAGGTCTTCGAGCTCGGTCTGCTGGAGATCAAAGCGCATGTCATCGATTCGCTGCCCGCTGCCGGTGGTCAGTGCATCGAGCTGTATCCCGACAAGCCGATCTACGACATCCCCGCGCTGCCGCTGTGCACCGGCCAAGAGTTGACCGAACGCCTGCTGCAGCAGATAGCACCCTTCGCCCCGGCCTTCCACTTCAACCAGGAAGTGACGCTGCTGCGGCGTGAGCCCGACGGCCGCTTTTTCCTTGAGACAGCCCAAGGCACGCGGTTCTTGAGCAAGACGGTCTTTATCGCCGGCGGTGTCGGCGCCTTCCGGCCGCGCATGCTCAAGGTCGACGGCTTGGAGCGCTTCAACGACACGCAACTGTTTTATCGCGTGCGCGATCCGGCTCGCTTTGTCGGCAAGCAGCTCGTGATCGTCGGTGGCGGTGACTCCGCCCTCGACTGGGCCCTGCATTTTGCGCAACCAGGCCCGCACCAGGCTGCCAGCGTGATCCTGCTGCACCGCCGCGATGTCTTCCGCGCCGCGCCAGCCAACGTGGCAAAGATGAAGGCGCTGTGCGAAGCCGAACAGATGCAGTTCGTGACTGGGCAGATCACCGGCTTCGAACAGCGCGACGGGCGCTTGATAGAGCTGAAGCTCATGGGCAACGACGGCGTCACGCGCCGGCTGCCGTTGGACATGCTGCTTGTTTTCTTTGGCCTGAGCCCGCGGCTGGGTCCCATCGCGGACTGGGGCTTGGGCATCGACCGCAAGCAGTTGCTCGTCGACACCGAAAAGTTTCAGACCACCGAGCCAGGCATCTTCGCAGTCGGCGATATCAACACCTACCCGGGCAAGAAAAAGCTGATCCTGTCGGGGTTTCACGAAGCGGCGCTGGCGGCATTTGGCGCTGCACCCATCGTCTACCCCGATCGGCCGGTGCAATTGCAGTACACAACCACCAGCACCAAGCTGCACCAGGTGCTCGGCGTTGAATCGCCGGTGTTCGATTGACGCGCTGATCCACTGACCGCGCGCCGCACGGCAACAACAGCCCGCCCTGTGCGGGCTGTTTCGTTGCTGGCGCGCAAGACGCAAGACGCAATGCGCGCGGATGCCGCGGCTACTGCTGATCCGCAAACGGCGCAGCGTTGATAATGCCCGCCGGTCTGCGCGCAAGCACAGGCCACTTCGCTAGGGGTGTTGGCCAAGCCGTCAGGCGCCGCCGACTGAGACAGTCCCTTTGAACCTGATTGAGGTAATCCTCGCGCAGGGAAGCCGTCGACACCACAAGGCCCAACACGGGCCTGCAGGTGCATCGACCCAGCCGACCTGCCATCACCTGAAAGCCCGGGATGGCAATGATTCAATCGACGATTCGCGCCGCGGCGCTTGTGGCGTTGGCCGCACTTGCGGCGCATGCGCTGCCTGCAGTGGCGCAAAACCTTGGCGTTGGCAGCAACGTCAACGTCAACACGGACGCCAACGCCAACAGCATCACCATCACCGGCCGCCTGCTCGGCAGCGCTGCAGTCGTGGGCTTTGGCGAAGCGCCACTGGCGCGCACGCCGTTGCAGATCAGCGTGATGGGTAACGGCCTGCTGGCCGACGCCGGCGTGGCGCAGATTGGTGGGCTGACGCGGCTGGATGCCAGCGTCGGCGACGCCTATAACGCCGAGGGTTACTGGGGCCAATTGGCGGTGCGCGGTTATGGGCTGGACAACCGCTTCAATTACCGCCGAGACGGCCTGCCCATCAACGCCGAGACGGCCGTCTCATTGGCCAACAAGGATCGGGTCGAGTTGATCAAAGGCACCAGCGGCGTTCAGGCTGGTACCAGCGCTCCCGGCGGTCTGCTCAATCTGGTCGTCAAGCGGCCGGTGGCCGCGTTGCGCACGGCCACGCTGGAATGGCGCGAGCCTGGCAGCGTGCGCGCAGCAGTGGACTGGAGCGATCGGTTCGGTGAAGAGGGGCGCTTCGGCCTGCGCATCAACGCATCGGCTGAACAACTGAGTCCGGCGGTGCGCAACACACGTGGCCAACGCACGCTGCTGGCTCTGGCAGGCGACTGGCAACTGAGCGCCAACACACTCGTGCAGGCCGAAATCGAATCCAGCCATCAGCGCCAACCCAGCGTGGCCGGCTACAGCCTTCTGGGCAACAGCGTGCCGGCAGCCAGCACCGTCGATGTGCGACGCAATTTGAACGATCAACCGTGGCGGCAGCCGGTGGTGTTGGACGGCACCACGGCATCGCTAAGGCTGCAGCAGCAGCTGTCTGAGACGTGGCGGTTGACAGTGCACGCGATGGAGCAGCGTTTGAGGAGCGACGACCGCACTGCTTTCCCGTACGGCGTATACGACAGCAACTACGACTGCCCCCAGTGGTGTGACCGCTTTGCACCGGACGGCAGCTTCACGTACTGGCAGTACATCAGCGACAACGAGCGCCGCGACATGCGCAACCTGGCGCTCATGCTGGCCGGCCGGTTGCAAACCGGCGTGCTTGCACACAGCATCGAAGTGGGCCTGTTGCGCAGCAGCAGCCGCAACCGCTTCGAGGACCAGGTCTTCGACATCGCCGGCACCGGCCGCATCGACGGCAGCCTGCAGACGCCGCGCAGCGCCGGCTCGATCGACGCCAACACCAACCGCGATGAACGCAGCACCGAATGGTTTGTGCGCGACGCGGTGCGCATCGGCCCGGTGTGGCAGCTGTGGGCCGGTGTGCGGCACACACGTCTGGATCGCAGCAGCCAGCGCACCAGCCCTGATGGCGACGGCAGCCTGCGCGAGACCGACTACGACCGCACTGCCACCACGCCGTGGCTGGCCATGGCCGCGCAGCTGTCGGCCAAGACGCTGCTGTACGCCAGCTGGGGCCGCGGCCTGGAGACCGACGTGGCACCCAACCGAAGCCGCTACAGCAACGCCGGCGCGTCGTTGGCGCTGCACAGCCGGCAGCTCGAGTTGGGCATCAAACACGGCAGCGACGAGGTCGAAGCAGCACTCACGCTGTTCGACATCGACCGCGGCCAGACGGCCGACATCGGCAGCTGTAGCGCCATCGGCACCTGCACACGCGTTATCGACGGCAGTGCACGGCACCGCGGCATCGAAGCGCAATGGGCACGTGCACTGGGCCGCTTTACCCTGCAAGGCAGCGCGATGTGGCTGGACGCGCAACGCCGCGGCTCGCAGCGCGCAGGCGTCGACGGGCTGCGGCCTGGCAACGTGCCAGCGGCGTCATTGCGCATGGGTGTGGAGTTTCGACCAGCCGGCAAGCCCGGCTTGCCCTCTCTGTCCGGCCTTGCGTTGCAGGCCAACCTGTCGGCCGAAAGCAATCGGCTTGTGCTGCCCGACAACGAAAGCCTGCGCATCCCCGGCTGGGCGCGCCTGGACCTGGGCGCGCGCTGGCAGCAGGCCGCGGGCGGCAGCACCGTGACCTGGCGACTGGGCCTGGACAACGCCACCAACCGCCGGGCCTGGAAAGAGTCGCCCTACCAGTTCGGCCATGTTTACCTGTACCCGCTGCAACCGCGCACGTGGCGGTTGTCGGCGCAGGTGGCGATGTAGCAGGCTGGCTGGGGCGCGCACTGGTGCGCACTGGTGCGTTTGCGAAGGTGCGCCGACCTCCAAGATATACTTCGAGGCTGCATTCCCCGATAGCTCAGTTGGTAGAGCGCCGGACTGTTAATCCGTAGGTCCCTGGTTCGAGCCCAGGTCGGGGAGCCAAGAAAGACAAGAGTCAGCAGGTTTGCGCCTGCTGACTTTTTTTGTTTCCGTGACTACGCTGGTGCCAGTCTAGCGCCCCCTTGAAGCGATCGACGTTTTGACCGTCGTGATGAGCGGCGCGTTGGGGAATCGCCGCATTGATGAGCAACATGTTGCCGCCGACTGAAAATTGACCCGCTTTTGAGGAACGACAGAAACTGATCGGTGATTGTTCGCACGCCCAACGGGCGCTCGCAACCTGTCCTGCGTTCGATAAACACAAGGCGTCTTTAACCTGGATCCGTGACCAAGCTGGCTGAGAGCAACCGTCAGCAGCCATTGCTCGCGTAATTCAGGGCGCATTTGGTACCCCCATTGAGCAAATGCTCGGCACGACCCGCGAGGTCCGCTCGTTTGGTGGTTCGAATGTC
>JAJAZC010000010.1 GCA_026785885.1 Rubrivivax sp.
GCACGGCGCCGTGCTGCAGGTGCTGCTGGCGCTTCGACCCAGGATTGTTGCGGCACCTGCCGACCCGCTGCTTGCCGCTGTGCTGCAAGCGCCCTGAACTACCTTCTGACCAACATAACCACCATGACCACCATCTTTCTCGTCGACGACTCCGCCACGATGTTGATGAGCCTGAAGGCCACGCTCGAGATCGCGGGCTTCAAGGTTGAGACCGCCGGTGACGGCGAACAGGCCTTGGCGAAGGTCAAGAGCGGCCTCAAGCCCGATTTGATCATCACCGACATCAACATGCCGAAGATGGACGGGATCGAGCTCATCCGCCAGGTGCGAAAACTGCTGCGCTTCACGCCCATCCTGACCCTCACGACCGAAAGCCAGCAGTCCAAGCGCGACGAGGCCAAGAAGCTGGGCGCCAGCGGCTGGATGGTCAAACCCGTCAGCGGCACGGACCTGGTGAAGGTGATCCGCCAGGTCCTGCCCGGGGCGTGACGTCGAGGCGATCCGCATGAATACAACCACCTTCTTATCCTTGCCCGCAAGCTGGTGCAGCGCGCTCTGGCGTTGGCTGCGGCACGCCAGTCCACAACACCAGACATTGCCCGTGGCCGACTGCGCCGCCGTCGCCGGCATGCGCACGCTGGACCAGCAGATGGTCACCCAACTCGGCCGCGCCGTCGGGCTTTCGGAGAAATCTGCCCTGGAACTTGTCAGCCAGGTCGGCGGCCTGCGTGTGCTGTCCAGCCGGCTGGTCGACTACCTGGCGCAGGCCCACAAACAAAGCGAGGCCATGCAGGATGGCATCGAACTCAACAGCCGTGTCATCAATGAGCTGGCGACTTTCGTGCAGACGCTGCCGCAGCAGATCGCGCTGGAGCGCGAGCAGCTCAAGCTGCTGATGCGCGAAGTCAAGGGTCTGGCCGAGATGACCGACACCATCCGCGGCATCGCGCGCCAGACCGAGATCCTGGCCATCAACGCTGCCATCGAGGCGGCGCGCGCCGGCGAGGCTGGCCGAGGCTTTGCGGTGCTGGCCGGCGAAGTGCGGCGGCTGGCGACACAGGCCAACGAATCGGCGGCCAAGGTCAACCACGACATCGGCCGCCTGGTAGAGACCGTGGAGGTGAACTACAGCGGCGAGTTTGAAGCCCGCACCCGCCACAACGAAGCCGAGGCCGAGCGCCTGGGCGGGCTGACGCGCGATCTGGACGCAAGCTATGTCGACATGCGCCAGTTCTACACCATGCTGATGAGAGCCGTGACCCAGAACAACACCGAACTCGACCACGGCATCGGCCTGCTGCTCGACACCGCGCAGTACCAGGACGTGTTCAAGCAGATTGTCGACCGCGTGCAGCCGGCCATGGCCTCGCGCCACGTCGTGCTGGCCGAGCTGATTGCACGGCTGCGTGGCGGCCAGCGCGACACCGCTGAGCTCGACGCACGAGCCGCCGCACTGATGCCCGACTACCTCGCGGGCGAAGCCCAGCACCGCGACCCCGATGCCGCCGTCAAAGCCGCCCCCGGCGACCCAGGCCTGCGCATTGAATTATTTTGAAAGACACCATGGCCCACATTCTTTTGATCGACGACGACGAGTTGCTGCGCGACACCGTGCTGCAGATGCTTGAACTCGACGGGCATCGCGTTACCGAAGCCCCGACCGGTGAGCAGGGGCTCAAGCTGTTCGGCAGCGGCAGCGGCTTCGATGCGGTGATCACCGACATCCTCATGCCGGGCATCGACGGCACCCAGGTGATCTTCGAGGTGCGCCAACGGGCCCCCAGGCTGCCCGTGATCGCCATGTCGGGCGGGCGCCGCAAGCTCAGCCCGCAGTTCAATCTGGAGACGGCGGCGATGGTCGGTGCCGCGTCGCAGTTGGTCAAGCCGTTCGGTCTCAAGGAGTTGCGCGCGGCGCTGAACGAGGCGCTTGGCGTGCAGCCCGTCCGATGACTACTGCCGCCGTCGCGCAGCTGGCGCCGCACAGCCTGTCGCCGCACCACCTTTCGCCGCAGCACCTGTCGCAACATCACCCGCCGCAACATCACCCGACGCAACATCACCCGGACCGCGCCCGAGCCGCTGGCTCGCTGCGCGCCGAGTTGCGGCTTCGCACCGCTGCGGCGCACGAGGCCCTCGAGCGCACGCCGCTGATGGAGCAGCTCGCGCGCGGCGCCGCGTCGATGACGGTTTATCGCGACTACCTGCAGCGGCAGCTGCGCCTGCACGCGGCGTTCGAGCCGCCGCTGCGCGCCTGGCTGGACGCCGACTGCTCCGCGCTGCGCCTGGGCAAGTCGGAGTGGCTGCGCAGCGACCTGCAGGCGGCAGGTGAGACTGCCGATGTGCGGCCGGTGCCCGCGCCGGCGCTGCGCTCGCAGGCAGCGGCGCTGGGCATGCTCTATGTGCTCGAAGGCAGCACGCTGGGCCTGCAGGTCGTGCGCAGGCACCTGGCACCGGCGCACCCCGCGGCAGGTGTAGCCGGCCGCTTTCTGACCGGCTACGGGCCGCAAACGGGACAGCACTGGCGCGACTTCGTCGCCTTGCTCGACGCGTTGCCCCTGGCGCAGTGGCAGGACGCGATCGACGCCGCGTGCGCCACCTTTGTCGCCTTCGAGCGGGTGTTTTCTGAGCCTTGCCATGAATGATCTGACGCTTGAGCCGGGCCTTGAGCCGGCCGATCTGACGCTTGCGCCGGGCCTTGAGCCGGCTGATCTGACGCTTGCGCCGGGCCTTCAGCCGGCTGATCTGACGCATACGCCGGGCCTTCAGCCGGCTGATCTGACGCTTGCGCCGGGCCTTCAGCCAGCTGGCGAGCCCTGGTCACAGGCGTTGCTCTCGGTTGACAACTGCGCGCGCGAACCGATTCACATCCCGGGCGCGATTCAGCCGCACGGGGCTTTGATGGCATTCGACGCGGCGGCGGGCACGCTGCTGTTCGCGTCCGCCAACCTTGAAACCTGGCTGCCCGTCGGTGGGCGGCCGATGCAGGGCCGCGCGCTGCACGAGTTGGTGGGCGAGTCGGCCGCAGCGGCCATCCGACAGGCCCTGCTCAAGCCGATGGGCGGCGCCCTGCGCCACCAGGTGATCGACCTGCCCGCCCGGCCGCAGCACGGGCAGGCACTGGCGCTCGAGGCCGTCGTCCATCAGCACGACGGTATCGCCATCGTCGAGTTCGAACCGGCCTCGCTCTCGCCCGGCCCCAGCGACTGGATGCAGCCATTTTCCGAAATCGTTGCCGCGCTGCGCAAGGCGGCCGATCTGAACCACCTGGTCGAGACCATCGCCCAGTGCGTCAGGGGACTGACGGGCTTCGACCGGGTGATGGTCTATCGCTTCAACGAAGCGTTTGACGGACAGGTGGTTGCCGATGCGCACGCGCCGGACATGGAGTCGCTTTACGAC
>JAJAZC010000011.1 GCA_026785885.1 Rubrivivax sp.
GCATGCCAGGGCGCACACCGGCGGCGGCCGCTGCGGCGTTGACCTGCCGGATGCGGTGCTCAGCCACGAGTGCGACTGGCTGCTGCGCCTGGTCGGCCGTCAGCGTGGCGCAAAAGGCCTCCAGCGGCAGCAGCGGCAGGTGCAGAGCGAGCCAGTGCATCAAAGTGATCGAACGAGCGTTGCAGTGTTTACAGGGCGCGCCGCGATTCGGCCGATCCCGTGCTGTGAAACGGGGGCCGTGCGCGGTTGAAGCCGAAGCGCGGCGCGCCTGCCGATCATGGCGCTTGCAGCGATGGCAAGCAGCAAGCCGGCGCCTGCAAGCCTGTACCGGCAGCAGGGTAAAGCGGCGTGGATGTGGACCTTGCCACCGCGGCAACCAGGACACTGCGGTCCTTCATCACCCGCCAGGAGCCCAGCCATGATCGCCTTCAAGGTTCAGGACATGACGTGCGGCCACTGCGTCAACGTCATCACGCAGGCCGTGCAGCAGGCCGACGCCGGCGCCCAGGTGCACATCGATCTGGCCCACCACCTGGTGACGATCCAGCCGGTGCAGCTGCACACCGCGCAGGTGCAGGCCGCGATACGCGGCGCGGGCTACACGCCGGTGGTGGTGCCGATCCTGTAAGGCGCCGTTGCGCTCGGGGCGCTGGCAGTGCTTGGTGCGGCAGGCGCGTGCGTTGCCGATGCAGCAGCTTCCGAACTCCGCTGTTGGCTGCGATGTCGCTGATCGATCTTCTTCAATGGCCGGCCATGGTGGTCACGGTCGCCGCAGCCTGGCTGGTGGCTTCGCAGTCGGAGAGCCGGCGCAAGATGGGTTTTTGGATATTCCTGCTCAGCAACGTGCTGTGGGTGGTCTGGGGCTTCAGCACCAACGCCTACGCGCTGATAGCTCTGCAGGTGGCGCTGGCGGTCATGAACATCCGTGGCGCGAAGAAGAACGAAGCTTCCGAAAAGCAGGCGTCCACCTGATGTGCGCAGCATGGTGATGGCTGCGTCCGCGCTGCAGTGAGGTAGTCGCTGCATCAGCGTTGCAGCCCGGCGCCCGCTGCATCAGCGCCACGGCGGCGTGCTCGCTGCAGCAGCGCTGCAACGGCGGCTTCAGCCGCGGCGCTGGCGGTCGCGTGCTGCCGCGCTGCGGATGGCGCGCACCAGGCCGGCCATGCCCATCAGCGCCGCGGCGCTGCCCAGTGCCAGCGGCAGCATCGAGCCTGTGGCGCTGCTGAGGCCGCCACCCGCGGCCACGGCGGCCAGGCCCATCACGTAATGGCGCATGGCGGCGCTGCGCAGGACTGAGTTGGTGGGCATGTCTGGGCCTTGATCGAAAAGCGCAGTCTGCGGCCGCAACAGCGCAGGCGGCAGCCCGACAAAGGCCCGGATCGCCTTCTTGTTTGAGGCGCAGCGCGGTGTCGCGCGAACACGCGGACACGCCGTTGCAACACCGATCAAGTCACCGGCCTGCCTGATACGCTTGACGCCCTTGCAACAACCGCCCTGCCCGCCTTCATGACCTACTGCGTCGGCATCCGGCTCAATGCCGGGCTCGTTTTTCTTTCGGATTCGCGCACCAACGCGGGTCTGGATGCGATCAGCATCTTCCGCAAGATGATGATTTATGAAGAGCCCGGCGAGCGGTTCATGGTGATGCTGTCGGCCGGCAATCTGAGCATCAGCCAGAGCGTGCGCGAGTTGCTGCAGGTGCAGAAGATCGACGGCGCAAACGGCGCAAACGGCGCAAACGGCGGCCAGCCGATCACGATCTGGAATGCCACCAGCATGTTCGATGCCGCCCGCGTGCTGGGCGCCACGGTGCGGCGGGTACACGCGCAGGACGGGCAGGCGTTGAAGGCGGCCGGCGTGGACTTCAACGCCGGCATGATTTTCGGTGGCCAGATCAAGGGCGAGGCCATGCGCCTGTTCCTGGTCTACAGCGCCGGCAACTTCATCGAGGCCACGCGCGAGACCTGTTTTTTTCAAGCCGGTGAAAGCAAGTACGGCAAGCCGATCCTGGACCGCGTGCTGACGCCGACAACGCAGCTCGATGAAGCCGCCAAGTGCGCGCTGGTGTCGATGGACAGCACGCTCAAATCGAACCTCAGCGTCGGCCTGCCGCTGGACCTGCTGGTCTACCGCGAAGGCCGCTTTCGCAGCGACGAGCTGGTCTGCATCGACGAGCACAACCCGTATTTCCGCATGATTCACAGCACCTGGGGCCAGCGGCTGCGCGAGGGCTTCGAAGGCATAGACGACCCGCGCTGGGACGGCGGCGACGCAACGCATCCGCTGATGGTCGGCGCGGCACGCCACGAGCCGATGCGCAAGATCGGCAACCCGACCGAGCGCATCGTGTGAACGTAGGCACCCACGCTACCTTGCGGTCGCTGCCTGGCGGCCTGCATGCCGCCCGGCCTCGGCCAGCCACTCGCAAGCGCGCAGGCGCTTGCTCGGCGCGGGCCGAGCCCCCCGAGGGGACCGAGTGCCGCGGCTCCAAGCCCGCATGCGCGGGCTTGGACAGCACGAAGGCCTCGGGCGTCTCGCACGAGGCTCAGGCAGCAGCCCGGCGAAGCCGGCTCTGCGGCTGGCCTTGATCGCGACGAAGCTGCCTTTTTCATGCGCAAGTCATTCGTCATCGCTTTCAGCCACGCCAACGGCTTCCCTGCCGGCACCTACCGGCGCTTGTTCGATCACTGGCGCAGCGCCGGCCACCGCGTCATTGCCGTCGAACGTTTCGGCCACGATCCGGCGCGCACGGTTACCAGCAACTGGCCGCATCTGCGAGACGAATTGATTGCGCTGATCGAGCAGGACCGCGCGCAACACGGCGGCGGCCCGGTGCACCTGGTCGGCCATTCACTGGGAGGCTACCTGAGCTTGCTGGTGGCCTGCCGGCGGCCTGACCTGGCAGCGGGCCTCGTGCTGCTGGACTCACCGGTGCTGGACGGCTGGCGTGCACACAGCGTGCAGGTCATGAAGGCCAGCGGACTGATGAAACGGTTTTCACCGGGTCGCATCGCTCGCAAGCGGCGCTGGCAGTGGCCCTCACGCGAGGCGGCGCTGCTGCACTTCAGCAGCAAGCCTGCCTTTGCACGCTGGCACCCCGAGGTGCTGAGCGACTACATAACCGCGGGCATGGAACCCGACCCCGAGCGCGGCGCGGAGCCGGGCAGCCAGCCGGTGCGGCTGGCCTTTCACCGCGACATCGAAACGCGCATCTACGACACGTTGCCGCACCACCTGGGCAGCGTGATGGCGCGCCACCCGCCGCGCTGCGCCGCGGCCTATCTGGCCGGCACACGCTCGGCCGAAGGACGGCAGGTCGGCCTGGCCGCAACGCGCGCGCTAGTCCACGCGCGTGCTCCGCAGGCGCCTGCGCATGATCGGCTGCAGTGGATCGAGGGCTCGCACCTGTTCCCGATGGAGCGCCCCGATGAGACCGCGGCTGCGGTGCTGTCGCAGATTGCCGGCTTTGCGCCACCGCAGCCCGAGCCCGGCTCGACCGTCACTTCGGCCGCCATTTCGACCACCATTTCGGCCGTCACTTCGGCCGCCATTTCGGCCGTCACTTCGACCGTCACTCGAAGCGCCCCAGCCGCACCGCGGTCCCACCGGCCTTGAGGTTGTGCGTGCCGGGCATCACCAGCACGCAGTGGTCGTACGGAGTCGTCCAGATGTGGCTGCCGTCCTGCGCCAGCGGTGTGCCCTGGTGCGGCAGCACCTGCAGCCCATGCGTTGGCAGCAGGAAGCGCAGGTGGTCGGAGTGCGCCACCACCGCCTCCGTCACGCGCACCAGTCGCTGCTGGTGCGGCAGCGGCAGCCGCGTGTGGGCGGCCACCCAGGCTGCATCGGCCACGCCGCCCAGGCCCAAGAAGCGCACCAGCGTGTCGATGGCGACATCGGCCGCGGCACGCTCCCAGTGCTGGCCGCATTCGATCAACAGCGCGCACTGCGGCGCTTGCGGGTCGCTGAAAGCGCCGCGCTCCACCATGCGCAGGCCAGCCGGGTGGCCGGTGTCGATGAGCAGGAACTCAGGCACGCCCAAGGCGCGGGCGAAGGCGGCGTTTTTGTCCACGGTGCCGCACACCATCAGCGGCGCGCAGCGGCTGCTCATCGAGTGGATGTCCAGCAGCCGCGTGGCCGCGTCGACAAAGGGGCGCAGCGCGCGGGCTCGGCGCAGCTCGGCGCTGTCGCGCGTGCCGAAGAGCGCGTCGTCGCCCCAGACGCGGTTCATGTCCTCGTCGACAAAACGCGAGGCAAACGGCTCCTGCACATTGAAGCGCTGATAGGCCAGCACGTTGGCGAATGCCAGCGTGACGCGGCCATGCGCAGGGCGCCAGCCGCTAGCCAGCAGCCAGTCCAGCGCAATGGCGCCGCAGATCTCGTTGCCGTGCGTCAGCGCCTGCACCATCAGCTGCGGCCCGCTGCGGCCGGAGTCCAGCACGTGGACCCAGTCGACGCCGCTGCCGCCGTGTTGCCAGCGGGTGATGTCCGGCGGCTGCAGCTCGATGGGCGTCGGCTCAGTCAGCGGCTCGATCATCGGCTCGGTCAGCGGCTCGGTCATCGGCTCGGTCATCGGCTCGGTCAGCGGCTCGGTCATCGGCTCGACCTCAGCTCGGTCATCAGCTCGGTCATCAGCTCGGTCATCAATTTAGTCCTGCCGCAGCGCCGGCGTGAACTGCGCGTGCAGCGCGTGCAGCGCGTGCAGCGCGTCGATAAGCTGCATCAGGTGCGCCTGCAGCGTCTCGAAGCCAAGGCTCTTGTCCAGCGTGCCGGGCCGCAGGTACAGCCGCTTGTTGACCTCCAGCTGCAGGCTGTGGCGGCCTGCGGCGGGGTCGGCATAAGCGCGCACCAACTCGACACCCTTGAACGGGTCGTTGAGCTTGACGTTGTAGCCGCAGCGCAGTAACTGATCGCGTACGAAGGCGGTGAAATCCGGCGCGCAGGTGGTGCCATCGCGGTCACCCAGCACGATGTCGGCGCGCGGCAGGCCGGCACCGCTTCGGGCGGCTGCGGTTGCCGCAGCGCGGCCTGGGGCGGGTGCGGCCAATGCGGCACCGTTGACGGCGTTCATCGAATGGCAGCTCAGGTGGTAGAAGACGCCGAAGCACGCGTGCGCTGCATCCAGCAATTGCTTGAGTTGCGCGTGGTACGGGCGGTGATACAGCGCAACGCGCTGCTGCACCTCAGCCACGCTCAGCCACGCTCAGCCGGCGGTCGTAGATCGGGCAGCCGTCGTCCAGCGTGCGCCAGATCAGCGCTTTGCCGATGCCGGCTTTGCCGCTGGGCACATGCGCATCGGGCCAGGGCTCGGCGAGCAACTCGAGATCGATGTCGCCGACGTGGCGGTTGGCGTCAACATACGCGCGCGGAAACAGCGCAGCCAACAGCGGCACGTCTCTTGCGACGACCGGGGCGTAGAGCGCATAGATGAAACAGTCCTCACCGTCCCGCAATTCCAGCGCGCTGCGCACGGCGCCGAAGTCCGCCGGCATCACGGTGCCAGAGTGCGGCGAATCCAACACCAGCGCACTGTGCGGCAGGGCCGGTGGCACAGGCCCGCACACGGCCATAACGGCGTCGTTCATAGGCCCAGTATCGCTGTGTGCAGCTACGGGCGGACCCGGATACCCGGGGCCCAACCAGCCGATAGCATCGGGCCGGTTTTGCACCATGGCAGTGCGGTAAATCTGTGCAACAGACCCGTGCAACCGACACCACCATCCCCGCCAGGAGAGATCCATGCAAGAACGTGATCTGCGCCAGTTGATTGAACAAGTCCGCGAAGGGCTGCTCCCGCGCCGCAGCTTCATCCAGCGCATGGTCGGCCTGGGTCTGACCGCGCCCATGGCGTCGATGATGCTGATGCACGAAGGCATTGCGCAGACCGCACCGGCCATTCCGTACAAGGGCATCAAGCGCGGTGGTGGCGGTGTGCTCAAGCTGATCTGGTGGCAAGGCGCCGTGCACCTGAACCCGCACTTCGCCGGTGGCACCAAAGAGCAGGACGCTACGCGCATCTTCTACGAGCCGCTGGCCAGCTGGGACACCGAAGGCAACCTGATCCCGGCGCTGGCTGCAGAGATTCCGTCGCGCGCCAACGGCGGGCTCAACGCCGATGGCCGCACCGTCACCTGGAAGTTGAAGCGCGGTGTCACCTGGCACGACGGCAAGCCCTTCACGGCCGACGACGTGCTGTTCACGGCCGCCTACGCCGGCGACCCCGCAACGTCGACCGTGACGGTTGCGACCTACAAGGATTTGAAGGTCGAGAAGATCGATTCGCACACCGTGCGCATCACCTACCCGCGGCCGACACCGTTCTGGGCCGAGGCGCTGACCGGCAGCTTCGGCATGATCCTGCCCAAGCACGTGTTCGAAGCTTTCAGCGGCGCCAAGTCGCGTGAGAACCCGGCCAACGTCAAGCCGGTCGGAACGGGGCCCTACAAGTTTGCCGACTTCAAGCCCGGCGACATGATCCGCGCCGATGCCTACGCCGGCTACCACGTGCCGAACCAGCCGTTCTTCGACTCACTGGAGCTCAAAGGCGGCGGCGATGCGCTCAGCGCGGCGCGTGCGGTGTTGCAGACCGGCGAGTTCGACTTTGCCTGGAACCTGGCGGTCGAAGATGAAATTTTGAAGCGCATGGAAACCGCCGGCAAAGGCAAGCTGGCCTTCCTGGTCGGCAGCGACATCGAGTTCCTGGCGCTCAACGGCACCGACCCCTGGAACGAGGTCGACGGCGAGCGCGCCAGCATGAAGAGCAAACACCCGGCCTTCAGCGACAAGGCGGTGCGCGAAGCGATGTCTATGCTGGTCGACCGCAAGAGCGTGCAGGACTTCATCTACGGTCGCGGCGGCATTGCTACCAGCAACTTCCTTAACAACCCGCCGCGCTTTCGCAGTGCCAACACCAAGTACGAGTTCAACGTCGACAAGGCCAACCAGGTGCTGGAGGCGGCGGGCTGGAAAAAGGGCGCCGACGGCATCCGCGCCAAGGGCAACGTCAAGCTCAAGTTCGTCTTTCAGACCAGCGTCAGCCAGCCGCGGCAAAAGTGCCAGGCCATCATCAAGGACGCCTGCACCAAGGCCGGCATCGACCTCGAGCTGAAGAGCATCACGGCGGCGGTCTTCTTCGGCAGCGACGCGGCCAACCCGGACACTTACCAGAAGTTCTGGGCCGACATGCAGATGCACACGACCACCATGACGCAGCCCGACCCGCAGATTTTCATGGAGCAGTTCACCACCGAGCAGATCTCGCAGAAGGCCAACAAGTGGTCGAGCCGTAACCTCGTGCGCTGGAGCAATGCCGAATACGACGCCACCTTCAAGGCGGCACAAATCGAGTTCGATGCAGTCAAGCGTGCGGCCATGTTCATCAAGATGAACGACCTGGTGGTCAATGACTTTCACGTCATCCCGCTGTTCTCGCGGCCACGCCCGCGGGGCAGTGCGCTCAAGCTCGTTGCACCGCTGTCGGCGTGGGATAACGACACCTGCTTCATCGGCTACTGGTCACGCGAGGCTTGAGAGCCGGAGAGTCTTTCGTTCATGCCCGCTCATCACGCCCAAAGGCACCCGCTCGTCGTTGCAAATGCTCGCCATAGCGCAAGCTATGGCTGCGCTTTGCGCCTAGATCGGGCACCTTCGGACGCGCTGCTCGGACACGCCCGAAAAACTCTCAGGCTCTGAGCCACCGCCCCGGTTGAACGCCTGAGCGCGTCTTGTTCAACTACGTCCTCCGCCGGCTGCTGATCGCGCTGCCCAGCCTGCTGGGCATCAGCCTGATCCTGTTTACGGTGCTGGCACTGGCGCCGGGCGATCCTTTCGAAGAGCTGGCGCAGAACCCTAACGTGCCACCTGAGGTGCGCATGGCGCTGCGTGCGCAGTTCGGGCTGGATGATCCGGTGTGGCAGCGCTACTTCCACTGGCTGGTCAACATGCTGCGCGGCGATTGGGGCTTCAGCTTCGTCAGCCGCATCGACGTCGACACGCTGATCCTCCAGCGCCTGCCGGTAACGATTGCCATCATCGGCCTGTCGCAGGTGCTGGCCTTGATGGTGGCGCTGCCGGCGGGTGTGCTGGCTGCTGTCAAGCCGTACTCGTGGTTCGACCGCATTGCCAGCTCGATCGCCTTCGTGGGCTTTTCGCTGCCGACGTTTTTCACCGGCGTGCTGTTCATTCTGTTCTTCAGCATCTACCTGGGCTGGCTGCCGTTTGTCTACCGCGCCGACCTGTCGGAAACCGGTTGGGCTTGGTGGGTGGCGCAGTTCAAGCAGTCGATCATGCCGATCACGGTGCTGGGCCTTTTTCAGGCCGCCAGCACGATGCGGTACGTGCGTTCTTCGGTGCTGGACGTGATCCGGCTGGACTACGTGACCACCGCGCGCAGCAAGGGCCTGGCCGAGAGCGTGGTCATCAACAAACACGTCGTGCGCAATGCGCTGATTCCGGTGGTGACGCTGATTGCGCTGCAAATGCCGGCGGTCTTCGGCGGCGCCATCGTCACCGAGCAAATCTTCCGCATTCCCGGCATCGGCAGCCTGCTGATCGACGCCATCCTGCGCAACGACACGCCGGTGATCATGGCCGTGACCTTTGTGTTTGCCACGCTGGTGATCGTGTTCAACCTGATTGCCGACATCCTGTACGGCTGGCTTGACCCCCGGATTTCCTACCGATGAGCACAGCCGCCACGACGCCCGAACTAAGCAAGCCCACCGCCAGCGTGTCGCCGTGGGCCGAGGCCTGGCGGCGCTTCAAGCGCCACCGGCTGGCCTACTGGAGCTTGTGGCTGCTGGGCGCGCTGGTGCTGGCGGTGCTGGTGGGGCCGCTGTTCTACAAGGTCGGCATCAACGACATCGACTTCAAAGCACGGCTGGCCGGTCCCAGCGGCGCGCACCTGCTGGGCACCGACGACCTGGGCCGCGACCTGCTGGCGCGCATGTTGTACGGCGGCCGTATTTCGCTGGCGGTGGGACTGGCCGCAATGTTGATGGCCGTCACCGTCGGCGTGCTGATCGGCGCCATTGCCGGCGTCGCGCGCGGCTGGGTCGACTCGGCATTGATGTGGCTGACCGATCTGTTTCTGAGCCTGCCGCAGCTGCCGCTGTTGCTGCTGCTGATCTTTCTGTTTCGTGATCCGCTTAAAAAGTTGTTCGGGCTGGAGCTGGGCATCTTCATCCTCATCGTCGTGGTCATCGGCGGCTTTCGCTGGATGCCGGTGGCGCGGCTGGTGCGGGCGCAATTCTTCAGCCTGCGCGAAAAGGAATTTGTCGAAGCCGCGCGGGCCCTGGGCGCCAGCGTGCCGCGCCAGGTGGTGCGGCACATCCTGCCCAACAGCCTGGGGCCGGTGATCGTGGCCGCGTCGATCGACGTGGCCGCGGCGATCCTGGCCGAGAGCACGCTGTCCTTCCTGGGCCTGGGCTTCCCGCCGGATATCCCGACCTGGGGCCGCATCCTCTACGACGGCCGCGACTACATGGACC
>JAJAZC010000012.1 GCA_026785885.1 Rubrivivax sp.
GGGCCTGGAGGCCCTAGTGCTCCGGCCCAGTAGTTTCGAAACATGATGAAAGCGATGGATTCGGCCCGAGGGCAAGGCGCAAACCGCAGCAATGCCCTGCGGCATTGCGAGGATTTGCAACGCCGCCATCGGGTCGAAGACGTGCTTTCATGTTCCGAAACCTCTGGGTCGGAGTACTAGATCGGGCACCTTCGGACGCGCTGCTCGGACACGCCCGAAAAACTTCCAGGCTCTGAGCCGCGTCAAGCCGCCACCTGCAGCAGCTGCGCCACCACCGCCACTGCAATCACCCCGGGCTCCTTGCCGGCAATGCCATGCACACCGATCGGGCACACGATGCGCTCGATCAGCCCTGGCGCAATTCCCCGCGCCAGCAGCCGGTGCTCGAAGCGCGCGCGCTTGGTCTTGCTGCCGATGAGGCCGAGGTAGCCGAAGTCACCGCGCTGCAGCACCGCGTGCGTGATGGCCAGATCGAGGTCGTGGCTGTGCGTGAGCACGAGGAAGAAAGCGCCAGTCGGCGCCAGCGCGACTTCGCTGTCGACCGGCTCCACGCACAGTCGCTCGATGTGCGCTGGCAGCGGCACGTCGGGGAACTCGCTTTCGCGCTCGTCTATCCATTGCACGCGGCAGTGGATGCCGGCCAGCAGCCGCACGATGGCACGGCCGACGTGGCCGGCGCCGTACAGCTGCAGCGTGAAACGCGCTGGCATGGCGGGCCACGACGCCAGTGACGCCGGTGCCAAATCCAACAGCGGCGTGAGTGTCAGCGTCAGCGCGCCGCCGCAGCACTGTCCCAGCGTGGGGCCGAGTGCGATGGCCTGCTCGATGGCGCCGCCGCCACGCTGCAGCAGCGCGCGGGCATCGGCAATGGCCTGCAGCTCCAGGTGACCGCCGCCTATGGTGCCGAGCACCGCGTCGGCTGCCACCAGCATGCGGGTGCCGGCCTCACGGGGCACCGAGCCGCGTGTCGACGCGACCTCGACGACGACCGTAGGCCGCGCTTGCTCCAGCCAGCGTTGCGCTTCATGGCGCAGATCGAGCAGATCGAGCAAATCGAGCATCAGCCGGCCCGCTGCGCAGCGGTGATCACGTGGCCGCCGCCTGCGCGGCGGTGGGCACGCCTGCGGCCCGCTGCACCGCCGTGATGGCACGCAGCACCGCCTCGGGTGTGGCCGGCGCCTGCAGCGGCGGATCGACGCGGTGCCCGCCCACGGCCGACACCGCATCGCGGATCGCGAAAAACACGCTGAAGGGCAGCAGCAGCGGCGGCTCGCCGACGGCCTTGCTGCGGTGGATGCTGTCGTGCACGTTGTCGGCGCCGAACAAACGCGTGTTGAACACCGGCGGGCAGTCGTTGGCGGTGGGAATCTTGTAGGTGCTGGGCGCGTGCGTCATCAACAGGCCGGCCTTGGGCGAACCGTCGTCCGGGTGCCACACGAGCTCTTCCGTGGTCAGCCAGCCCATGCCCTGGATGAACGCACCTTCGATCTGGCCGATGTCGACGGCCGGGTTCAGCGAGCGGCCGGCGTCGTGCAGCACGTCGGCGCGCAGCAGCCGGTGCTCACCGGTCAGCGTGTCGACGATGACTTCGCTGACCGCGGCGCCGTAAGCGAAGTAGAAGAACGGCCGGCCCTGCATCGTTGCGCGGTCCCAGCTCAGGCCGGGCGTGGCGTAGAAGCCGTCGCTCCACAGCTGCACGCGTGCCAGGTAGGCCGCTTGCGCCGCGTCGGCAAAAAGCATGTGCTGTTGGCCCAGGTGCAGCGCACCGCCTTCAAAGCGCACCGCGGATGCATCGCCCTGCCATTGCGCGGCGATGAATGCGGCCAGCCGGTCGCGTATCTGCCGTGCAGCGTGCTGCGCGGCTTTGCCGTTGAGATCGCTACCGGTGCTGGCTGCGGTGGCGCTGGTGTTGGCGACCTTGTGCGTGTCGGTGGCTGTGCAGCGCACGCGCTCCAGGGGCAGGCCCAACTCGTGTGCGACGACCTGTGCCACCTTGGTGTTCAGGCCCTGCCCCATCTCCGTGCCGCCGTGGTTCACGAGCACGCTGCCGTCGGTGTAGACGTGCACCAGCGCGCCGGCCTGGTTGAGATGCGTGACGTTGAAGCTGATGCCGAACTTCACCGGCGTCAGCGCCAAGCCCTTCTTCAGTACCGGGCTCGTGGCATTGAAGGCGGCGATGGCCTCGCGGCGCGCCGCGTAGTTGCTGCCCGCGGCCAGCGCATCGACGATTTCGTGCACGATGTTGTCGTCCACCGCCTGGCCATACGGCGTGACGTTGTGGCTGTGCAAGCCGTAAAAGTTGGTGCGCCGCACGGCCAGCGGGTCCAGGCCGAGCCGGCGCGCGATGCTGTCGATGGCGTACTCGATCGCGATCGCGCCCTGCGGCCCGCCGAAGCCGCGAAAGGCCGTGTTGCTTTGCGTGTGGGTCTTGCCGCTGTAGCCGTGCAGGGCCACGTGCGGCAGCCAGTAGGCGTTGTCGAAGTGGCACAGCGCGCGCGTCATCACCGGGCCCGACAGATCGGCCGAATGGCCGGCGCGCGAGACCAGCGTGGCCTCGACGCCGAGGACGCGGCCCGCGTCGTCATGACCGAGCTCGATGCGGTAGGCAAAACAATGGCGCCGGCCGGTGATCAGAAAATCGTCGTCACGGTCCACGCGCAGCTTCACCGGCACCCGCAGCCGCGCCGCAGCCACGGCAGCCACGCAGGCAAACAGCGCACTCTGCGATTCCTTGCCGCCGAAGCCGCCGCCCATGCGCCGGCATTCCACCTGCACAGCGTGCGCCGGCCGCTGGATGGCGTGCGCCACCAGGTGCTGCATCTCGCTGGGGTGCTGCGTGCTGCACAAGAGCTTGATGCCGCGGTCCTCGGTCGGCAGCGCGTAGCTCACCTGCCCTTCCAGATAGAAGTGCTCCTGGCCGCCGACATCGAACTGCAGGCTCAACCGGTGCGGCGCTGCAGCGATGGCCGCTGCCGCATCACCGCGCAGCAGGTGCATGGGCGGCACCACGTACTGCTGCGCGGCGTGCGCCTCCAGCGGCGTCAGGATGGCCGATAGCGGCTCTGCCGTGATGACCTGCGGCGCGAGTGCAGCGGCGCGGCGTGCTGCGTCTCGCGTGGTGGCGATCACGGCAAACACCGGCTGGCCGCGGTAGCGCAGAACACCATCGGCCAGGATCGGATCGTCCTTGACCAGCGAGCCGCATTCGTTGGCGCCCGGGATGTCCAGCGCGGTCAGCACGTCCACGACACCGGGCATGGCGCGGATGCGTTCGACGTCGATGCCGTGCAGCACGCCGTGCGCCAGTGGCGACAGGCCCAAAGCGGCGTGCAGCGTGCCGGCCAGCTCGGCGATGTCGTCGGTGTAGGGCGCGCTACCCGCCACATGCAGGTGAGCCGATTCGTGCGCGCGGCTGCGGCCGACTTCGCCCGTGGCACCGGCTGGCTGCACAGCCGGCTGCACAGCCGGCAGCAGTGCCGGCCGCCCTGTGATCGGCAGCGATGTCAGCGGCAGCGCTGTTAACGGCGGCGATGTCAGCGGCAGCGCTGTTAACGGCGGCGCCAGGAACGGCAGCGATGTCAGCGGCAGCGCTGTTAACGGCAGCGCTGTCAGCGGCAGCACCGTCAGTGGTAGGTCACCCGGCTTGTTCATCACCCCGCCTCTCTGGCCCAGACGCTGACGGCCGACTCCGGCAGCGCATCGACCGGCCGCGTTTCCAGCCAGAAACGGCGCAGCAGGTTCTGCGCCACCTGCAAGCGGTAGGCCGCGCTGGCGCGCAGGTCGGACAGCGGCTGGAAGTCCTCCGCCAGCGCCTGTTGCGCGGCCTGCAGCGCGGCTTCGCTCCAGGGTTGGCCCAACAGTGCGGCTTCTGCAGCGTCAGCCCGCTTGACGGTTGCCGCCAAGCCGCCGAAGGCCAGGCGCACGTGATCGATGCGCGCGCCTTTCCGCATGCTCTGCGCCATGCTTTGCGCCATGCCATGCGCCATGCCATGCGCCGAGCCTTGTGCCGTGCCATGCACCGGGCTTTTTGCCGTGCTCTCCGGCAAGCTTTGCGGCGTTCTTTCGAGCCCGATCACCAGCGCCGCGCAGACGGCCGAGATGTCGCTGTCGAAGCGCTTGCTGATCTTGTAGACGCGCAAGTGCGAGGCCGGTGAGCCCGCCACCGCAGCCCGCGGCACATCGATGCGCTCGATGAACTCGCCCGGCTCGAGCCGGTTTTTCATGTAGCCGACGTAGAAGTCCTCAAGCGCCAGCGTGCGCTGCTGCGCGCCGCGGCGCAGCACCAGCGTGGCGTCCAGCGCCATCAGCACCGGCGCACTGTCGCCGATGGGCGAGCCATTGGCGACGTTGCCGCCCATCGTGCCCATGTGGCGCACCGGCAGTGAGGCGAATCGCAGCCACACATCGCGCAGGCTGGCGTGCTCAGCCACCAGCGCCAGCCACGCCGATTCCAGGCTGGCCGCAGCGCCGATCTGGATGTGGGTGGGCGTCACCTCCACGGTCCGCAATGCCGCGACTTCGTTGATGCTGACGAGCGGCCCCAGCGTGCGCAGCTGCTTGTTGACCCACAGGCCGATGTCGGTGCTGCCGGCCAGGATGCGGGCCTGCGGCTGCGCTTGCAGCAGCGTGGCAAAAGCTTCGACCGTGCGCGGTGCGTCGAAGCCCGGCAGCGCCAGCGGCGGCTCGGCCTGCAGCGCGCGCAGCGCCTGCAGCACGGGCCCGGTCGCCAGCGGCGCTGCGGGTGCCAAAAACATTTGCTGTGCGGCATCGAGGATCGGCCGGTAGCCAGTGCAGCGGCACAGGTTGCCCGACAGATCGTCGGCCAGTTGCTGGCGCGTGGCCACGGTGCCGGCGGCCTGGTGGCGCTGATAGCAAGCCCACAGGCTCATCACAAAACCGGGGGTGCAAAAGCCGCACTGCGAGCCGTGACAGTCCACCAGGCTTTGCTGCACCGGGTGCAGGCTGCCGTCGGCAGCGGCCACGTCCTCCACCGTGAACAGCGCCTTGCCGTCCAGCGTGGGCAAAAAGCGGATGCAGGCGTTGACGGCCTGCAGCTGCAGCGCGCCCTGCGCATCCAGCGCACCGATTACGACCATGCAGGCGCCGCAATCGCCCTCGGCGCAACCTTCCTTGGTGCCGGTGCAGCGCGCGTCTTCGCGCAGCCATTCCAGCACCGTGCGCGTGGGCGTGGCCGGGCTCACGTCGCGCAAAGCGCCGCGGTGAAAAAAGCGGATCGGGCGGTGGTTCATCGTCGTCAGGTGCGCGTAGCGGCGGCTTGCAGGTTCAGTGCCCGCTGCGCGCCATGGAATACTGATGCATAGGGCTCGGTGCGCGGTGAGTATGGCGAAGGCGCGCGGCCTCGGCAGCGCAGGCGCACATTCACCACGGACTGTCGTCAACGGCATCACTGGTTTTTCGGCTCGGTCCTGCGCTTGCCCTGCGCTTGTCCCGCGCTTGTCCCGCGCTTGTCCCAAGCCTGTCCCACGCACCCCGCTGCGCTTGCGCCACCCTGCCGATGCACCTTGCGCGACAGAGCCCGAGCTCAAGCCGATGCTCAAGCCGATGCCCATGCCGATGCCCATGCCCAAAACCGCCATCCGCGCCGACCTGCTGGACTTCACGGCCGCGCCGTCTTGGGGCAGCCCGTCCGACCACGGCGTGCGCTGGCGGCCGGACCACTGGCTGCTGATCGACGAGCAAGGCCGCATCGCCGCGGTGCAGCCCGAAGCGCCGTGCGCCGATTGGCAGCAGCAAGACCACCGCGGCCGCTTGCTGCTGCCCGGCTTCATCGACACCCACGTCCACGCGCCGCAGCTGGACGTCATCGGCAGCTGGGGCGCGGGCCTTTTAGACTGGCTGCAGACCTACACCTTCCCGGCCGAGCAGCGCATGGCCGACGTGGCGGTGGCGCGCGAGACCGCAGCCCTGTTCACCGACGCGCTGCTGGCCCACGGCACGACGGCCGCGCTGGTCTTTGCCACCGTGCATGCGCACAGTGCCGACGCACTTTTCGAGGCCGCCGCGCAGCGCGGCATGCGGCTGATCACCGGCAAGGTGCTGATGGACCGCCACGCGCCCGCGGCGCTCAGCGACGACAGCCACGACGTGGCCAACGCCGAACGCGCATGCGAAGCGCTGATCGGGCGCTGGCACGGCCGCGGTCGCAACGCCTATGCCGTGACCGTGCGCTTTGCCGTCACCAGCACACCGGCGCAGCTGGCCATGGCGGCCGCACTCGGCCGGCGGCACGCGGGCCTGTACCTGCAGACGCACGTGGCTGAAACGCAAGCCGAAGCAGCCTGGGTGGCGCAGCTGTTTCCTGAGGCGCGCAGCTACCTCGACGTGTATGACCGCGCCGGCTTGCTGCATGAGCGCGCGGTGCTGGCCCACGGCATCTGGCTCGACGCGCAGGACCGTGCGCGGCTGCACGACACCGGCGCGCAGATTGCGCACTGCCCCACCAGCAACCTGTTCCTGGGCAGCGGCTTGTTCGACTGGCCGGCCGCCATTGCCGCCGGGCACCGCGTCAGCGTGGCCAGCGATGTCGGCGGCGGCACCAGCCTGAACCTGCTGCGCACATTGGCCGAGGCCTACAAAGTGCAGGCCTTGCGCGGCGACAAGCTCAACGCCTGGGTCGCCTTGCACGCAGCCACGCGCGGCGCGGCCGTTGGCCTGGGCCTGGGCCACGAGATCGGCACGCTGGAGCCCGGCCGCCTGGCCGACGTGGTGGTGTGGGACTGGGCGCACGGGCCGGTTGCAACGCAGCGCGATACCGTGGCCCGCGCGCAGCCGCTGCATGCGCGCGTCTTCGCGTGGATGATGCTGGGCGACGAGCGCTACGTCGTCGCGAGCTATGTGGCCGGTGTGCCGCGCTTTCAGCGCAAGGTCGACTGACCAGCAGCCCAGCCCGCCCGATGCAGCGCCTCGAACTCACCGGCATCAGCAAACGCTACGGCGCGGTGCGCGCCAACGACGGCATCGATCTGCGCGTGGCACCCGGCCAGATCCACGCCGTGCTGGGCGAAAACGGCGCCGGCAAAAGCACGCTGATGAAGATCGTCTACGGCGCGGTGCAGCCCGACGCCGGGCACATCGCGTTCAACGGCCAGCCGGTGCGCATCGCCAGCCCGGCGCAGGCGCGGCGGCTGGGCATCAGCATGGTCTACCAGCACTTCAGCCTGTTCGACACGCTGACCGTGGCGCAGAACGTCTGGCTAGGACTGGACCGTGGGCTGTCGCTGGCCGCGGTGTCGCAGCGCATGGCCGAGCTTGCGCACAGCTACGGCCTGGACGTGGCGGCCGAGCGCCCGCTGCACACCCTGAGCGTCGGTGAACGCCAGCGTGTGGAGATCGTGCGTGCGCTGATGACCGAGCCGCAGCTGTTGATCCTGGACGAGCCCACCAGCGTGCTGACGCCACATGCAGTGACGCGGCTGTTTGCGACGCTGCGGCTGCTCGCCGAGCGCGGCTGCAGCATCCTGTACATCAGCCACAAGCTCGACGAGATTCGCGCGCTGTGCCACCACTGCACGGTGCTGCGCGGCGGGCGAGTAACCGGCGCGGTCGACCCGGCGCTTCAGAGCAATGCCAGCCTGTCGCGCCTGATGATCGGCGCCGAGCCGCCGCCGCTGCAGCACCGCGCGGCAGCTCCCGGCGCCGTGGTGCTGGCGGTGCAGGGCCTGGTACTGCCGCAATTGGAGCCCTTCGGCACCGACTTGCAGGGCATCACTCTGCAGGTGCGCGCCGGTGAGATCGTCGGCATTGCCGGCGTCAGCGGCAACGGCCAGCAAGAGCTGATGGCGGCGTTGTCGGGCGAAGACCCGCGCGGGCCGGCCGGCAGCGTGCGGCTGTTTGGCCTGGATGTCGTGCGCATGGGGCCCGCCGAGCGCCGCCGGCACGGCTTGCACACCGTGCCCGAGGAGCGGCTGGGCCGCGGCGCGGTGCCCACGCTGAGCCTGGCGCTGAACACCCTGCTGACGCGCAGCGAGCCGGTGTCACGCCGCGGCTGGATCGACACGCGCCGCGCTGCGCAGCTGGCGCAGACGCTGATCGAGCGCTTCAAGGTCAAGGCCGCCGGCCCGCAGGCGGCCGCGGCTTCCTTGAGCGGCGGCAATTTGCAAAAGTTCATCGTGGGACGGGAGATCGCCGCTGCGCCGCGGCTGTTGATCGTGAGCCAACCGACCTGGGGCGTGGACGTCGGCGCGGCAGCACAGATCCGTGCCGAGTTGCTGGCGCTGCGCGACGCCGGGTGTGCGCTGCTCGTGGTGAGCGAAGAGCTGGACGAGCTGTTCGAGATCGCGGACCGGCTGCACGTCATGGCGCAAGGCCGGTTGTCGCCGGCAGTGCCGGTGGCGCAGGCCAGCACCGAGCAGATCGGCAGCTGGATGTCGGGCTTGTGGCCGGCGCCGGAGGCTCCAGCGGACACGCCCACGGCCACAGCACTTGTGAAAGCCTGAGATGCTGAAGCTCGAAGCCCGTGAGCAACCGTCGCGCTCGATGTCGCTGGCCAGCCCGCTGCTGGCGCTGCTGCTGACCGTGCTGATCGGCATCGGCCTGTTCGTGCTGCTCGGCAAAGATCCGGTGAAAGGCCTGGCGGTGTTCTTCGTCGAGCCGCTGAAGAACCTTTATCAGATCAGCGAGCTGTCGGTGAAGGCCACGCCGCTGATCCTGATCGCGCTCGGGCTGGCGGTCGGCTACCGCGCCAATGTCTGGAACATCGGCGCCGAAGGGCAGTTCGTGATCGGCGCACTCTTTGCCGGTTGGGTGGCCATGCAGTCCGGGCCCGACACCGCCTGGCTGGGCCGCGGCTACGTGGTGCTGGTGCTGGCGGCGGGCGTGCTGGGCGGCATGTGCTGGGCGGCGCTGGTGGCGCTGCTGCGCGACCGTTTCAACGCCAATGAAATCCTCGTCAGCCTGATGCTGGTTTACGTCGCCGAGCTGCTGCTGGGCTACCTGGTCTACGGGCCCTGGAAAGACCCGCAGGGCTACAACTTTCCGCAGACCATCGCCTTCGCAGCACAGACGCAGGTGCCGCGCCTGGTGCCCAACCTGCGCGCCCACATCGGCGTGCTGCTGGCGGCGGCGGCGGTAATCGTGCTGTGGTTCTTTCTGTTCCGCAGCATGCGCGGCTTTGCGCTGCAGGTCGGTGGCCTGGCACCGGCGGCTGCGCGTTACGCGGGCTTCTCGGCGCGCAGCGCGCTGTGGCTGTCGCTGTTGATCGGCGGTGGCATGGCCGGGCTGGCCGGTGGGTTGGAAGCGGCCGGGCCGCTCGGCCGGTTGACGCCGTATGTGCCGGCCGGCTACGGCTTCGCGGCCATCATCGTGGCTTACGTGGGGCGGCTGCACCCGGTGGGCATCGTGTTGTCGGGGTTGTTGATGAGCCTGTTCTACATCGGCGGTGAGCTGGCGCAGTCGCGCCTGGGGCTGCCCAAATCGCTGACCGGTGTGTTCCAGGGCTTGCTGCTGTTCACGCTGCTGGCCTGCGACACCTTGATCCTTTATCGGCTGCGCTGGCAACGGCGCGCGGCAGCGGCGCCTTTAACCACGGCAGCCCTTGCAGCCACTGCGGCGGCCACCCGGGAGGCTTGAGGTGGAAGCCGTTGCGCTGTTGATCGCGGCCACGCTGAACGCCGGCACCGTGCTGGCCATTGCCGGCATCGGGCTGCTGATCAACGAGCGTGCGGGCGTGCTCAACCTGGGTGCCGAAGGCATGCTGCTGGTGGCCGCTATCGCCGGCTTTGCCACCGCGGTGCACACCGGCAGCGACACTTTGGCCTTCGTGGCCGGCGCTGCTGCCGGCGCGTTGATGGCAGCGGCCTTCGGTGTGTTGACCATCGGCCTCAACACCAACCAGGTGGCCACGGGTTTGGCGCTGAGCCTGTTCGGCGCCGGCTTCTCGGCCTTCATCGGCATCGGCTACGTGCAGGGCAAGCTCGGCAGCCGGCCGCAGTTTGCGGTGCCGTGGCTTGCCGACCTGCCCTTCATCGGCCCCGCGTTTTTTCGCCAGCACCCGATGGTCTACATCGCTGTTCTGCTGGTCATCGCCGTGGCCTGGTTCCTCTACCGCAGCCGCGCCGGGCTGGTGCTGCGGGCGGTGGGCGAAGCGCCGGAATCGGCGCATGCGCTGGGCTGGCCGGTGCGGCGCATCCGCATGGCTGCGGTGATGGCCGGCGGCGCGCTGTGCGGCGTGGCTGGGGCCTATCTGTCGGTGGTCTACACGCCGCTGTGGGCCGAGGGCATGGTGGCCGGGCGCGGCTGGATTGCCCTTGCACTCACGACATTCGCCACCTGGCGGCCGGCGCGCGTGCTGCTGGGCGCGTACCTCTTCGGCGGCGTGACGATGCTGCAGTTTCACCTGCAGGGGCTGGGGGTTGACGTGCCCAGCCAGTTCTTGAGCATGCTGCCGTACCTGGCGGCAATTGCGGTGCTGGTGCTGATCTCCAGCAACGCGGCCTGGATCAAAGCCAACATGCCGGCCGCTCTGGGCAAACCGTTTTTTCCGGGCTCGTGAATGGGCGCCGGGCACTGGCCGCAAGCCATAATTTTGATGTTCAGCGTACGACCCGACCGCACGACAACCCAACCGGAGTGACAAGCCCATGAGTCCCATCCCGAAACGTTCATTGCTCAAGATCGCCAGCTGGTCCGCGGTGGCCGCCGCCGCTGCGCTGCTGGCCGGTTGCGGCAAGAAGGACACCCCGGCGCCAGTGGCCACCGCGCCGGCCGCATCAGCCGCCGCGCCGGCCAAACCGGCGCCTTTGAAGATCGCGTTTGCCTACGTCGGCCCGGTGGGCGACGGCGGCTGGACCTTCGCGCACGACAACGGCCGCAAGGCGATCGAGAAGGAATTCGGTGACCGCGTCGTCACCAGCTTCGTCGAAAAGGTGCCGGAGGCGGCCGATGCGGAACGCGTCTTCCGCGACATGGTCGGCCAGGGCAACCAGCTGGTTTTCGGCACCACCTTCGGCTACATGGAGCCGATGCTCAAAGTGGCTGCGGACAACCCCAACGTCAAGTTCGAGCACGCCACCGGCTACAAACAAGCCGCCAACATGCGCACCTACGACAGCCGCACGTATGAGGGTGCCTACATGGCCGGTGTCATCGCCGGCAAGATGACCAAGAGCAACACGCTGGGCATCGTCGGCTCGATCCCGATCCCCGAGGTCATTCGCAACATCAACAGCTTCACGATGGGTGCGCAGAGCGTGAACCCGAAGATCCGCACACGCGTGGTCTGGGTCAACGAGTGGTACAGCCCGCCCAAGGAAACCGAAGCCGCGCAGACGCTGATCAACCAGGGCGCCGACGTGCTGTTTCAAAACACCGACAGCAACGCCGTGCTGCAGACCGCGGCCAAGAACGGCAAGCTGGCCTTCGGCTGGGACAGCGACATGACGGCCTATGCACCCGATGCGCATCTGGCCAGCGCCATCATCAACTGGGCGCCGTACTACATCCAGGCCACGCAAGCAGCGCTGGACGGCAAGTGGACGGGCAACAGCGGCACCTGGTGGGGCGTGAAGGAAGGCGCGATCGACATCGTCAGCATCAGCGACAAGGTGCCGGCCGAGACCAAGGCGCAGGTCGAGAAGATCAAGGCCGGGCTCAAGGACGGCAGCTTCGTGATCTGGAAGGGCCCGATCACGGGCGCCGATGGCAAGGTCTTGCTGGCCAAGGACGCGGTCGCCGACGACAAGTTCCTGGGCGGCGTCAACTTCTACGTCAAGGGTGTCGAAGGCAAAGTGCCGGCTGGCAAGTAGGTCACGAGTGGAGGTGCGGGGCGGCAGTTGCAGCGCTGCCGGCGCCGCACCCGGCTGAAGCGACGTTGGCTTAGTCGGCGCTGCAACTCAACGTGCGCTCTGCACGCCGAAGGCCCAGGCCAGAGCCGAGAAGCTGGCAAACGCCAGCACCGTGCTGGTCAGGATGATGCGGGCGATGCGCCCGTTGTCGGCGCCGAAACGCTCAGCCAGCAGCGACACGCTGCTGGCACTCGGCAGCGCCGCGCCGAGCGTGACGACCATGAGCTGAAAGTCCGTCACCGGCACACCCAAACGCTGCGCCGACAAGCCCAGCAGCAGCACCAGCAGCGGGTGCAGCAGCAGCTTGATTAGCGCCACCGGCACGTAGTCCTGCAGCGGCGTTTGCCGGTGCGCATGCTGCCCGGCGCGGAACAGCACCGCGCCGATCGTGAACAGCGCCACCGGCGTGGCTGCGTCTGCCAGCATGCCGACGATGACCTCCAGCGGCCCAGGCAGCACCAGGCCAGCCGCCGACATTGCCGCGCCCAGCGCGATGGACCACGGCAGCGGGTTGGACAGCGCACCGCGCAGCGCCCGCAGCGCGGCAGTGCGCGCGCCGTGCTCCGCCGCACCATGGGTTTGCGATCGAACCTGCGCCAACGCGATGCACAGCGAGCTGGTGATGAACAGGTCGGCCAGCATCGAGCAGATCACCGGCCCGGCGGCCGCCGGGCCCAGCAGCGCCACCAGCAGCGGCACGCCCATGAAGCCGGTGTTGGGGAAAGCCGCCACCAGCGCGCCGAAGGAGGCGTCCTTGAGTCCGACGCGCGCATTGAGGCTGACCGCAATCGTGAAGAACACGATCAACAGCGCTGCACCGACGTAGACCAGCAGCAGCGCCGGGTTCAGCAGCTCCAGCATCGGCGTGCTGGCGCCGAAGCGGAACAGCAGGCACGGCAGCGCGAAGTACAGCACGAAGGTGTTGAGGCCCGGGATCGCACTCTCCGGCAGCACATGCCGCCGCGCGGCCAGGTAGCCGCACAGCACGAGCGCAAAGAACGGCACGGTGACGGCAAGGATGGGCTGCATGGCGGCGCGCAGTATCGCAACCCGGGCGGTGTCGCGCGTGCGCCGCTGCGGCCAGCCGACGTCACGACAAATGCCCTGGTTGCCTTTGCCGCAGCGCCGCACCGGGCCAGCACAAGTGCGTAAGCTGTTGGCACCGTTGTCAAGCCCAAAGCCCCAGCCACCATGTCCCGCGATACCGCTTCTCACCCGCCGCGTCGTTCTTTTCTACGCCGCATTTTCGGCGGCGCCTGGCGCCTGCTGGACGGCACCCGCCGTGCCCTCCTCAACCTGCTGTTTCTGCTGCTCTTGATCGCGCTGGCGTGGCTGCTGTTGCGGCCCGGCGCGCCGGCCTTGCAGCCCAAGACCACGCTGGTGCTGGATCTGGGCGGCACGCTGGTCGAGCAGCGCAGCGGCCTCAACGCCCGTGAGCGGTTGCTGGGCCAGGCGCGCGGGACTGAGGCTCAAGAGACGCGCCTGCGCGACGTGCTGGCGGTGCTGGACGCCGCCGCGCGCGATGCGCAGATCAGCCAGGCGCTGTTGATCGTTGACGGCCTGCGCGGTGGCAGCCTGCCGGCGCTGCGCGAAGTGGCGCAAGCGCTGCAGCGCTTCAAGGCCGCGGGCAAGACGGTGGTGGCCTGGGGCTCGGACTTCGACCAGCGCCAGTACTTCCTGGCTGCACAGGCCACCGAGGTCTGGCTGCACCCGATGGGCCGCGTGTATGTCGACGGTTATGGCCGCCACCGGGCCTACTACAAGACGCTGTTCGACAAGCTGGGCATCAGCGCCAATGTGCTGCGCGCCGGCAAGTACAAAAACGCCGCCGAGACTTTTGTTGCCGACGGCCCTTCACCCGAGACGCTGGAGTCGGAATCGGCGCTGTGGAACGGGCTGTGGGCCAGCTACACCGGTACGGTCGAGACGGCGCGCAAGCTGCCCGCTGGCAGCATCGCGCAGAGCATCGAATCGCTGCCGGCCAGCCTGGAAGCGGTGCAGGGCAATCCGGCCCGCTGGGCTGTGCAGCAGAAGTGGGTCGATGCGCTGAAGACCCGCGACGAAATGCGCGCGCTGCTGATCGCGCGCGGCGCGCGCGACGAAGCCGGCAAGACGTTTACGCAGATCGACATCCACGGCTATCTGGCGCGGCTGCAACCCCGGCGCGACGGCGACGCGGTGGGCGTGATCGTCGCGCAGGGCAACATCAGCGACGGCCGCGCAGGGCCGGGCAGCATCGGTGGCCTGTCGACCGCAGAGCTGGTGCGCCGGGCCAGAGAAGACGCGCGTGTCAAAGCCATCGTGGTGCGGGTCGATTCACCCGGCGGCAGCCCGTTCGGGTCTGAGCTCGTGCGGCGCGAGCTGGAATTGACACGCAGCGCCGGCAAGCCGGTGGTCGTCAGCATGGCAGGGCTGGCCGCATCGGGCGGCTACTGGATCAGCATGGCGGCCGACGAAGTCATCGCAGATGAGGCCACCATCACCGGCAGCATTGGCGTCATCGGCCTGATGCCCAACGTGCAGGGCGCGATGGACAAGCTGGGCATCCGCACCGGCGGCGTCAACACCACCTGGCTCACCGGCCAGGGCGACCCGCGGCGCGCGCCCGACCCGCGCTTCGTGCAGCTGGTGCAAAGCATGGTCGACGACGCTTACCGGCAATTCACGACACTGGTGGCCACGGCGCGCAAAAGCACGCCGGACAAGATCGACGCGCTGGCGCAAGGCCGTGTCTGGACCGGCAAGGACGCGCTCGACCGCGGCCTGGTGGATCGGCTCGGCGGCCTGGGCGACGCCGTGGCCTCGGCCGCGCGGCTTGCCAAGCTGGGCGCCGCGCCGCGTGTCCAGTACATCGAAGCACGGCCAGGGCAACTGCAGCTGTGGCTGGACCGCCTGGGCGTGACGCAGGCCGCGGCTGCCCTGTTACCGGCGCTGGATGGCAGCACGGCTGCGCGACTGCAGGCGCTGATGCTGGGGGCCGGCCCGCTGTCTGCGGTGGCCCAGCAGCTGGCCGGCGATCTGGCCTGGCTCACCGACATCAGCGAAGAGCACGCACCCTTCGTGACCCGGGTGCACTGCCTGTGTGTGGCACCTTGATGAGGCAACCCGACTGCGCCTTGGGTTGCGCCGCAGTTCAGGCAGTCGGTCAGTCAGTCAGTCAGTCAGTCAGCCAGTCAGCCAGTCAAGCAGTTAGGCAGCCAGGGGCAACGGGCTGCGAATCAGGTAGTCGAAGGCCGACAGCGCCGCCTTGGAGCCCTCACCGCTGGCGATGATGATCTGCTTGTAGGGCACGGTCGTCACGTCACCGGCGGCAAAGACGCCCGGCAGGCTGGTGGCACAGCGCTCGTCGATCAGGATTTCGCCGTGTTTGCTGAGCGCCACCGTGCCGCGCAGCCACTCGGTGTTGGGCACCAGGCCGATCTGCACGAACACGCCGGCCAGCGGCACGCGGTGTGACTCACCCTTGGCACGGTCCTTGTAGATCAGGCCGTCGACCTTGTTGCCGTCGCCGGTGATCTCGGTGGTTTGTGCGTTGACGTGCACGGCCACGTTGGGCAGGCTCAGCAGCTTGTTGACGAGCACGGCGTCGGCCTTGAGCTGATCGGCAAACTCGACCAAGGTCACGTGCTGCACGATGCCGGCCAGATCGATGGCGGCTTCGACACCCGAATTGCCGCCGCCGATGACCGCCACGCGCTGGCCCTTGTACAGCGGCCCGTCGCAGTGCGGGCAGTAGGCCACGCCCTTGTTGCGGTACTCGGCTTCGCCTGGCACGTTGACATTGCGCCAGCGCGCGCCGGTGGCCAGCACCAGGCTCTTGGCCTTCAGCGCGGCGCCGTTGGCAAGCGTCACCGTGATCAGCGCGCCGGGGTACGGCGCGGCGTCGAGGGCCTGCACGCGCTGGCCGTTCATGATGTCCAC
>JAJAZC010000013.1 GCA_026785885.1 Rubrivivax sp.
GGCTCTGGGGGCGCTACCGGCGCCGTAGGTGGTGCAAGCGGCGGTACAAGCGGCGGTACAGGCGGCGGTACAGGCGGCGGTACAGGCGGCGGTACAGGCGGCGGTACAGGCGGCGGTAAAGGCACAGGCGGCGTGGGCATTACAGCCGGCTCGTCCAACGCAGCGCCCGGGTCTTCTTCCCCGGCAGTTGATTCGCTCAGCGGCGTGTCATCGGGCGGCACCTGCGGCGCCGGTGGTCTTGCGGGCCCGGCCGGCAAAGTCACAGCGGCACCAAGCGCTTGAAGGTGGCCAGCGCCTGCGCCACCACCTGGTCCATGTTGTAGTACTTGTAGCTGGCCAGGCGGCCGACGAAGGTGACGTCGCCGATAGGTTCGGCTTCGCTTTCGTAGCGGCGGAACAGCGCCGTGTTTTCCGGCCGCGGCACCGGGTAGTACGGGTCGCCTTCGGCGCGCGGGTGCTCGTAAACCAGCGACGTGGCTTCGTGGCGCTGCCCGGTCAGGTGCTTGAATTCGGTCACGCGGGTGTATAGGTGATCGTTGGGGTGGTTGACCGTACCTACCGGCAGCACATGCGCCTGACCTTGCGGTGGCTGCACCGTGACGTGCTGAAACTCCAGGCTGCGGTAGGGCAGCCGGCCGTGGCGGTACTCGAAGAACGCGTCGATGCGCCCGGTATACACCATGTGCTTCCACGGCACATGGTGGACGATGTCGCGGTAGTCGGTACCGAGCATGACGTGGATGCGCGGGTGCGCCAGCATCTTCTCGAACATCCGCGTGTAGCCGTGCAGGGGCATGGCTTGGTAGGTGTCGGTGAAGTAGCGGTCGTCGCGGTTGGTGCGGGTGGGCACGCGCGCCATGACACTGGCGTCCAGCTCCGACGGGTCCAGCCCCCACTGCTTGCGCGTATAGCCGCGAAAGAACTTGTCGTACAAGTCCCGGCCGACGCGCGACACCACGACATCTTCCGAGGTCCGGACGCGGTCGACCTTCTCGGCCACCTTGTCAAAAAACGCGTCGAGCTCAAAGCTCGTTAGCTGCAAGCCGTACAGCCGGTTCACCGTATTTAGGTTGATCGGAATCGGCAGCAACTGCCCGTCGACGCTGGCCAGCACGCGGTGCTGATAAGGCCGCCACGAAGTGAAGCGCGACAGGTACTCGAATACATCGGCCGAATTGGTGTGGAAGATATGCGGGCCGTACGGGTGCACGAGCACACCGGCGTCGTCGTAGCGGTCATAAGCGTTGCCACCGATGTGCGGCCGCTGGTCCACCACCAGCACCCGCTGGCCGGCCTGCGAAGCCAGCCGCTCGGCCATCACGCTGCCCGCAAAACCAGCACCGACCACGAGCGTGTCGAAGCCGGTGGCCGATGAAGACGCCGCCGCAGCTGGAAACAGGTTTCTGTACGAAGGTCTCATGCCGCCCCACTGCAAGCGGCATTCCTGGTCTTGACGCACGGGGGCTCGCTGTCGGCGCTCCGTGTCGCGCCGCGGTCTGCTGCACAGCTGCGGCTGAGCGGATTGCCGTAACTCTTGCCGCCACTGCGCGGGCGTCGCAATGCGAACCAGCCACGACCGCTCAAGACGCATGGCGTCATCGTTGCGCTGGGTATGCGCCTTGCCGCGCCGCGGCTTCAGAAGGAGTGCCGACGATGAGCCCGATGATGAACAACCCGGCCCGTGCGCTGCAGGCCGTTGACGTGCCGCAGCCGGCGCCCGATGTGGTGCCCCTGCCGCCCACGCCGCACCCGAATCCACCGCCCGGCACGCCCACCGAGATTCCGCCGCTCGAGCAGCCGCCTGAGATCATCGAGCCGCCCGATCCAGGCCAGCATGTGCCGGTGCAGGACCCCATGGTTCCGGATGTGTCGGACGTATGGGTTTCATGGCATGCACAGGATGACCGGGCTGCACGGCATGCATACTCTGCCGCCGCCCGCGGCCGCGACCGGGTTCTGCATTGACTACCGTGCACGCCGCGATGGGCGCCCCGCATCCGGTCGTCACCAGCGCGGCGTCCTGTGCCGGGATGGTCATCGCACCCGCGTTGGCGCGTTTGCGCGACACGTTGCCGCGGCCGCTGGTCTTTACCAACGGCGTATTCGATTTGCTGCACGCCGGCCATGTGGCTTGCTTGCAAGCTGCGCGCGAGCAGGGCGCTTCGCTGGTGGTCGGCGTCAACAGCGACGCGTCGACGCGCCGCTTGCGCAAGGCCCCGGGCAGGCCGATCAATAACGCGGCCGACCGTGCCAGCGTCATCGCTGCGCTGGCCTCGGTCAGCGCCGTGCTCGTGTTCGATGAAGACAAGCCGCTGGCGCTGATTTGCGCGCTGCGCCCCGATGTTTACGTCAAGGGTGGCGATTACGACGAAAGCCGCCTGGCCGAAGCCGCGCTGATGCGCGAGTGGGGTGGCCGTACCGTCATCGTGCCGCGCCTACCTGCGCTGTCGACCACCGCACTCGTCGAGCGTGTGCGCAGACCGTGGCCGCAGCTGGGCACGCTGTCGCAGCCGGTAGCCGCCTCGGCATGGATCGAACCCTGATGGCCGGCCCGTCAGCATATCCGGGCGTGCGTCCAGCGCCGATCCTCGTCGTTGGCGACAGCATGCTCGATCGGTATTGGGACGGCTCGGTAGATCGCATTTCGCCGGAAGCGCCGGTGCCCGTGCTGCGCCTGGCCGGCGAATGGCAGCGCCCCGGCGGTGCTGCCAACGTCGCGATTAATTTGTGTGCGCTGCAGTGCGCGCCGACGCTGGCGACGCTGATCGGCGACGATGAAGCCGGCCGCCTGCTGGCGCGGCTGCTGCGCGAAGCGGGCGTCGAGTTGATTGGCCTCAGCGGCCCGGGCTGCACGACGACGCAGAAAATTCGTGCCGTGTGCCGCCGTCAGCAGTTGCTGCGTGTGGACATCGAAACCGCGGCGCCGGCTGCACTGGCGCTGGCTTTGGCCGAGCGTGTCACCGCACTGTTACCACAGCACCGCTGGCTGCTGCTGTCGGACTACGCCAAGGGCGCGTTGGGTGATTGCAGCGCGTTGATCGCCCGCGCCGCGTCGGCGGGCTGCCGTGTGCTGGTCGATCCCAAGGGGCAGGACTTCACACGCTACCGCGGTGCCTGGCTGCTCAAACCCAACGAAGCCGAAGCTTCAGCGGTGGCCGGCCTGGCGACGGATGAGGCCGATCTGGACCGCCGCATGGCCACGTTGCGCAGCAGTTTGGAAATCGAGCATTTACTGGTCACGCGCGGTGAGCGCGGCATGGTGCTGTACAGCCCCAACCGCGCGCCGCAGCGGGTTGCCGCACAAGCGCGCGAGGTCTACGACGTCAGCGGGGCCGGCGATACGGTGCTGGCAGCCTTGGCGGCGGCGCTCGCCCGCGGCGCGCCGCTGGCTGATGCGGTGGCCGAGTCCAATCGGGCAGCAGCCATCGTGGTGGGCAAGTTCGGCACCGCGGTGGTGACGCCGGCCGAGTTGAACGGCGTGTCGGCACAGACACAGGCACCGACACAGGCACAGGCACAGGCACTGGCACAGGCACAGGCACAGGCACAGGCACAGGCACAGGCACAGGCGGCCGCATGAAGCCGGACGATCACTTGAATGGTGGGCCGGCCACGGCCGGCCGGGGTTTGGCGCCCGGTGATGGTCGCGCTTCCGGTGCGGACCAACCGCCATCGCGCAGTGCGGTGCCGTTGCCACTGGACGCACTGTTCGAATCCAACCTGCTGCAGCATCGCCGGCTGTTCGCGGTGCTGGACGGCTTGCGCCCTGCAGTCGGGCAAGCGGCCGTGTTGATGGCCGATTGCCTGCACCGCGGCGGAAGGCTGTACTTCATGGGCAACGGCGGTTCGGCGTCCGACAGCCTGCACCTGGCTGCTGAGTTCAACGGCCGTTTGAAGCGCGAGCGCGCGCCGTTGCCGGCCACGGCCCTGTGCGCCGACGGGGCCACGCTCACCGCCATCGCCAACGACTACGGTTTCGATGAAGTCTTCGCGCGCCAGCTGCAAGCCCATGCGCGGCCCGGCGACTGTGTGGTTGCCTTGTCGACTTCAGGCCGCTCGCCCAACGTCTTGCGTGGCCTGGCGATGGCCGGCAGCCTGGGCGTGGCCAGCGTGGCTTTGCTGGGCCAGGACGGCGGTGGCGCTCGCGTGCTGGCCGACCGCGCCATCGTCGTCCCGCACGACGACACGGCCCGCATTCAAGAGGCGCACATCTTCATCGGCCACACCTTGTGCGGCCAGGTCGAGCGTGCGTTGGGCCTGGTTGTATGAGCCCGGCGACGGGCGCTGCACCGACTGCTCCACCGACTGCTGCACCTACCGCTGCACCTACTGCTGCACTGACTTCTGCACCGACCGCTGCCCCGACTGCTCCAGTCCCCACTGCGACTTTCGCTGCCGAGCCGGTAGAACCAACCCAGGCCAGTCGCCAAGCCGGCACCGGTAGTCCGTGGGGCGGCTTCCGGATGGGCGGCTACAAAGGTGCAGACCACGTCAACGGCCACGGCCAGGCGCTGGATCTCGTGCTCGACAGCGGGCACCTGGAGCGCCCGGAAGAAGACCACCGCCGTGCTTCGCAGGCCGGCTTGTCGGCGGTACGTGAAAGCATGGGCTGGCGGCTGGCCGAAGCGCTTGGTGGCGCCATCGACCTGCGCCGCGCCAAGCGCATTCAGGCCAGCGCTGAGCGGCACGGTCTGCAGGTGCTGTAGAAGCTGGTGCATTACGGCACGCCGGGCGATCCGAGCCTGCATGACGTCCGGCTGATTCCGCGCCTGGCCCGTTTTGCTCATCGCGTCGTGCAGGAGCTGGCGCCGCTGTCGTCACGCCCGCTGGTAATCACGCCGGTCAACGAGATCGGCTTCGTGGCCTGGGCAGCGTGCCAAACCGGCCTGCTGCGCGACCGCGCGCCACAGGACGGCCCGTTTGCCGGCGACGAGAGTTCGGCCCACAGCGGTTACGCCGTCAAGCGCCGCCTGGTGCGCGCTGCGCTGGCGGCCATGCAGGCGATGCGCGAGGTCGATTCGCGGGTGCGCTTTCTGCACGTCGAGCCCGTCGTGCATGTCGTGCATCTCGTGGCCCCGCGCGACCGGCCTGACCTGGCGGCGCTGCCGCAATAGGTGCGCAGCTGGCTGGGTCAGGCTTGGGACCTGCTGGCCGGGCGGCTGGAGCCGGCGCTGGGCGGCGCGCCGCAGTGGCTGGATCTAATCGGCGCCAACCACCATCACACCAGCCAATGGGAGGTGCAGACCGAAGCGCGCCTCCTGTGGCATGAGCGCGATCCGCGCCGCATGCCGCTGCGCAGCCTGTTGGCTGAAGCAGCACAGCGCTACAACTGCCCGGTCGTCGTCGGCGAGACCAGCCACGTCGGCGCCGGCCGGGCCGAATGGCTGCACGAGGTGGCCGGTGAGGTGCGCGCGGCGCGGGCGCATGGCGTGGCGGTACAGGGCGTGTGTGTTTATTCGCTGGTCGACCGGCCGGATTGGCTGGACCGGGTTTTTGCGCTGCGCAACAGCCCGATTTGCAAGCACTGCTGGCGCCCTGGCTGGCTGCCCAGTGCCTGCAGCGGCCGCTGGCATGGCTCACGACGCCGATGGCCTGGCCACTGGCGCAGGCCTTGCAGCCGGGCTCGGTAATTTATGACTGTGCCGATGAGCTGAGCGGCTTCAGCGGCGCGCCGCGCGAGTTGCTCAAGCTCGAAGCCGCGCTGCTGGCTGCGGCCGACCGTGTCTTCGTAACCAGCCCGGCGTTGGCCACGGCCCGCGCGGCGGCCGCCGGGCCATGTCGGCATCCGCCGTTGAGTTTGTTGCTCAACAGGGTCGACCCCGACTTCGCGGCCCGAAGCCCGGGCGGCGGCTGGGCCTATGAGGAGGCGGCCGGGTTGATCGGACGGCTGCCGCCGCTGCGCGAAGGCGGCGTGCGGGCCGGTTACGCCGGTGCCATCGATGAACGTCTGGATCTGCCGCTGCTGGCTGCGCTGGCAGACGCCCGCCCGCAGTGGCAGTTTTTGATAACCGGCCCGGTGTCGAAGATCGACCCGCAGGCGTTGCCGCAGCGGCCCAACATGCACTGGCTCGGGCCGCAACCCTACCC
>JAJAZC010000014.1 GCA_026785885.1 Rubrivivax sp.
ATCGACGGCCAGCGCGTGCCGCCCGGCTTCAGCCTGGAAAGCCTGACGCCGGAGCAGATCGAGCGCATCGAAATCTTGCGCGCGCCGACGGCCGAAACCGGCGCGCGGGCCATCGCCGGCACCATCAACATCATCACGCGCGAAGGCTTCAAGGTGCGCCTGAACGACTTGCGCATCGGCTTCGGCGTCGACAACGGCGCGGTCTCGCCGGGCCTGAACTGGAGCCACAACGACAGCAGCGGGCCGTTGACCTACACCGTCAACGCCGGCGCCTTCAAGAGCCACCGCATCGGCGAGAGCCGCAGCACCACCCGAGTCGACAACACCGACCCCGCCACCGTGGTCGAAGCGCGCAGCGGCCAAGGCAACAGCGACGATCGCCGCACGGGCCTCAACCTCGGCGGCCGGCTGTTGTGGCGCCTGAACGAACAGAACGATGCGCTGTCGCTGATGCCATCGGTCTTCCACAGTGGGGCCCACAGCGACAACCGCTTTAGCCTGGTGCAGACGCTGCGCCAGGCCAGCACGCCGCCGCTGCTCGACACCGGCACCACGGCGGCCGACAGCCGCTTTACCAACGGCCGGCTGGGCTTGATGTGGCGCCAGCGCGTGGCCGACGTGCGGCTGGAAACCAACGCCACCGGTGGCCTGTGGCAAAGCCGCAGCGACAGCTTGCGCAACGAGTTCTCGAACGTCAGCGCGTTGCCGCTGCGCAGCTTCAGTGATCGCGCCAGCACGCGCGAAAAATCGTTGAGCCTGACGCTGAAAGGCAGCGGCCTGGCCGGCGGCGGTGGGGGTGGCAACAGCGGCACCGGCGGCAACAGCGGCAACAGCGGCACCGGCCGCAGCAACAGCAACAGCAACAGCAACAGCAACAGCAACAGCAACAGCAACAGCAACAGCATCCCCGGCCCCACGCCGGCCATCCGCACTCCGCCCGAGCACAGCCTGGTCGCCGGCGCCGAACTCGAAGCCGTGGCGCGTGACGAAACGCGGGTCTCGATCCCCGAGCTGGCCGACTTCGGCGACAACCTCAAGGCCAGCTCATTACGTGTAGCAGCTTACCTTCAAGATGAGTGGCAGCCGACGCCCGACTGGGGCTTGCATGCGGGCCTGCGCTGGGAAGGCATCACCACCCGCGGCGACAGCGGCCAGGGTCAGCGCCCCAGCAACCGCAGCAGCGTCTGGACGCCGCTGGTGCACGCGGTCTGGAAACCCGACCCGAAAAGCCGCGACCAGTTGCGCATCAGCCTGACGCGCAGCTACCGCAACCCGCCGCTGGGCGCGTTGATCGCGCGGCCCATGATCAACCGCGAATTCCCAATCAGCCCGGTCGATCAGCCCAACCGCGAAACCTACCCGGACAGCGCCGGTAACGCAGCGCTGAAGCCCGAGCTGGCCAGCGGCATCGACCTGGCCATCGAGCGCTACCTGAGCGGCGGCGGCGTGCTCAGCGCCAACCTGTTTGTGCGCCGCATCAGCAACCTGATCCGCAGCCAGACGGCGCTGGAAGACGTGCCCTGGAGCACCTTCAACCGCTACGTGCGCCGCCAGCGCAACATCGGTGACGCCAGCACCTCGGGCATCGAGCTGGAGGCCAAGCTCCGGCTCGACCAGCTCATCGAAGGCAGCCTGCCGGTGGAGCTGCGCAGCAACTTGAGCCTGTACAGCAGCCGCGTCAGCAGCGTGCCCGGCCCCGACAACCGGCTCGATCAGCAAGCCAAAGCCAGCGGCAACCTGGGTGCCGATTACAGGTTGCGCAGCATGCCGCTGACACTCGGCGGCAACCTGAACTGGCTGCCCGGCTACACGACGCGGCTGGACACCGACCAGACCGTCACCGTCAGCACCAAGCGGGTGTGGGACGGCTACCTGTTGTGGACCGTAAGCCCGACGGTGGGCCTGCGCGTGCTGGGCACCAACCTCGACCCGCGCGACTACGTCACCACCACCGTGACCGACGGCCGCAATGTGCAAAGCGGTGCCAACGAGCGCAGCACCGCGCAAGCATTCGTGCCGAACACCATCAACTGGCAGCTGCGGCTGGAGCTGAAGCTGTAGCGCTGCGCTGCGGTGTAGGGCGCTGCACTGCACTGCACCGCACTGCGCTGCATTGCGTTGCATTTGCGCCGAGCCGAGCCGAGCCGAGCCGCGTCGCGTCGCTCGACGACCTGTCGTCCCGGTCAGCGCACACAGCCTCGTTGCCCCTGCCACCGGCCGGGCGTCGGGTTGGCCCCGCTGCCGGCGGCCGCCCCGCATCGGCACACTCGCACGCCCGACAGACCGCACCTGAGAAGGTGCCGCACGCCATGACGCTGACCCGCCGCCAATGGATAGCAGCCGCTGCTTTCACGCCCGCCGTGCTGTCATCACCAGCCCACGCGCAAGGCGCCTGGCCGACCAAGCCGGTGCGCATCGTCGTGCCCTTTGCGGCCAGTGGCACCACCGACATCCTGGCGCGCGCGCTGGCGCCTGAGCTGCAGCGCGCGTTTGGGCAGGCCGTGGTCGTCGACAACAAACCCGGCGCCGGCGGCAACACCGGCGCGGCCGAGGTCGCCAAAGCGCCGGCCGACGGCTACACGCTGCTGATGGGCACGGTCGGCACCCATGCCATCAACCCCAGCCTGTACCCAAAGATGCCGTACGACGCGGCGCGGGACTTCGCGCCCATCACGCTGGTGGCCGGCGTGCCCAACGTGCTGGTCATCAACCCGGCCGCGGCGCAGCGCCTGAAGGTCGAAACGGTGACCGACCTGGTGCGCGCGCTCAAGGCCAACCCGGGCCGGCTCAACATGGCCAGCTCGGGCAACGGCACCAGCATCCACCTGGCCGGCGAGCTGTTCAAAAGCTTCACCGGCACCTTCATGCTGCACCTGCCGTACCGCGGCTCCGGCCCGGCGCTGATCGACCTGATGGCCGGCAACGTCGACCTGATGTTCGACAACCTGCCCAGCGCACTGCCGCACATCAAGAGCGGCCGCCTGAAAGCACTGGCGGTGACCAGCGCGGCGCGATCCGGCGCGTTGCCCGAGGTGCCGACCGTGGCCGAAGCCGGCGGCGCCCCGCTGCAGCGCTACGAGGCCAGCTCCTGGTTCGGCCTGTTGGCACCGGCCGGCACCGCAGCCGACATCGTCGCGCGTGTGCAGCAGGAAACTGCGCGCGCGCTGGCAACAGCGGCGATGAAAGAGCGGCTGCTGTCGCAAGGCGCCATTCCCAGCGGCATGGCGCCGGAGGACTTCACGCGCTTCATCGCTGCCGAGACGGCCAAGTGGGCGCAGGTCGTCAAGGCCTCGGGCGCGAAGGTCGACTGATGCGCGAAGGGATGTACGAAGTGTTGTGCGGAGTGATCCGCGAACTAAAGCGCGAACTAAAGCGCGAACCGATGCGCGAACCGATGCGCGAACCGATGCGCGAACCGATGCGCGAACCGATGCGCGAACCGACGTGCGGACCGATGTGCGAACCGATGCGTGGATCGGTGCGTGGATCGGTGCGTCAACCGATGCGGGCCATGACGATGGCGCTGGCCGTAGCCGCTGCCTGCCTGCCCGCAACTGCGCTGGCGCAGCACCGCGCGCACGTGCACGGCTTCGTCGCGCTCAACGTGGTGTTCAGGGCGGACGGCTCAGCGTGCAGCTGCAAGCGCCGCTGGACAGCGTGCTGGGCTTCGAGCACCGCCCGCGCACCGAAGCGCAGCGCAACCCCGATCAGCGCCATGCTGGCGCTGATCGGCCGACCGCAGGCCTGGCTGCAACCCGGCGCAGCAGCGCAGTGCACGCAAAGCCGCGTTGAAGTGCAGGCCGCCACCTTGCAGGCCGCCGCAGCCGAGAGCACAGCACGCGCCAAACCCGGCAGCGATGCGCATGCCGACCTCGAAGCCAGCGTCGACTTCCAATGCGCCGCACCCGAGCGCCTGGCCGCGCTGGAGCTGAAACTGTTCGAGCCCTTCGGGCGCATCAACCGCATCAACCGCATCGATGTGCAGGTCGTCAGCGCCCAAGGCCAGCACAAGCAGACACTGCGCCGGGGTCGTGGAAGCAGCAGCGGCAGCGGCACCGTGCGGCTGCAGCGCTGACGGCGCTGACGGGCGCCTGACGGCGCCAAGCGCGCTGAACGTACGGCTATCGGCAAAGGCGCGACCGCTGGCGCTTCATTGCGCCGCTCAGCGGCCGATATCTCCGCTTGGAGTCCCACGACATGCTTGCACACGCACTCGCCCAGGAACTGAACACGCTATGCGCCGCACCGGGCGTCAAGGGCTGCGCCGTGATTGACACCGACAACGGCATGGTGCTGCACGCCGCTGGCGCACGCGGGGCGGAGGCACAGTGGGAAGCCGCCGTCGAGTACTGGCGCTTGCACGGCCGCATCCGCAACCACTTCGAGGAACTGGGCGAATTGGGCGCGGTGGTCATGCACCACCGCCTGGGCAAGTTGGTCTTGTTGCCGCTGGGCACGGGGTCGGCGCTGGTGTTGGCGTGCATCGCCGACGAGCGCGGTGTCGACTGGCAGCACTGGCAGCACGCGGTGCGGCAGATCGCGCAGCGGCTGGCAGGAAAGCTCTGACTGCGCGCCGTCGGGGCTCACGATGTCGCGGCGATTGCCGATAGTCCAGGACGTAAGCGCAATGTCGCAGCTTGCTGTCCACACCAACAAACAGGAGCCTGCATGGCCAATATCAAAACCTCTCTGGATGAACTGATGAGCGTCGACGGAGCTTTGTGTGCGGCGGTCGTCGATGGCGCCAGCGGCATGATGCTGGGCTCCATTGCACAGGTGTCGATTTGGAGGTGGCAGCGGCCGGTAACAGTGAAGTGGTTCGCGCCAAGCTGAAGGTGATGCGCCAGCTCGGCCTGAACGACACGATCGAGGACCTCCTCATCACGTTGGGCAAGCACTACCACATCATTCGCCCGTATCCGCGCAAGGAAGCCGTCTTCGTCTACTTCGTTCTCGATCGCGCCAAGGCCAATCTGGCGCTGGCGCGGCGCAAGTGCCAGGACGTCGAGCGTGAACTCGTAATTTGACAACCCCGGCCAACCCGCAGCGCCAGCGAGCCGGCCGCATTCCGGGTTCATGAGCCAATCCAAGCGCAGGCCGCTGCAACGTGTCCTGTACACCAGCCGCTGTGCCGACACGGACGCTGACTGGTGCGCCCTGACGCGCAGCATCGCCGACCATGCCGCTCAGGCCAACCCGATCACGGAGGTCACGGGGCTGCTGCTGGCGGCCAACGGACACTTCCTGCAGGTCATGGACGGCCCGGCCGAGGCTGTTGCCGCACTGTACGAGCGCATAGCCCGCGACCCCCGGCACACCAACGTGCGCCAGACGCAGTCCAGGCCTGTGGACGGCACGGTGTTCGAGGCCTGGACGACGTTGATGATCGAGCGCGCCGAGCCCATGGCGGCGACCTCCGAGCGCTTCGAGCGGCTGCACAACCAGCTGGCCTGCGACCCGACGGCGAGCACGGCCGACCTCGTCGAGCTGGTGCTGGTACCCAGCGCCACGCCGGCCGACCCGGCTGCACCGCGCCCTGGTGTCTTGCGCGTGGCCCTGGTTCACCCAGGTGGTTTGTGGGACGCCGCCATCGTGCAGCACTTGAGGCCACCCGGCGAAGGCGAGTTGCGCTGCGCCCGGTTGACCGAGTGGGGTCGTGACAGTCCCCGAAGTGCCGTCATCGACTATGTGGACCTTAAGGACCCGCAGCTCGGCGCGCTACGGGTGATGGCACTCGGCGGCGAGGCAGGCTGCACGGCGGCCATGTCGCCGCTGCTGGCGCAGCTGGACTTGCTGGTGCTGCTGCTGTCGGCATCGGACATGGCTGGCCTGCCTGGCAATCTGCGGCCTTGGTTGAGGCCGCGCGATGCCGCAGCTGCCGGCAGTGGCCCGCCGGTGCTGGTGCTGGCGCACGCGGCACCCGAGGCGCTCATTGCGGCCGTCAAACGCTTGCGCGACGCAGGCGTGCGCTCCGTACGCGGCGACGTTGTGCGGATGCGCGAGGCCGATGTGAACTGGGCCCGGATCTGCGTGTCCTTGCGTGCGCTCAAACCAGTATCGGTGGCCGCGACTGCAACGTCGACGGCGACTGCAGCTGCGGCTGCAGCTGCAGCTGCGGCTGCGCCAGCGCCCGTGTCAGTCACTGCGACTGCGACTTTGACTGCGACTGCGCCAACGGCGGCAGCAGCAGCAGCAGCAGCAGCAGCAGCAGCAGCAGCAGCAGCAGCAGCAGCAGCAGCAGCAGCAGCAGCAGCAGCAGCAACCGCAAACGCAAACGCAAACGCAAACGCAACCGCAATCGCAGCCGCAGCCGCAAACGTAATCGCAAACGCAGCAGCAGCAGCAGCAGCAGCCGCAATCGCAACCGCAGCCGCAGCCGCAGCCGCAAACGCAACCGCAAACGCAAACGCAAACGCAAACGCAGCAGC
>JAJAZC010000015.1 GCA_026785885.1 Rubrivivax sp.
AACGGCGGGCGGCGCCCCGGCCCAGAAGTCGCCGCGGCGGATGACGCGCCACATGACCCAGCACCCGACGCAGCACCCGACGCAGCACCCGACGCTGCAGACGACGCTGCAGACGACGCTGCAAACAGGCGCAGCAGCAAGGCCGGCAGAGCGTCCAGCCGGTCGATCACCGCATCGGCACCTACCGCGGCCACCGGCTCGCCGTGGTTGTAGCCATAGCTCAGCAGCACCACGGCGCAGCCGGCGGCGCGCGCCGCTGCTGCATCGTTGCTGCTGTCGCCGACCACCAGCGTGCAGGCCGGCGTGCTGCCCAGCGCACGGCAGGCTTCGGCGATCGGCAGCGGGTCCGGCTTCTTGCGTGCAAAGGCGTCGCCGCCGAAGCAGTGATCGAAGAAACCGGCCAGCCCTTTTTGCTGCAGCAGCGGCAGCGCGAAAGCGCCGGGCTTGTTGGTCACGCAGGCCAGGCGCAGCCCCGCTGCGCGCAAGGCCCGCAGGCCGCACGTCACTCCGGGGTACACGACGGCGTGCTGCCCGTTGATGGCCGCGTAGTGGTGCTGGTAGCCCTGCCAGGCGGCATCGAACAGAGCGGCCGGTGCGCCGACCTCCTGCAGCACTTGCTTGATGAGGTGCTCACCGCCCCTGCCGATGGTGCGCAGCACGAAAGCGCGCGCAACCGGCGGCAGGCCCAGATCGGCCAGCGCGAGGCGCAGTGCTTGGACGAAGTCATCGGCGGTGTCGAGCATCGTGCCGTCGAGATCGACGATGGCAGCGGTGAAGCGGTCGGGGGTCATCGGGTGGTCTTGCGTATGCGAGTTGGATGTTGAAGCTGCGCGTGCTGGGTGCGAATTTGGCGCACAAGGCGCGCGGGGTGGCGCAGCGATTGCGCAGTAATGGCGCGGTGATGGCACAGCGCCGGCGCAGTTATGGCGCGGTAATGGCGCAGTAATGGCGCAGTTATGGCGCGGTAATGGCGCAGTGACGGCGCAGTAATGGCGCAGTAATGGCGCGAGTTTGGCGTGTGGGTCGTGGGTGTGTCGCGCGTCGTCCCATTTTCGCGTTTGTCCGGTGCGCGCACACGGCGCAACCCCGCGGTATGCAGCTTGCCCCCGCCTGGCGATGAGCCCGACGCAGACCACCCGCCTGCCTGTTGACCTGGGCGAGCTTCGCTGCTTGAGCCCCATCCATGGCGGCTTCGGTGGCGGCCGCGGCAGGCCGATCGACCGCGACTACATCGAATCCTTTCTCGCCCGCCACGCGGCCGACGTGCAGGGCCGGGTGCTCAAAGTCGCTGCCAGCGACTACACGCACCGCTTCGGTGGCAACCGGGTCCACGCCGCCCCGTTGCTGCACGTCGACCCGGCACACCCGGGCGCGACATGGACCGCGGACCTGGCCGATGACGCAGCATTGCCCACGTCGCACTTCGACGCCTTTATCTGCACGCAGACGCTGCGGTACATCTTCGATCTGCCGCGTGCTGTGGCCACGGTGCACCGCATCCTCGAGCCCGGTGGCGTGCTGCTGCTGACAGTGCCCGGCATCAGCCAGATCAACCCCTACGACCGCGCGCGCTGGGGCGAACACTGGCGCTTCACGCCGCAGTCGGTGCAGCGGCTGCTGGGCGGTACTTTTGGCGAAGGCGCGGCGGAGGTGCTGGCTCACTTCAATGTGCTGGCGGACATCGGCTTTTTGCACGAGCTGGCCTGTGAAGACCTGGACGTGGCCGAGCTGGACCACACCGACGACCGCTACCCGATGCTGATCACGGCGCGGGTGCAGAAGTCAGCGGATTGATGCGTCGACGGGACTCGGGCTTCGGGCCTCGAGATTCGAGCCTCGGGCCCTGAACTTCGGGCCTTGGGCCGCGGGGATTGGGCGTTGGCCCTTGTGTTTTGAGCACCGGGCCTCGGGGTTTCCGGCTTCAGGCTGATTCGCCGGCATCGAAGTCCAGCTCGACGCGCGCGCCGTTGGGATCGGTGCTGAACAGCTGCCAGGTGCCGGAGCCCACCTGCTGCCGCAGCTGGTAGGCGATGCCTGCAGCATCCAGGCGCTCTTTCACAGCCTTCGGGCCGCTGGCGGTGAAGGCCATGTGGTCGATGACGCCGGTGCGGCTGGCGGGCATCGGCCGGTCCCAGTAGATGTGCAGCACGGCCTGCGGGTTGCCTTCGGCATACAGCCATGCGCCAGAAAATCCGAGGTCCGGACGGTCGCCCTGTTGCAGGCCCAGAACGCCGCTATAGAACGCCAGCGTCGCTTCGCGGTTCTCGGCCGTGATGGTGAAGTGGTTCATGCCGTGGATCACAACAGGCTCCTTGCGGGTGATTCGGTGCATTGGTGGATCAGCTAATCAGTCAATCAGTCAATCAGTCAATCAGTCAATCAGTGGGTCATTGAATCAGGCCGCCGGATCAGCGCGCCGCACGTGGCGCGCGATTCCAGCCGCGCATCGGGCTGCTCTGCAGCGTCCAGCGTGTAGCGCTCGATCGGCGGGCGCCGGATGCTGCCGTCGGCCAACGCGGCCCGCAGGCGCTGCGTGTAGCGTGCCAATGCGGGCGTATCGACAAAAGCAAAGACCACCGGGCGTGAACAGGTGATGGACTTGCTCACCAGCCAGTTGAAGTGCAGCGACTGCAACGCGCTGCTGGCTAGGCCCAGGCTGAGCCAGTGGCCACAAAGCGCCGGTGCATCGAAGTCCTGCTGACGCGCCGCGTCGCCGAGGCCGTCGACGATGACATCGGTGCCGCTGCACAAACGCTGCACCGCATCGGCAAACGGGTACTCGCGCGTCACGATCACGTGCTCGCAGCCGGCCTCGCGCGCCAGCGCGGCCTTGTCGTCGCTGCCGACCGTGCCGACGGTGCCGATCACGGTGGCGCCGAGCCGCCGCGCCCAGGCCGCCGCCAGCAACCCGCACCCCCGGCGGCAGCGCGCACCAAGAGCCGCGTGCCCTGTTGCACACGCCCCGACTCGCGCACCAGCATACCGGCCGTCAAGCGCTTCAGCAGCACGGCTGCAGCCGCGTCGTCGTCCACCGCGGCCGGTAGCCGCACCACGCGCGCGGCCGGCACGCAGCACAGGCTGGCGTAAGCGCCGGGCCGTGGCCACAGGTAGGCCACACGGTCGCCGGGCAGCAAACCGGTGACACCGGCACCGACGTTCACCACGCTGCCGGCCGCCTTCATGCCCAGCACACCGGGCAGCGGCAGCAGGTGCGGCATCCAGCCTTTGCGCAGATACACGTCGAAGCAGTTGATGCCGACAGCACGCTGGCGGATGCGCACTTCACCGGCTGCCACCACCGCCGCCCAGCCCGTCGACATACAGAATCTTGATGCCCTCGATTCGCTCCATCGGCCGCACCGACTCACGACTGATGGTCTCGGCCTTGTCCACCAGCCGCATGCGCAGCGCCGAGTGGCGCGCATCGGGCGTCAGCATGTTGCGGCGACGCTGGCGCTGGCATGCCGCCGCAGCTGGCGCGCGCTGCGGTGCCGGTGTCGGGCCTGTATCACCTGGAGCCGCTGCGCCGTGCGCGGTTTCTGGCGCCGGACCTCAATCTCACCGCCGCGTGCGCGCTGCAGCTGAGCCCGGCCCACCTGCCGTCGCCGCAACGCGGGCGCCTGGCGGCCTTTGTCGGCGCGGATGAAAGCGCGGGGTTCCGGCGCCGGGCGCAGCTGATCCGCCGTGCCTGGGGTGATGCCGTGGTGACGACCTGCGAAACCGTGCCCGGCGACCACCACATGAGCGCGCTGCATGCGCTGGCCGGGCCCGAAGCCCGGCCGCACCGGGTCACGCTGCAGCTGCTGGGCTGACCTGCGAGCCCGCTGAACGCGCGTCAGCCGATGCTCTCGACCTGGCGGCTCTGCTGATAGGCGCGCCCGAAGCGGTTGGCCAAAAAGGCCGGCAGCTCGACCTGCTCCTGGCGCACGAAGCCGCTTTGCGGCAGCGCGCCTTCGCGAAACAGATCGACCGCGGCACAGACACCGGCTGCGGTCGTGATCTGGATCGCCGACAGCGGCTCGGCGCCGTCACGGTCAGCAAAAATCTTGCGGGCGAAGACCTCCTGCACCAACAGGCCATCGCGCATGCCGCTGGCCGTCACGAACACCAGCACCACGTCTTGCATCGTGCTGGGAATGCTCTTGCGCATGATGGCCTTGAGCGTTTCGATGTCCTGGTTGAGCTGCAATTCTTCCAGCAGCATTTTCATGAGGTCGCAGTGGCCGGGGTAGCGCACGCTTTTGTAGTCGAGCGTCTGCACACGGCCGGCCAGCGTTTCGCACAGCGTGCCCAGGCCACCGCTGGTGTTGAAGGCTTCGTACTCGGTGCCGTCCAGGCTGAAGTGCTCCAGGCCCTCCAGCGGCAGCACCTCGATGCTGCGGCCGCCGCGGATGGCTTCGCACGGGTGGCAGTACTCGTTGATCAGGCCGTCGACGCTCCAGGTCAGGTTGTATTTGAGGCTGTTGGTCGGGAAGGCCGGCAACGCGCCGACGCGCATCTTCACGTCGACCAGCGTATCGAAGCCGCGGCACAGGTGCTGCGCGACGATGCCGATGAAGCCCGGCGCCAGCCCGCACTGCGGCATGAAGGCGGTGGGCGCGCCTTCGGCCATCTGCTTGATGGCGCGCGTGGCGGCCACGTCTTCGGTGAGGTCGAAGTAGTGGGTGCCAGCCTCGCGGGCCGCGGTGGCAGCCAGCGTCGCCAGGTGGTAGGGCAGCGCGTTGATCACCGCCTGCTGGCCGCGCAGGCCGGCGGCCCCGGCCTGGGGGTCGGCCGTTTCAGCCACCACCGGGGCTCAGCAAACACGTAAGTCCGCCTGCCGCAAAATTCGCTGTCATCAGCACGGCGCGAACAGCGGTGAGGTGCAGGACGCTGCGAGCATCCCGTCATC
>JAJAZC010000016.1 GCA_026785885.1 Rubrivivax sp.
AGGTTGTGCTCGATGACGACGATGGTGTTGCCGGCGTCGCGCAGCTGGTGCAGCACCTTCAGCAGCAGGCCCACGTCGTGGAAGTGCAGGCCCGTGGTGGGCTCGTCCAGGATGTAGAGAGTGCGTCCCGTGTCGCGCTTGCTCAGTTCCAGCGCCAGCTTCACGCGCTGGGCTTCACCGCCTGAGAGCGTGGTCGCGGCCTGGCCCAGGCGGATGTAGCCCAGACCCACGTCCAGCAGCGTCCGCAGCTTGCGCGCGATGTTGGGCACGGCGCTGAAGAAGGCGTGTGCGTCTTCCACCGTCAGGTTCAGCACCTGCTGAATGCTCAAACTGCGATAGAGAATTTCCAGCGTCTCGCGGTTGTAGCGCGCGCCGTGGCACACGTCGCAGGGCACGTACACGTCGGGCAGGAAGTGCATCTCCACCTTGATGACGCCGTCGCCCTCGCAGGCCTCGCAGCGGCCGCCGCCGTTGCTGGCGCTGACGTTGAAGCTGAAGCGCCCCGCGCCATAGCCGCGTTCACGCGCGGCGGGTACTTCGGCAAACATCTCGCGGATGGGGGTGAAGAGGCCGGTGTAGGTGGCCGGGTTGCTGCGCGGTGTGCGGCCGATGGGGCTCTGGTCGACGTTGATGACCTTGTCGAACTGCTCCAGCCCTTCGATGCGGTCGTGGTCGGCCGGCTCGGCGTGGGCCTGGTAGAGCTTTCTGGCCACGGCGGTGTACAGCGTGTCGTTGATCAGCGTGCTCTTGCCGCTGCCGCTGACGCCCGTGACGCAGGTCAGCAAGCCCACCGGGATGTCGACGCTGACGCCGCTGCCGTTGGGTTGGCGCAGGTTGTTGCCGCGTGCATTGACGATGCTCAGGCGGAAGGGCGCGGCACCGAAGCCGGTGGCCGGGCGCCGCCGCTTGGGGACTTCGATGCGCAGCACCTTGGCCAGGTACTGGCCGGTGAGTGAGTCGGGGTTGTCGGCCACTTCCTGCGGTGTGCCTTGCGCCATGACGCGGCCGCCGTGCACGCCGGCGCCCGGGCCCATGTCCACCACATGGTCGGCGGCGCGGATCATGTCTTCGTCGTGTTCCACCACGAGCACGCTGTTGCCCAGGTCGCGCAGGTGCATCAGCGTGCCGATGAGGCGTTCGTTGTCGCGCTGGTGCAGGCCGATGCTGGGCTCGTCCAGCACGTACATGACGCCAGAGAGCCCGCTGCCGATCTGGCTGGCCAGGCGGATGCGCTGCGCTTCACCGCCGGAGAGCGTGTCGGCGCCGCGGTCCAGACTGAGGTAGTTCAGGCCGACATCGTTCAGAAAGCGCAGCCGGCTGCGAATTTCTCGCATGATCTTGTCGGCGATCTCGGCTTTCGAGCCCTGCAACTTCAGGTTGTTGAAGATGGCCAGCGCGTTCGCCAACGTGGCGTGCTCCACCTCGTAGATGGGGGGGCCGCGGTGCACGACGCCGTCTTCGGTGGCGTTCTGCAGGAACACATGCCGCGCTTCGCGGCGCAGGCGTGAACCTTCGCACTGCGGGCAGGCGCGTGCGGCCTGGTAGCGCGCCAGTTCTTCGCGCACGGTGGCCGAGTCGGTTTCGCGGAAGCGGCGTTCGAAGTTGGGAATGATCCCTTCGAAGGGGTGCTTGCGCTTTACCGCGCGCGCCTTGCGCCCGGCCCTGGCCGCGCTGCTGCCGCTTTCGGCTTCGTAGGTGAATTCGACTTCCTCGCTGCCGCTGCCGAACAGCAGCACCTGGCGCACGGTTTCGGGTAGCTGCTCGAAGGGCGTCTCGACGTCGAACTTGTAGTGCGCGGCCACCGCCTCCAGCAGCGTGTGCGTGTAGCGATTGCGGCGGTCCCAGCCCTTCACCGCACCGGCGGCCAGGCTCAGGCTCGGGAAGCCCACCACGCGCTCGGGGTCCATTACCGTCACCTGGCCCAGGCCGTCGCAGGCCGGGCAGGCGCCCACGGGGCTGTTGAAGCTGAAGAGGCGCGGCTCCAGTTCGCTCAGCGAATAGCTGCACACGGGGCAGCCGAAGCGGCTGCTGAAGAGGTGTTCTTTCCCGCTGTCCATCTCTAGCGCAATGGCGCGGCCGTCGGCAATGCGCAGGCTGGCCTCGAAGCTTTCGGCCAGGCGCTGCTTCATGTCGGCGCGCGTCTTCAGGCGGTCGATGACGACATCGATGTCGTGCTTTTCGTTCTTCTTCAGCGTGGGCAGAGTGTCGGCTTCCACCACCGCACCGGGCTTGCCGTCGGCACCGACACGAAAGCGCACGTAGCCGCGCGCCTGCATGTCGGCAAAGAGGTCTTCGAACTCGCCCTTGCGGTCGCGCACCACGGGGGCCAGCACCATCAGCCGCGTGTCTTCGGGCAGGGCCAGCACGGCGTCTACCATTTGCGCCACGCTCTGTGCCTGCAGCGGCAGCGCGTGGTCGGGGCAGTAGGGCGTGCCGGCGCGGGCGTACAGCAGGCGCAGGTAGTCGTGAATCTCAGTGATGGTGCCGACCGTGCTGCGCGGGTTGTGCGAGGTGGCCTTCTGCTCGATGCCGATGGCGGGGCTCACGCCCTCGATGACATCCACATCGGGCTTGTCC
>JAJAZC010000017.1 GCA_026785885.1 Rubrivivax sp.
CGAGCCGCCGCCCGCATCGCCCGCCGTTGCGCCCACCGCGCCGGGGGCCGAGGCTGCGCTGCCGTCTGAGCCGCAGACCGTGCTGCCCGCGGCTGCCGGCGCTGTCCTGGCGGACACCGCTACTGCGCCTTCGATCGCTGACTTGCCCGCGGCCGCCGCGCCTGCGTCTGCGCCTTTGCTCACACCCGCGCCCGCACCCGATCCCAAGGTTGCACGCTCGGCAGCGGCTTCACCCGCGGCGCGTGCCAGCCCGGCACCCCAGCCACAACCCGCGCAGCGCCGCGACAACAGCGCAGCGGCGGCTGCAGCAGGTGCCACGCCGGCCAAAGGCACCGGCAGCGTGAAGCTGGCCATCAGCCCTTGGGGCCAGGTGGAAGTCAACGGCAGGCAGGTCGGCATTGCGCCGCCGCTGACCCGCCTGTCGTTGCCCGAAGGCCAGCACACGGTCACTGTGCGCAACGACGACTTCCCGCCGTTCACCACCACCGTGCAGGTTCAGGCCGACAAGGCCACCACCGTACGCCACCGCTTCACACCATGAACAGAAGACGCCATGCAGGGACCGGGATGCGATCGGCTCTGTTGTCGACCTTGAAGTCGACCATGCAACCAGCGCTGAGGTCGGCCCTGCGTTCGGCGCTAAGTTGGGGCATGAGTTTGCAAGTGAGTTTGCACATGCGTTCGCGCCTGCGTTCGCACCTGACTTCGCGCCTGCGTTCGCCCACCGTCGCGGCCTGTACCGCCTGCCTGCTGATCGGCTGCGCCATGCCGCCGTCTGCACCCGTTGCTGCAAGCCCGGCCATCGGCCTGGCGGAGTTGATGGAGCGGCCTGCCGAGCGCGCGCTCATTGACGGCATCCGCGCTTACGACGACGGCCAATACAGCGCCGCCGAAAGCGCGTTGCGCCAAGCTCTGCAAGCCGGCCTGGCCAGCCCGCGTGACCGCGCCAGTGCCCACAAGCTGCTGGCCTTCATCACCTGTACCAGCGCACGTGTGGCCGCCTGCGAAGCGGCCTTTCGCGCCGCGCGTGCAGCCGACCCGGGCTTCGTGCTTAACCGCTCCGAGGCCGGCCATCCGCAGTGGGGGCCGGTCTACCGCAAGGCGCTGCCGTAGAGGCACTGGCAGCAGAGCACACAGACCGCGCCGGCATAATTGCCGTTGCCATGACCGCGACGCGATGAGCCTGCCAGACGTGCCGAAAGCGGAGCCAACCGCCTCGCCGACCGCTGCACCAAACACCGAGTCAGTCTCGGCCCCCGCCTTCTGCCACCGCCAGCGTGTACTGGGAAGATACCGATGCCGGCGGCGTTGTCTTCTACGCCAACTACCTGAAATTTTTCGAGCGCGCGCGCTCCGAGTGGCTTCGGGCGCTGGGCATCGGCCAGCAGGCGCTGCGTGAAGCTACCGGCGCGATCTTCATCGTCACCGAGACGCAGCTGCGCTACCTGTCGCCGGCGCGGCTGGACGATGAGTTGCACGTCACGGTGGCCTTGCAGCAGCACGGCACGGCTTCGCTGGCGATTGCCCAGCAGGCCTGGCGCGGTGCCGTGGGCGCGGGCACGCTGCTGGCCGAAGGCACCATCCGCATCGGCTGTGTCGACCATGCCAGCTTCCGCCCGCGCCGCATCCCCACTGAAGTTCTCAGCACCTTTGCATGAACCAAGACCTGTCGATCACCGCCCTCATCCTGCAAGCCAGCCTGGTCGTCCAGCTCGTGATGGCCGGGTTGATGATTACCTCGCTCGTCAGCTGGACGGTGATCTTCGGCAAGTTCTTCGGCCTGCGCCGCGTGCGCGCCAGCAACGACGAGTTCGAGCGCGAGTTCTGGTCCGGCCGCAGCCTGACCGACCTCAATACCGCGGTCGGCCAAAAAGCGCAGAGCGCGCCGCTGGAGCGCATCTTCGCCAGCGGCATGCGCGAGTTCTTGAAGCTGCGCGAGAAGCGGCTGGATGCCGGGGCGCAACTCGACGGCGCGCGCCGTGCCATGCGCGCCAGCTTCCAGCGCGAGCTGGATGTCGTCGAAAGCCACCTCAGCTTTTTGGCCAGCGTCGCGTCGGTGAGCCCGTACGTGGGCCTCTTCGGCACGGTGTGGGGAATCATGCATGCCTTCGTGGGCCTGTCCAACATGCAGCAGGTGACGCTGGCCAGCGTGGCCCCTGGCATTGCCGAAGCGCTGGTGGCCACCGCCATCGGCCTGTTTGCAGCGATCCCGGCGGTGGTGGCCTACAACCGCTTTGCGCGTGACATCGACCGCACCGCAATGCAGATGGAAACCTTCATCGAAGAGTTCACCAACATCCTGCAACGCAACGCGGGCCAGGCCGGCGCCGCCACCACCGCTGCCAGCCCCGCCAGTACCGGCCCCGGCGCCGTGCCAGCGCCGGTGCGCTGAGATGCCCGGCTCCATGCACCGCAGCGGCCGCGGCCGCCGCTCGATGAACGAGATCAACATGGTGCCGTTCATCGACGTCATGCTCGTGCTGCTGATCATCTTCATGGTCACCGCGCCGCTCATCACCACCGGCGTCGTCGATCTGCCGTCGGTCGGCAAGAGCGCGCAGCGGCCGGCCAGCGTGCTGGAGGTCATCGTCGGCAGCGACGAGAAGCTGCGCCTGCGTCTGGACAGCGGCGAGCCCGAGGCGGTGCTGATCGGCCAGCTCGCTGAGCGCGTGAGGGCCAAGCAAAACGGCAACGCCGATGTGCCGGTGGTCATCAGCGCGGACAAAAGCGTGCGCTACGACAGCGTGGTGCGCGTGATGGACACGCTGCAGCGCGCCGGCGTGCGGCGTGTCGGCCTGTCGGTCAAACAAGGCGCCGCGGGCGCTTGAATGCCGTGGTGTCGGCCGGGGCACCGAAGAGCGAAGCGCTGCTACCCCAAGCACCCGGCGGCAGCGCGCCCGGCGCTGCGCTGGCGGTGCTGGTGCACGCCGGCCTGATAGCGGTCTTGACCCTGGGCGTCGACTGGCGCAACCACGCGCCCGATGTCGTCAGCGCAGAGCTGTGGGCCGCCGTGCCGCAAGTGGCCGCACCCGCCGCACCGGCCGCGCCCGAGCCGCTGCCTGCGGCTGCACCGGTGCCAGCACCGGCACCGGCACCGGC
>JAJAZC010000018.1 GCA_026785885.1 Rubrivivax sp.
CCCCGGCGCGGGCGGGTTGCGGGTGGCGCACGCCGACCGGCCGCGGCGTATGCCGCGGCCGAGCAGCCACCCGTGGCAGGGCAAAGCCCTGCAACGGGTGAAACGGGCAATCTCTACGCGCAGCAACACCAAGTAGGCCGGCGTTGACGTGGCTCGCGGAGCCGGCGGGTAGGTGGCATCGAGCCGGAGGGTGACTTTCGGCCCAGAGGAATGGCGGTCACGGCGGGGCCTGGCAACAGGTGCCGCCGCACAGAATCCGGCCTATCGGTCTGCTTCACACTTTTTGTTCAGAGCCTGGGAGTTTTTTGGGCGTGCCCGAGCAGCGCGTCCGAAGGTGGCCGATCTAGGCGCAAAGCACAGCCATAGCTTGCGCTATGGCGAGCATTTGCAACGACGAGCGGGTGCCTTCGGGCGTGATGGGCGGGCATGAACGAAAGACGCTCAGGCCCTTAGGTCGGCACGATCAGGCGGTGCTGCGCCAACCAGCGCAGGCCGCGCGCCGCATCGGGCGGGGCCGGCTGCAACTGCAGTGACAGCGCCGTGCGGTCCGCATCCGGCAACTGGCGCCATAAAAAGTCGCGTGCATTGCCGGGCTCGTCGGCGACAAACAACTGCGTCGACAGCTCACCGAAGGCAGCATGCCGCAGCTTGACGTGGATGTGCGGTGTGCGCCCCGGGTAGGGCACCGGCTTGATCGTGCGCAGCGTGAGCTGCCCGTCACGGCCGCTGCGCAGCGCGCCGTAACCCTGGAAGCCGGCGTCATAACGCCCGGATGGTTGCAGCGCGACGTCCGGGTGGCGGTATTGCTGGTGGCTGTCGCACTGCCAGAACTCCGCCTCGGCACCGTCTACGGCGCGGCCCTGCGTGTCCAGCACCTGGGCCTGCAGCAGCAGGTGCTCGCCCTGCGCGACGGTCACACGGCCCTGGCGCTCGACGCGGGTCAGGTCGGCGTCCCAGTCGCCGGCCAGCGGGCCGCTGTTGCGCCAGGCGGTGGGCGGATAGAAGGGCCCGTCGGTCATCCCTGCCAGCGCACGCTGCGCTGCAGCCAGGGCCGGCGCGTGAATTGCCGCGGCGGTGCCGGCAGTGGCAATGACGATCAGGTGTCTGCGAAACGGCTTCATCGAGCAATCTCCTTGGTTGACGGACGCGACACTAGCCTGCCCCGCATCACCCCACCCGTCTCTTCACCCGCCTGTCTTCCCGTCTCTCTACTCATTCCCCGACGATGAACCCCCACGCTGCCACCCTCTGGCGCGGCCCGCGCTGGACGTTGGCGCTGCTGTTGGCATGCCTCGGAATGATCGGGCCGTTCTCGATCGACACCTATCTGCCGGCCTTTGCCGGCATTGCGCAATCGATAGGTGCCACGCCGGTGCAGATGCAGCAGACGCTGTCGAGCTACCTGCTCGGTTTTGCGTTGATGAACCTGTTTCACGGTGCGTTGTCCGACAGCTTCGGGCGCCGGCCGGTGGTGCTGTTCGGCATCGGGTTGTTCACGCTGGCTTCGGTGGGTTGTGCGCTCAGCGATTCGATAGGCGCGCTGGTGTTCTGGCGCGCGCTGCAGGGTGTGTCGGCCGGTGCCGGCATGGTGGTGTCGCGCGCCATCATTCGCGACATGTTCCCGCCGGCTGACGCGCAACGCGTGATGTCGCAGGTGACGATCTACTTCGGCGTGGCGCCGGCAGTGGCGCCGATGGTCGGCGGCTTCATCTTCGTGTACGGTGACTGGCACGCCATCTTCTGGCTGCTGGCGGTGCTGGGTCTGGCGCTGCTGTTGGCCACCGCACGCTGGCTGCCGGAAACTTTGCACGGCCCGGCGCGCCAGTCCTTCAACGTGCGCAACCTTTTTCGTGGTTATGCCGGCCTGCTGCGCAACCGGACGTTCGTTGCGCTGGTGTTCGCCAGCGGCGTGCCTTTCAACGGCATGTTCCTGTACGTGCTGTCGGCACCGGTGTGGCTGGGCGACATCCTGCAGCTCAGGCCGACGCAGTTCTTCTGGTTCTTCATGCTCTCGGTGAGCGGCATCATGGCCGGTGCCTGGCTGTCCGGGCGCATGGCCGGGCGCATCAAACCGCGGCATCAAATCCGCCACGGCTTCGTCATCATGCTGGCCACCACGCTGATCAACGTGGTGCTCAACCTGACGCTGCAGCCGCACTGGGCCTGGGCACTGCTGCCGGTGGCGGTGTTCTCCTTCGGCTGGGCGCTGATGGTGCCGGTGGTCACGATCATGGCGCTCGATCAGGCGCCCGAGCGGCGCGGCATGGCCTCATCGGTGCAGGCCTGCGTCGGCAGCCTGGCCAACGCCGGTGTGGCCGGCGTGCTGGCGCCGCTGGTGATGCATTCGGCGCCCGCGCTGGCGCTGACGTCGGGCGGCATGTTGATGGTGGGAATCGTGGCCTGGCTGTGGGTCAAGCCGCGGCTGGATACCGGGCTGTCTGCGGGCGCCGATCAAGTCGGAGTCGCCAGCGGCCGATAAAGCGGGCAGGAGCCCCGCAATGCCGCCGTCCTTGAGCCCGCCTCTCCGCACATCCCTGCGCCCGTTTTTTGGCTCGTCCAGTGGCCGGTCTTGCCGATGGCTGGCCGGCATGGCTGCCGCTGTGGTGGTGCTGACTGCTGCGTCACCGGGCGCCGCATCAGCGTCCGGACCGGCGGTCAAGGCAGTGCCGTCTGCCGCCAAGGCACAGCCGCTGGCGGCTGACGATCCGCCGCTGGCTGACACGTCCGCACCGGCTTCGCGGTCGTCCCGTTCCGCGCCGTCAACATCGGCAGCATCGAGTGCGGCCGCCGCGCGCATGGCACCTGCAGCGACCGATCCGCTGGAGCAACTGCGCCAGCGCCTGGCCGCCCGCTTGAGCGGCCAGGCCGCGCTGGAAGTGCCCAACCCGCACGAGCTGCGCGTCGTCGGCCGCGCTGCGCTCACACCGGCCGTTGTTGCACCCACGCGTGCAGCCAAGCCGGTGGCCGCGCGCGCTGTTGCGGCGGCCGGCAACAGCCAGGCGGCATGGGCTTACCAGGGCGCGGCAGGTCCGCAAACCTGGGGCGGCCTGAAGCCGGAATTCAACCTGTGCGGCAACGGGCAGCGCCAGAGTCCGATCGACATCCGCGGCGGCCTGGCCGTCGATCTGGACCCGATCAACTTCGACTACCAGGCGGCGCGCTTCGGCGTCATCGACAACGGCTACACGGTGCAGGCCAACATCGCGCCGGGCAGCAGCATCGAGCTCGGCGGCAAGCGCTTCGAGCTGGTGCAGTTCCACTTCCATCGGCCGTCGGAAGAGCGCATCGACGGGCGCCAATTCGAGATGTCGCTGCACCTCGTGCACAAGGACGCGCAGGGCCGCCTGGCCGTGGTGGCGGTGCTGCTGGACAAAGGCCCGCCGCAGCCCGCGGTGCAAAGGGTCTGGAACAACCTGCCGCTGGAAAAGGGCGAGGATCTGGCCGCCCGCCTGCCGCTGGACCTGGCCGCGCTGCTGCCCACCGACCGCCGCTACTTCACCTACATGGGCTCGATGACGACACCGCCGTGCAGCGAGGGCGTGCAGTGGGTCGTGATGCGCCAGCCGGTGACGATGTCGCTGGAGCAGATCGAACTTTTCGCGCGCATCTATCCGATGAATGCAAGGCCGCTGCAGCAGGCCGCGGGGCGGCGCATCCTGCAGTCGCAGTAGTTGCTGCGCAGTCAACTGGCTGGCGGCTTGCGGGCCACCAGCAGCAGCGCCGGCCACAACCACAGGCTGGCCAGCCACGTCAGCACACGGCCGCCGTTCAAGGGCCGCGTCTCGAAGCGCGCGACCTTGATGAACAGCACCACCGCGCCGATCACCACGTGCAGCAGCAGCACGCCGTAGATCGCCACACGCGTGCCGTACTCGCCGCCGAAGGCATCGCCCAGCACACGCCCGGCCAGTGCCGCGGCCAACACCGACAGCAGCAGCGCCAGCGCCAGGCCGGCCAGCGCATGGCGCATGCGGTAAAGCGGGTCGTTTTCTTGCACCATGGGGTTGGGTTGCTGGTGGTTGCAGCGGGTTGCTGTCAGTGGTTGTCAGCTGCCGTGAGGCGCCATAAGTCGCCGTCGATGGCTGTCGATGGCTGCGTATGAATGTCCATGGCCACCTGTGGCCGACATGGCCGTCATCCAGGTAGCCAGAGGTCGGGCACGGCCCGCCGCGTTGTGCGCTGCACGTCGCGCCGCTCGCCACGCCGCGCCGGCCCGCCCAGAGAGACGACATCACCGACTTTGCACACCAGCCGGCCAAGGGGCGGCAGCGGCGGCGGTGAGGCTGGCGCTTCGTCGAAGACTGCATCGATCGTGGGCGCCGTCGAGGTCGTGTCCGTGTTGGTGGTCGGCATGGCCCGATATTGTCCACAGTGTGTGCCCGTACCTGATGGTCAATGCCGTACACAAGGTGCTGGCCGGCGCCGGGGTGTCCGTGGTGCGCCACCCCACCGGCGCCTATGTGACGTCGCTCGAGAAGTCGGTCTGCTTGGCCACCGTCGGCGCGGTCGACGCCGCCATGCCGGCCCTGTGGGACGCGCCAGTGCACACCGCGGCGCTGCGCTGGGGCGTGTAGACGCGGGTCAGCGGTGTCAGCCAGTCAGCAGGCTGTCGGCTGCTCACAAAGCACTTGCAAGCCGACCCTCAAGTCCTTGTCCCGGCACACTTTTTGGTCAGAACGGTCTTCGAAATGCGGCTGTAAGTAGTTGATTTGACTGATTTTTTCCACGCCTGACGGCATTGACCCCGCCGGTTGCGCTCGGTTAGAGTGCAACTCGGTGCAGATTAGTGGGTTTTTGTGTCAGTCATGGTCTTCAGAGGCGGTCCGGTGTTGGTACTGGACGGGAAGGGGCGCATCACTGTGCCCGCCCGCTGGAAAGACCTGCTCATCGCCAACGTGAATGGCCAGCTCGTGGTGGCCAAAAATCCGGACGGCTGCTTGTCGCTGTTTCCGCTGCCGGTGTGGGAAAAGTTCGAGGCTGAGCTGCTGGAGCTGCCGCAGGCGCACGACGGCTGGCGCCGCATCTTCATCGGCAGCGCCACCGATGTGGAGATCGACAGCGCCTCCCGGGTGCTGATCCCGCCGGAGTTGCGCAGCTGGGCCGGCCTGGAGCGCGAGGTCAAGTTCATGGGCATCGGCTCGCACTTCGAGCTCTGGGACATGGTCCGCTACGACGCCGATGAAGCGCAGAAGATCGCTGCCGGCCGGCCCCAGCCGCTGGCTGACATGGTCATCCGGTGAACAGCGTTGCCACGGGTTCCCACACCCCGGTGCTGCTGACCGAAGCCGTGCAGGCGCTGGTGACGCAGCCCGACGGGTTCTACGTCGACGGCACCTTCGGCCGCGGCGGCCATGCGCGCGCGGTGCTGCAGCGCCTGGGTCCGCAAGGCCGGCTGGTGGCCTTCGACAAGGATCCGCAGGCGGTGGCCGCGGCTGCTGCCATCGACGACCCGCGCTTCACGATCCGCCACGCCGGCTTTGCCGACATGGCCGCCGAGTTGAGCGGCATGCAAAGCGGCATGGGGGCCGACCAGGGCGGCGCCATGGCGCCCGTGCACGGCGTGCTGCTGGACCTGGGTGTCAGCTCACCGCAGATCGACGACGCGGCGCGCGGCTTCAGCTTTCGCCATGACGCGCCGCTGGACATGCGCATGGACACCACGCGCGGCGAGACCGCGGCCGAGTACCTGGCGCGCGCCGACATGCGCGATATCGAAGGCGTCATCCGGGACTTCGGCGAAGAGCGGTTTGCCGGGCCCATAGCGCGTGCCGTGGTGGCCCGCCGCGAATCCGGCTCGGCCGTGCGCAGCACCGGTGAGCTCGCCGCGCTGGTGGCCGGCGCCGTGAAGACGCGCGAGCCGGGCAAAGACCCGGCCACGCGCACATTCCAGGCGCTGCGCATCCACATCAACGCCGAGCTGGAGGCGCTGCAGCAAGGCCTGCGCGCGGCGCTGCTGCTGCTGGCGCCGGGCGGGCGGCTGGTCGTCATCAGCTTTCATTCGCTGGAAGACCGCATCGTCAAGACCTTCATCGCTGCTGAGAGCCGCGACGTGGTCGACCGCCGCGCGCCGATGGCGCCGCCGCGGCCTTTGCTGCTGCACGCCTTGGGCCGTATCAAGCCGGGCGCGGGCGAGCTGGCAGCCAACCCGCGCGCACGCTCTGCCGTGCTGCGCGTGGCCGAACGCACCGCCGTGCCGGCAGGGGTGCGCCAGTGACACGCATCAACGTGCTGCTGCTGATGGCGCTGCTGGCCAGCTGCCTGGCGCTGGTGCGCAGCGCCTACGAATCACGCCGTGTCTTCACCGAGCTGGACCGTGCGCAACGCGAGCAGCGCCAGCTCGACGCCGACCACACGCGCCTGGACGCTGAGCGTCAGGCGCAGGCCACACCGCGCCTGGTGGAAAAGGTGGCGCGCGAAAAGTTGCGCATGAGCACCGCCACACCGGCCATCACTGCGTACGTCGAAGACGTGCCGGCCAACACCGCCACGGCCCCTCGATGACCAGCCACCGCCAGGCCCGCCCAGCCCGCCAAGCCCGGCAGGCTGCCACGCCGGTGCGCAGCGTCAATTACGCCACCAGCCCGCTGCTGGCGAGCAAGACGCCGCTGTGGCGATCGCGCCTGGTGGTGATGCTGGTGGGGCTGGCTTTCCTGGCGCTGCTGGGTCGCGCGGTGCACCTGCAGATCCTCAACACCGACTTCTATCAAGCGCAGGGCGAAAAGCGTTTCGTGCACCGCGAGCCGCTGCCTGCCAGCCGCGGCCGCATCCTCGATCGCAATGGCTTGGCGCTGGCCAGCAGCGTGGCGCTGCCTTCGGTGCAGGTCGAGACCCAAACCTTCAGCGCAGATGCAGACGCGCGCAAGCAGTTCGCCCGGCACTTGGGCATCAGCCCGCTGGAGCTGGCCGAGCGGCTGGATGGCACCAGCGGCACGGTCATGCTCAAGCGCCATATCGAGGAGCCGGCGTGGGCGCAGATCAAGGCGCTGGGCCTCAAAGGTGTGCGGGAGGTGCGCGAGTACAAACGCCGCTACCCCGAAGGCGAGGCCGCGGCGCATGTCGTCGGCTTCACCGACCCCGACGGCAAGGGCATCGCCGGCATGGAGCTCGTTTTCGACGCTGCTTTGACCGGCCAGGCCGGCCAGCGCACCGTGGTACGCGACCGCCTGGGCCGTGTCGTCGAAGACGTGGGCGACCAGACCCTCCCGGTCCACGGCAACGACGTGTTGCTGGCTATCGACTCCAAGGTGCAGTTCTTCGCCTGGCAGCGCCTGCGCGACGCGGTGCAGCAGCACGGTGCGCTCGGTGGCAGCGCCGTGGTGCTGGACGTCAACACCGGCGAGGTGCTGGCCCTGGCCAACTACCGCAGCGAAGCCGCCATGCGCGCGGCGCGCTCGCGCCTGCTGCGCAACAGCGCGCTGGCCGACACCTTTGAGCCCGGCTCGACGATGAAGCCCTTTACCGCGGCGCTGGCACTGGAGCGCGGGCCGTGGACGCCCACCACGCGCATCGACACCGCGCCGGGCCGCATCGTCATTGCCGGCGCGCCGATCAGCGACGCGCATCCGCACGGTGTGTTGAGCGTGGCTGAGGTGATCCAGAAGTCCAGCAACGTCGGCACCGTCAAGATGGCGATGCAGATGCCGGCACGTGAGATGTGGGAGCTGTACACCGCCATCGGCCTCGGCCAGCGCCCGCCGATCGACTTCCCCGGCGCCGCCGCCGGGCGCCTGCGTCCGTACAAGACCTGGCGCCCGGTCGAGCAGGCCACCATGAGCTACGGCTACGGCCTGTCGACGAGCCTGTTTCAGCTGGCGCGCGCCTACACCGTGTTTGCGCGCGACGGCGAACTGATCCCGCTGACGCTGCTGCGGCCAGAAAGCGATGCGGCCACTGCAGCCGCCGGCGGCCTGCTGCCGGTGGTGTTGCGCGACGCATCCGGCGCTGCTGCTGCACCGGTGCCGGGCCAGCGTGTGATCTCCGCTGCCACCGCGCAGGCCGTGCGCGAAATGCTGCGCATGGCCGCCGGCCCGGGCGGCACGGCGCCCAAAGCGCAGGCCCTGGGCTACAGCGTCGCCGGCAAGACGGGCACTGCGCGCAAGCACGAAGGCAAGGGCTACGCGCAGGGCAAGTACCTGTCGTTCTTCGTCGGCCTGGCGCCGGCCAACCGGCCGCGCATCGTCGTGGCGGTGATGCTGGACGAGCCCAGTCGCGGCAGCTACTTCGGCGGTGACGTCGCGGCACCCGTGTTCAGCCAGGTCGTGCAGCAGACCCTGCGCATGATGAACGTCGCGCCCGATCTGGATGTCAAGGCGCAGATCAACGTCAAGCCGGTGGCGGCCGAGCAAGAAAGTATTTGATGGGGCCCCCGAACTCGCTAACGCTAGCTACCCCCCAAGGGGGGCCAGCCGGACAAGTAACAGTCCCGGCGGACTGTTCCTCGCCTGCGGGCGCGGGCGGGCGGGGCCCCCCCCGCCCCCCCCCCCCCCCCCCCCCCCCCCCCGCCGGGGGGGCGGGGCGCCCGGGGCGGGGGGGGCCGGCGCGCCCCCCCCCCCCCCCCCCCCCCCCGACGGCCCGGCGCAGCCGGTTCCGTGGCGGGATGCTTGATCGCGACTTGGTCGTCGGCGGATGACATGCTGAGTGTGCTCGATACCCCCCAAGCCGCAGCTGCGTGGCTGGCTGCCCAAGTGAGCGGCACGCTGCAGACCGACAGCCGCCGGCTGCGCGCGGGTGACGGCTTCATTGCCTGGCCGGGTTACGCCACCGACGGCCGCCGCTTCGTGCCCGATGCGCTGGCCGCGGGTGCTGCGGCCTGCCTGGTCGAAGCGGATGGCGCAGCGGCCTTCGGCTTCGATGACGAACGCATTGCCGCGCTGCCGGGCCTGAAGGCCGCCACCGGCACCATCGCGCACACCTTCTTCGGCCAGCCCAGCGCAGCGCTGCAGATCAGCGCCGTCACCGGCACCAACGGCAAGACCAGCACCGCGTGGTGGACTGCGCAGGCGCTGAGCCGGCTGGGCCGGCGCTGCGGTGTCGTCGGCACGCTGGGGGTCGGCGAGCCCGATGCGGTGGTGGCCACCGGCTTGACCACGCCCGACCCGGTCACGCTGCACGGCGCTTTGCGCAGCATGGTCGATCAGGGCTTTGCAGCCTGCGCACTGGAGGCCTCGTCGATAGGCCTTGTCGAGCACCGGCTCGATGCGCTGCACATCGACGTTGCGCTGTTCACCAACTTCACGCGCGACCACCTGGATTTTCACGGCAGCATGGACGCTTACTGGGCCGCCAAGCGCGCGCTGTTCAGCTGGCCTGGCTTGCGCGCTGCGGTCGTCAACATCGACGATGCACAGGGCGCCGCGCTGGCGCTTGAGCTGGCGGCCGGGCCGCAAGCACATGCGCTCGATCTGTGGACGGTGTCGATGCGAGCGCCAGCGCGGCTGCGCGGTGAACGCTTGCAGCACGCGCAGGACGGGCTGACCTTCGACGCCGTGGAAGGCGCCGTGCGCATCGGCGTGCAGACCCGGCTCGTCGGCGACTACAACGCCAGCAACGTGCTGGGCATGCTGGCGGGCTTGCGCGCTTTGGGCGTGCCGCTGGCGGATGCGGCGGCGGTGGCGGCCACGTTGACGCCGGTGCCTGGGCGGCTGCAGCGGGTAACTGGCGTCGACGTTGGCGTCAGCGCCAACGACAGCGCCAAGATCAGCGCCAAGATCAGCGCCAACCCCAGCGCCGACAACACCGCCGACAACACCGTCGACGTCATCGTCGACTACGCCCACACCCCCGACGCGCTGGACAAAGCGCTGCAGGCGTTGCGCCCGCTGGCCGCTGCGCGTGGCGGGCTGCTGTGGTGCGTCTTCGGTTGCGGCGGTGACCGTGACATCACCAAGCGCCCGTTGATGGGCGCCATCGCGGCGCGGCACGCGGACCATGTCGTGATCACCAGCGACAACCCGCGCGCCGAAGTGCCGGCCACGATCCTGTCGCAGATCCTGGCCGGTGTGCCCGCGCACCGGGCGGTCGAGGTGATCGAGGACCGCCGCGAAGCTATCCACCACGCGGTGCAACGCGCCGCCGCCGGCGACGTGGTGTTGCTGGCCGGCAAAGGCCATGAGGACTACCAGGAGGTGGCCGGCATCCAGCGCCCGTTCTCCGATGTCGCCGAAGCGCAGGCCGCGCTGCAGTCGCGCAGCGCTGCAACGGCCCTGTCGGCAGCCGAGGCCGCCCGATGATGACGCTGGCCCAGGCCCACGCGCTGCTACCCGGCAGCACGCTGGTGGGCGACGCTGCGCTGGTCTTCGAGCGCGTGCACACCGACACGCGCACGCTGCAAGCAGGCGATCTGTTTGTGGCACTCCAGGGCGACCGTTTCGACGGCAACGACTTCCTCAGCCAGGCGCAGGCCCAGGGCGCGGTGGCCGCGTTGGCAATGCGCGGGCTCGGGGCCGCAATGCCGGGCTTGCTGGTGCCCGACCCGCTGGCTGCGCTGCAGCAACTGGCAGCGGCTTGGCGCGCGCGGTTTCACCTGCCGCTGATTGCGGTCACGGGCAGCAACGGCAAGACCACGGTGACGCAGATCGTGGCGGCCATCCTCTGGGCCTGGCAGCAGGAGCACAGCCTGGCCACCGCCGGCAACCTCAACAACCACATCGGCGTGCCGCTGATGCTGTTGCGCTTGCGCCAGGACGACGGCTGCGTGCACCGCGTGGCCGTGCTCGAACTTGGCATGAACCACCCGGGCGAGATCGCCCGGCTCGCACGCTGGGCTGCGCCGACGGTGGCGCTGGTCAACAACGCGCAGCGTGAGCACCAGGAATTCATGGCCGGTGTCGACGCGGTGGCGCGCGAGAACGGCGCTGTCATAGCGGCTCTCGGCGCAGGCGGCACCGCCGTGTTCCCGGCCGACGACCCCTACACATTGCTGTGGCGGGGCATGGCCGGCAGCCGGCGCGTCGTCACCTTCGGCGCAGGCGGCGACGTGAGCTGCGATGCGCAATGGTCGGGCACAGCCTTGCACTGGCAGCTGGCGCTGCAGACGCCGGCCGGCGCCGTCACGACCGTGCTGGCTTTGCCGGGTGAGCACAACGTGCGCAATGCGATGGCCGCCGCCGCTTGCGCGCTGGCAGCAGGCGCACCGCTGCGGGCAATCGAGACCGGCATGGCCGCCTTCCGCCCGGTGGCCGGGCGCTCGCACGTCGTCCGGCTCCGGTGGCGCGGCCGTGACGTGACGCTGATCGACGACAGCTACAACGCCAACCCCGATTCGGTGCTCGCCGCCATCGAGCTGCTGGCCGGTTTGCCGGGCCCGCGCTGGCTGATCCTGGGCGACATGGGCGAGGTGGGCGTGCAGGGCCCGCAGTTCCACGCCGAGGTGGGTGCGCGGGCGCATCAGCGCGGCATCGAGCAGGTGTGGGCCGTGGGTGCACTGTCTGTCCACACCGCAGCTCACCGGCACTTCGTGGACATAAGCGCGTTGCTGGCGGCGCTGCACCACGCATACGCACAGGCGCCGGCTGCAGCGTCGGTGCTGGTCAAGGGGTCGCGATTCATGAAGATGGAGCAGGTGGTGCAGGCACTGCAAAAAGAGGCAGCCGATGCTGTTTAGCCTGAGCCAGTGGCTGGTGCAGCAATGGCCCGATCAGCTGGGCTTTTTGCGCGTCGTGCAGTACCTGACCTTCCGCGCGGTGCTGGCGGCGATGACCTCGCTGCTGATCGGCCTGGCCTTCGGCCCCTGGGTTATCCGCAAGCTGACCGAGCTGAAGATCGGCCAGCCGATCCGCGAGTACGGCGTGCAGGCGCACCTGGGCAAACGCGGCACGCCGACGATGGGCGGTGTGCTGGTGTTGATTGGCATCGCGGCCAGCACGCTGTTGTGGTTTGACTGGAGCAACCGCTTTGTCTGGGTCGTGATGCTGGTGACCTTCGGCTTCGGCGCCATCGGTTGGGTCGACGACTACCGCAAGGTCGTGCACAAAGATCCGGAGGGCATGCGCAGCCGCGAGAAGTTTTTCTGGCAGACGCTGATCGGCGTCATCGCTGCGCTGTACCTGGCCTTCAGCGTCAGCGAAACCAGCAACCTGCGCGTGCTGGAGTTGTTCATCCGCTGGGTCACCAGCGGCTTTTCCAACGAGCTGCCGCCGCGGGCCGACTTGATGGTGCCGTTCTTCAAGACCGTGAGCTATCCGCTCGGTGTCTTCGGCTTTATCTTCCTGACCTGGTTCGTGATCGTCGGCACCAGCAACGCGGTCAACTTCACCGACGGGCTGGACGGCCTGGCGATCATGCCGGTGGTCATGGTGGGCAGCGCTTTAGGCGTCTTTGCCTACGTTGTCGGCAACGCCAACTTCAGCCGCTACCTGCTGTTTCCGTACATCCCCGGCGCAGGTGAGCTGCTGGTGTTCTGCGCTGCGATGGCCGGCGCTGGCCTGGCGTTCTTGTGGTTCAACGCCAACCCGGCGCAGGTCTTCATGGGCGACGTCGGCGCGCTCGCGCTGGGCGGCGCACTCGGGACCATCGCCGTCATCACGCGGCAGGAAATTGTGCTGGGCATCATGGGCGGCATCTTCGTGGCCGAGATGCTCAGCGTGATGCTGCAGGTGGCCTGGTTCAAGTACACCAAGCGCAAGTACGGCCAGGGCCGGCGCATCTTCTTGATGGCGCCGCTGCACCACCACTTCGAGAAAAAAGGATGGGCCGAAAGCCAGGTCGTGGTGCGCTTCTGGATCATCACGATGCTGCTGTGCCTGATCGGCCTGGCGAGCTTGAAACTCAGGTGATGAAGCCCCCACGCTCACTGCGTTCGCTGCTTTCCGAGGCGGCTCATGCTGCGGCCCGGCAAAGCCGGGTCCACGCATGGCCTTGGTCGGGCAGGCCGGAAATGCGTCTGTCATGAGCTGGCTTGCAGGACTTCCGGTGCTGGTGCTGGGCCTGGGTGACAGCGGCTTGGCGATGGCGCGCTGGTGCGTACGCCACGGCGCGCAGGTACGCGTGTGGGACAGCCGCGAAACGCCGCCCGGCCAGGCCGCGCTGCAGGCCGATCTGCCCGGCACGCCGCTGGTCACCGGCACGCTGGATGTAGCACTGCTGCACAGCGTGCAACTGGTGCTGAAGAGCCCCGGCCTGTCACCGCGCGATGAACGCATTGCACCGTTGCTGCAGGAGGCACGCGCCATCGGCATTGCGGTGCAGGGCGAGCTCGATTTGTTTGTGCGTGCGCTGGCCGACCTCAAAGCCGCGCAGGGCTACACACCGCAGCTCTTGGCCATCACCGGCACCAACGGCAAGACGACGACCACGGCGATGACCGCGCTGCTGGTGGACCGTGCCGGCAAGCGCGTGGCCACCGCCGGCAACATCGGCCCGACGCTGCTGGACACGTTGAGCGCGCGGCTGGATGACCTGCCGGAGGTCTGGGTGCTGGAGCTGTCGAGCTTTCAGCTCGAAGGCGGCGGCACCGGTGTGCGCGGCTTCGAGCCCAGCGCCGCGGTGGTGCTGAACATCAGCGAAGACCACCTGGATTGGCACGGCACGATGGCGGCTTACACGGCAGCCAAAGCGCGGGTGTACGGCACCGGCAAGCGCACAGGCAACGGCGGCGGCCAGGACGATGGCAGCGCCACGCTGGCACTCATCAACCGCGACGACCCGCGGGTCGAAGCGCTGGCTTCGTCGCTGGTCTCGGCGCCAGCACCGGAAACGTTGTCGGCCAAGGGCAAAACCAAGCCCAAGCTGGTCAGTCGCCCGGTGCTGCGCTTTGGCCTTGACGCGCCGCGCCAGCCCGGCGACTTCGGCCTTATCGAAGAAAACGGCATGGCCTGGCTGGTGCGTGCGCTGCCGCTCGAGGAGCCCAGCCGCCGCCGCCGTGCCGACGACGAAGCGCTGCACCTGCAGCGCCTGATGCCGGCCGATGCGCTGCGCGTGCGCGGCCGCCACAACGCTGCCAACGCGCTGGCCGCACTGGCGCTGGCCAGCGCCATCGGCTGTGGCCTGGCGCCGATGCTGCATGCGCTGCGCGACTACGCAGGCGAGCCGCACCGCGTGCAGTTCATCGCGCGGCTGCCCTTGCTGTTGTCACCTGCGGGCGGCGAGGCCGAGGCCTTCGACGACAGCAAGGGCACCAATGTCGGCGCCACCGTCGCCGCGCTGCATGGCCTGGGTGCCGACAAGCGGCCCGGCAAGCTGGTCGTCATCCTGGGCGGTGATGGAAAGGGCCAGGATTTCCAGCCGCTGGCGGCGCCGCTGCAGCAACACGCGCGTGCGGTGGCCACCATCGGCCGCGACGCGCCGTTGATCGAGGCCGCGCTGGCCGCCGCCGGCCTGCACGGCCTGCCGGTGCAGCGCTGCGCGACGCTGCCCGAGGCCGTGGCCTGGTGCTTCGAGCAAGCCCGCGGTGGCGATGCGGTGCTGCTGAGCCCGGCCTGCGCAAGCCTGGATATGTTCCGCAATTACGTGCACCGCGCGGAGGTCTTTGTCGGCGCCGTGCAGGCCCTGGCGGCCGATCGGGGGCAGGTTTGAACGCGGTGCTGAAAAGCGGCTTGGAAAGCGCGCTACAAACCGTCAAAGCCTGGCTCGCGCGCCAGGCGCCGGCGCGCCGGGCGCAAGCGGCGGCCGAGTTGCCGGTGCGCGCGCATGTCGACGCTGGCGGCGCGCGCCCGGTGCGGCTGATGGCTTTCGACCAGGCCCTGGTGGCGGTGGTCGGCACGCTGTTGGCGCTGGGCGTGGTAATGGTCTATTCGGCCACCATCGCGATGCCGGACAACCCCAAGTTCGCCAACTACTCGCATCTGCACTTTCTGCAGCGCCACGTGTTGTTCATCGCCATCGCTTTTGTCGCTGCACTGGCCACGGTGCAGTTGCCGATGACGTTTTGGGAAAAGAACGCACCCTACGTTTTCATCGTCGCGCTGGTGCTGCTAGTGGCGGTGCTGCTGCCCTTCATCGGCAAGGTGGTCAACAACTCGCGGCGCTGGATTCCGTTGGGGCTAATGAGCTTCCAGCCCAGTGAGCTGGCCAAGCTGGCGATCACGCTGTACGCCGCCAACTACATGGTGCGGCGCATGGACTCGCGCGAGCGCTTCTTCCGCGCCGTGACGCCGATGGTGGTGGCGGTGGGCATCGTCGGCGCGCTGCTGCTGCGCCAGCCCGACATGGGCGCTTTCATCGTCATCGCGACGATTGCCATGGGCGTGCTGTTTTTGGGCGGCGTTAACGCACGCATGTTCTTTTTGATCGCGCTGGTGATGATCATCGTGCTGGGCTTGTTTCTGGCCTTCGACGACCTGCGGCGCGAGCGCATCCTGGCTTACCTGGACCCCTGGAACCCGAAGTACGCGCAGGGCAAGGGCTACCAGCTGACGCACAGCCTGATCGCACTCGGCCGCGGTGAAATCTTCGGCCAGGGCCTGGGCTCGTCGATCGAAAAACTGCACTACCTGCCGGAGGCGCACACCGACTTCCTGCTCGCCGTCATCGGCGAAGAGCTCGGCTTCGTCGGCGTGGCCGCGGTGATCGTGCTGTTCTTCTGGCTCACGCGGCGCGTGTTCCTGATCGGCCGCCAAGCCATCGCACTGGACCGCGTCTTCGCCGGCCTCTTGAGCCAGGGCATCGGCATCTGGATCGGCTTCCAGGCCTTCATCAACATGGGTGTGAACCTGGGGCTGCTGCCGACCAAAGGTTTGACATTGCCGTTGATGAGCTATGGCGGCAGCGCGATCCTGATGAACCTCGTCGCATTGGCATTGGTGCTGCGCGTGGATATCGAGAACAGAGCACTCATGCGCGGAGGCCGCGCATGAACGGTATGCGCAGCATGACGTCGGCGCGAAGTGCGGGTGCGCTGTTTCGGCGCAGGCTCAGATCGCGAAGCGATGTGAAGGGTGTGCAGCACCCGGGCCGAAACCAAAATAGAGCACTCATGCGCGGAGGCCGCGCATGAAGCACCTCGTCATCATGGCCGCGGGCACCGGTGGGCACATCATGCCGGGCCTGGCTGTTGCGCACGAGATGCAGGGCCGTGGCTGGAGCGTCAGCTGGCTCGGCACCGCGCACGGCATGGAAAACAGGCTCGTGCCGGCGGCGCATATTCCGCTGGACATCATCACCTTCAGCGGCCTGCGCGGCAAGGGTCTGCTGCACACCGCCACCGGCGGGCTGCGGCTGTTGAAGGCGATGTGGGACTGCCTGGGCATCCTGCGCCGCCGCGGTGCCAGCGCGGTGCTGGGCATGGGCGGCTACGTGTGTTTTCCGGGCGGCCTGATGGCCAGCGTGCTGAACAAGCCGCTGCTGCTGGTGAATGCCGATGCAGCCCTGCTGCTGTCCAACAAGAGCCTGCTGCCGGTGGCCGACCGCGTGGCTTTCGGCTTCGAAGGCCGCGCCGCTGCAACGACCAAAAATTCTGTGGTCACCGGCAACCCGGTGCGGGCCGAGATCGAAGCCATCGCACCGCCGGCCGAGCGCTTTGCAGGCCGCACCGGCGCGCTGCGTCTTCTGGTGGTCGGCGGCAGCCTGGGCGCGCAGGTGCTGAACCAGATCCTGCCTGCTGCGCTGGCGCTGCTGCCGGCCGAGCAACGCCCGCAGGTCACGCACCAGACCGGCAGCGCGCAGGCCGACGCGGTGCGCGCAGCGTATGCACAGACCGGCATCGCGGCCGAGGTGCTGCCGTTTATCGACGACATGCCGCGGCATCTGGCTGATTGCGACGTGATGGTCTGCCGCGCCGGCGCCATCACGGTCAGCGAGCTGTGTGCCGCTGGTGTCGCGGCCGTGCTGGTGCCGCTGATCGTCAGCACCACTTCGCACCAGCGCGACAACGCACAGTGGCTGGCGGCAGCCGGTGGTGCGATTCATTTGCCGCAACAGGAATTGAGCGCGGCGGCGTTGGCCGACACGCTAGGCCAACTCAATCGCCCGGTCCTGTTGGCGATGGCAGAAAGGGCACGTGCTCAAGCCCGCCCGCGGGCTGCAGCGCGGGTCGCCGACGAGCTGCAGACACTGGTGGCCCGCGCATGAAGCACGCCATCAAGCACATCGACTTCATCGCGAACTGGCGGGTGCCGATGAAGCACCGTGGCGCGTTGGGCAGTCGTGCATGAAGCACGCCATCAAGCACATCCACTTCATCGGCGTCGGCGGCGCCGGCATGAGCGCGATCGCCGAGGTGCTGCACGGCCAGGGCTTGCGCGTCAGCGGCTCCGATCAAAGCGACAGCGCGGTGACGCGCCGCCTGGCGCAACTCGGGCTTGCGATCTTCATCGGCCACGACGCACGACACATCGCCGGCGCGCAAGCCGTCGTCACCAGCACTGCGGTGCAGCCCGACAACCCCGAAGTCGTGGCAGCGCGCGCTGCGCGCATTCCGGTGGTGGCGCGGGCGGTGCTGCTGGCCGAGCTGATGCGGCTGAAACAGGGCGTGGCCATCGCCGGCACGCACGGCAAGACGACGACGACCTCGCTGGTGGCCAGCGTGCTGGCCGAAGCCGGGCTGGACCCGACCTTTGTCATCGGCGGGCAGCTCAAGAGTGCCGGGGCCAACGCGCGGCTGGGCAGCGGTGACTGGATCGTCGTCGAAGCCGACGAAAGCGACGCGTCTTTCCTGCACCTCAGCCCGGTCATCAGCGTCGTCACCAATATCGACGCCGACCACATGGAAACCTACGGCCACGACATCGGCCGTCTGCACAGCGCGTTTGTCGACTTCATCCACCGCCTGCCTTTCTACGGCCGCGCGGTGCTGTGCAGCGACGACGCCGGTGTGCAGGCCGTGTTGCCGCGGCTGCAGCGGCCTGTGACCACCTACGGCCTGGCCGTCGGTGCCGACTTGCGCGCCATCGACGTGCAGGCCCTGCCCGGTGGCCGCATGCATTTCACCGCGCAGCAAGCCAGGCATGCCGATCTACGGCTAACGCTCAACCTGGCTGGCCGGCACAACGTGTGCAACGCGCTGGCCGCCTTGGCCGTGGCGCGCGAACTGCAGGCGCCTGACGAAGCCAGCGCGCAGGCCCTGCAGCACTTTGCCGGTGTCGGCCGCCGCTTCGAATGCCTGGGCGATGTGCCGTGCGATGGCGGCCACTACACACTGATCGACGACTACGGCCACCACCCCGTGGAGATGGCCGCCGTGCTCGAAGCAGCGCGCGGCGCTTACCCCGGCCGGCGTGTGCTGCTGGCCTTTCAGCCGCACCGCTACACGCGCACACGCGACTGTTTCGACGGCTTCGTCACGGTGCTGCAGCAAGCCGACGGCGTGTTGCTGTGCCCCGTCTACGCCGCCGGTGAAGCGACTATTGTCGGTGCCGACAGCGCGGCGCTGGCCGCCGCTGTGCCGCGTGCCGTGTTGGTCGACAGCATCGCGGCGCTGCCCGCGGCCATTGCGCGCCAGGCCCACAACGGCGATGTCGTCATCACGCTGGGCGCAGGCTCCATCGGCCAGGTACCACGTCAGTTGATGGACACCGCAGGAGCCAGCGCATGAATGCCAGCGTCGAGAGCCTGGGCCGTGTGGCCGTGCTGATGGGCGGCAGCAGCGCCGAGCGCGCGGTGTCGCTGATGTCCGGTGCCGGCGTGCTGACGGCGCTGCAGTCGCAAGGCGTGGACGCGCATGCCTTCGACCCGGCCGGACGGGATTTGGGCGAGCTCAAGCGGGACGGCTTCAAGCGCGTGTTCATCGCGCTGCACGGCCGCCACGGCGAAGACGGCACGGTGCAGGGTGCGCTGGAGCTGATCGGCATCCCCTACACCGGCAGCGGCGTGATGGCCAGCGCCATCGCGATGGACAAGGTGATGACCAAGCGTGTGTGGGCAGCCGAAGCTTTGCCGACGCCGCGCTGGGTGTGGCTGGCGCCGGATCAGCAAGCCCACGATCAGGTGATGCAGGTGCCCGACACGCTGGGCCTGCCGCTGATCGTCAAGCCGCCACGTGAGGGATCGTCGATCGGCATCACCAAAGTGATTGCTTATTCCCAGATGCACAACGCCGTGGCTCTGGCCGCGCAATACGACGCCGACGTGCTGTGCGAGGAGTTCATCGAAGGCATCGAGCTGACCTGCCCGGTGCTCGGCCAAGGCCGGGCAGCACGTGCGCTGCCGGTGGTTGCCATCGAAGCGCCGGGCGGCAACTACGACTTTCAGAACAAGTACTACACCGACGTCGTCAAGTACCGCGTGCCCAGCGGCATCAGCGCCGCTGAAGAAGCCGAGGTGCAGCGCCTGACGCTGGCCGCGTACCGCACGCTGGGCTGCCGCGGCTGGGGCCGCGCCGACCTGATGCTGCGCGCGGGCGGGAAAGAACAGGACCGCAAGATTTTCCTGCTCGAGATGAACACCAGCCCCGGCATGACCAGCCATTCGCTGGTGCCGATTTCGGCGCGCGCTGCCGGCATCAGCTATGAAGCGCTGTGTCTGCAGCTGCTGCAGCACGCGGCGCTGGACGGACGCGGGCCCTGACATGGCCACCCTGCGCCGCGGCATCGCCCCCGCATCGGCCCTGGCCGTGCCGGGCGACGTGCGCCTGATGAACGCGGTGGCCGACACCGTCTTCGTGCTGGCTGCAGCAGCCGCCGTGGTGGCCGCGGTGCTGTGGCTGATGCGCAGCCCGCTGTTCCCGATCCGCGGCATTCAGCTCGATGGTGAACTGGCGCGCAACAGCGTGCCGACCATCCGCGCCAACGCCGCGCCGCGGCTGGCTGGCAACTTCTTCAGCGTCGACCTGCAGGCCGGCCGACGTGCTTTCGAGGCCGTGCCCTGGGTGCGCCGTGCGGTGGTGCGCCGTGTCTGGCCAGACCGTTTGGCCGTGCGCTTGGAAGAGCACCAGGCCGCTGCGCTGTGGGACGCCAGCGGCGACGACAACGGCAACGAACTGCGCCTGGTCAACCGGCAAGGCGAGGTCTTCGACGCCAACGTCGGTGATGTCGAAGACGATGGCCTGCCGACGCTGGCCGGCCCCGACGGCAGCGCCGCTGCCATGCTGGCGCTGGTGCAGCGGCTGCAGCCGGTGCTGGCAGGGCAGGGCATGGTCATCACGCGGCTGCACCTGTCGGGCCGCGGCAGCTGGCGCGCCGAGCTGGACAGCGGTGCCGCCATCGAACTCGGCCGTGGCACCGAAGAAGAATTGATGGCGCGCAGTGAACGTTTTGTGCGCACGCTGACCGCAGCCACCGAGCGCTGGCACGCGCCGCTGGTGTCTGCCGACCTGCGCCACGCCGGTGGTTACGCGGTGCGGTTGCGCGGCGTCGGCACCACGCCCATCGGCGGCAAGACACCCGCGCCCCACGGCGCGGCCAGGAACAACTGAAAGAGGATCGAGGGGCACCCGCATGGCCAAGGAATTCAAGGACATGGTGTTCGGCCTGGACATCGGCACCGCCAAGGTCATGGTGGTCGCGGCCGAGGTGCTGCCCGAAGGCGGCCTGCGCTTGGCCGGCCTGGGTGTGGCGCCCACCCATGGGCTCAAGCGCGGCGTCGTCGTCAACATCGACGCCACGGTGGCCAGCATTCAACAGGCGCTCAAAGAGGCCGAGATGATGGCCGCCTGCAAGATCACCAGCGTCTACACCGGCATCACCGGCAGCCACATCCGCGGCCTCAACAGCACAGGCATGGTCATCGTGCGCGACAACCGCGAAGTCACGCCGGTGGACGTGGCGCGGGTGGTGGAAACGGCCAAGGCCATCAACATCCCGAATGACCAGCGGCTGCTGCTGGTGGAGCCGCAGGAATTCATCATCGACGGGCACGAGGTCAAAGAGCCCATCGGCATGAGCGGCAGCCGGCTGGAGGTCAAGGTGCACATCGTGACCGGTGCGCAGAGCGCGGCCGAGAACATCCTGAAGTGCGTGCGCCGCTGCGGGCTGGAGGTCGAGCGCCTGGTGCTCAACCCCAGCGCCAGCAGCGCCGCGGTGGTGACCGAAGACGAAAAGATGCTCGGCGTGGCGGTGGTGGACATCGGCGCGGGCACCACCGACGTGCAGATCTACACAGACGGCAGCGTGCGCCACACCGCAGTCATCCCGATTGCGGGCGATCTGATCACCAGCGACATCGCGATGGCGCTGCGCACACCGACCAAGGACGCCGAGGAGATCAAGGTCGAACACGGCGTGGCCAAGCAACTGCTGGCCGACCCCAATGACCAGGTCGAGGTGCCGGGCCTGGGCGACCGCCCGCCGCGCATGTTGTCTAAACAAGCGCTGGCCGGCGTTATCGAGCCGCGGGTGGAAGAGATCTTCTCGCTCGTGCACCAGGTGATCCGCGAAAGCGGCTACGAGGAGCTGCTGTCCAGCGGCATCGTGCTCACCGGCGGCAGCGCCGTGATGCCGGGCATGGTGGAGCTCGGTGAAGACATTTTTCTCAAGCCCGTGCGCAAGGGCCTGCCGACTTACGGCGGCGCGCTCTACGACATGGTGGCCAACCCGCGCTCGGCCACCGTGATGGGCTTGCTGGAGGAAGCCCGCGTGGCGCGGACACGCGGGCACAAGGCGGCGGCGCAGGCCGGCTCGATGAAGAACCTGGTCGGCCGCGCGAAGGACTGGTTTTTAGGCAATTTTTAGAAGACGCCCGCAAGAGGCGCCGCGTGGCTCATCACGCACTTTCAAACCCACGGCAACTGCAGTTAATTTCCCAGGAGGCTCACATGCCCATCGAAATGATTGACGAATTCGACCAAGGCACGCAGATCAAGGTGATCGGCGTCGGCGGCGGCGGCGGCAACGCTGTCGAACACATGATCAACCAGGGTGTCCAAGGCGTGGATTTCATCTGCGCCAACACCGATGCGCAGGCCCTGCACCGCAGCAGCGCCGGCACGCTGGTGCAGCTGGGCCACAGCGGCCTGGGTGCCGGCAGCAAACCCGAGATGGGGCGTGTTTCGGCCGAAGAAGCCGTCGAGCGCATCAAGGAAAACATCGCCGGCGCGCACATGCTGTTTATCACCGCCGGCATGGGTGGCGGCACCGGCACCGGCGCTGCACCGGTGATCGCACGCGTGGCCAAAGAGATGGGCATCTTGACGGTGGGTGTCGTCACCAAGCCGTTCGAGTTCGAAGGCAAACGCCGCCGCAAACAGGCCGACGACGGTGTCAGCGAACTCGAAGCCAACGTCGACAGCCTGATCGTGGTCCTCAACGAAAAGCTGCTCGAAGTGATGGGCGACGACGTGACGCAAGAGCAGGCCTTTGCACACGCCAACGACGTGCTGAAAAACGCCGTCGGCGGCATCAGCGACATCATCCACATCCCGGGCTTGGTCAACGTCGACTTCGAAGACGTCAAGACCGTGATGAGCGAGCCCGGCAAAGCCATGATGGGCACCGCAGTGGCCGGCGGCCCGGACCGCGCCACCAAAGCCGCCGACCTGGCGGTGGCCTGCCCGCTGCTGGAAGGCATTGACCTGAGTGGTGCACGCGGCGTGCTGGTGTTGATTGCGGCCAGCAAACAAACGTTCAAACTCGCCGAGAGTCGCAACGCGATGAACACCATCCGCCGCTACGCCGCCGACGAAGCCCACGTGATCTACGGCACCGCGTACGACGAAACGCTGGGTGACCAGCTGCGCGTGACCGTCATCGCTACCGGCCTGAGCAGCAGCCGCCGCGCGCAGCAAAGCCCGCCGCTGAGCGTGGTGCAGCAGCAGCCGCATCAGCAGCCCCATCGGCACGCACAGCACCAGCCGCAACAGCACCTGCGCACCGGCACCGACAACATCCCGGTGTTGAACCATGTCGCGCAAACCGGCCTGTCCGGTACCGCGGCCGGCCTGCACACGCCCAGCAACACGCCGCACACCACGCAACCACCGCAGCACAGCTACGAAGGGCTCAACACCCCAAGCGTGTGGCGCACCAACCGCACGCACGCGGCTGCGAAGGTGGATGCGCTGGCGAGCAACGGGATGGATGAGATCGAGATTCCGGCGTTCTTGAGGAAGCAGGCGGATTGACGTTTGCAGCGCGGCGGTCGCGCGTGCGTTGATACGGCAGGGCCCGGGTTGTCCGGGCCTTTGTCGTTTTCAGTTGTCTGTCTGGTCAATGACGGCGATCAGCCATGAACTGACGCTCGCGTTCGGATGATTTCAGGGCGCTTATCGCCGCCTTTGCTTCTGGCGCTTTGCGCGCCAGTTCGCGCCCCGGAAGACAGCTCCGCGAGGCGTGTGGAGCCATCGTCAAAGCAAATGTGACTGGTTTCTCTTCTGCAGCGCGGGGCCGCGCCGATCACGCTCAAGCCAGGAAAGAACTGCGCCGAAAAGAGGGCGGAGCGATCCAGCAATCGCTGGCTGGTCGTGCAAGTGCACGACTTGATGCGACCGTCATACCGCCGCGGGCAGCGCCGTGCGCGCCTACTCAACATCACTTTAGGGCCCCCAAATGAATCTTTCTCAAATGACCCTTAGCAAGCGCTTGTATGCAGGCTTCGGTCTGATCCTGGTTGTCATGGCGATCGTCACGGCAGTGGCAATTTTCAAGGTACAGGCAATCGAGACGGCGTTGCGCGCCAATAGCGAGGAACATGGCTCGATCCAGCGCTATGCGATCAACTTCCGCGGGTCGGCACATGACCGGTCGATCGCTACGCGCGACGTCGTGCTGGCCAGCACTGCAGGCGAGCGGCAGAAGGAAATCGCCGCCATCGACACGCTGGCGAAGTTTTACCTCGACTCTGCTGCGCCGTTGGAAAAGCTGATCGGCCGTGCCGGCAGCGCGTCTGAACTCGGCCATTTGTATGGCGCCATCAAAGAGATCGAGAGCCAGTCGGTCGCGACGACGAAAGCCGTGATTGCGGCCGTCGAAAAGGGCGACACCGCCGCCGCGCAAACGCTGCTCTGGTCGCAGGCCAAGCCGCAGTACGTGCAGTGGCTGGCATCGATCAACAAATTGATCGACTTCGAGGAAAGCCGCATCCAGGAAAAGACCAAGATCGCGATTTCGCAAGCGGCCAGTTTCCTGGCTGTGATGCTGTCCGCTCTGGCTCTGGCGCTGGCCGTTGGCATCGGCTTGGCCCTGGTGATTTCGCGTGGGATCGTCCGTGAACTTGGAGCCGAACCCGACGCGCTGCGCAATGCCGCTCGGCGCGTCTCTGAGGGCGACCTGAGCGAAGTGCCGGGCGCTGTGCTGGCTCCGGCCGGCAGTGTGCTGGCATCGCTGGGCGCTATGCAGGCCAGCCTGGCCCATGTCGTGGGACAGGTGCGCCATGCCTCCGACTCGATTGCCACCGGATCGGTGCAAATTGCCAGCGGAAACTCGGATCTCTCTCAACGCACCGAGCAGCAAGCGAGCAATTTGCAACAAACCGCTGCATCCATGGAGCAGATGAACGTGACGGTGAAGTCCAACGCCGACACTGCGCGTCAGGCCACGCTACTCGCAACCTCGGCCAGCGCCGCCGCAGAAAAGGGCGGGCAAGTGGTCAGCCGTGTCGTCGCGACGATGGACGACATCACGAGCAGCTCGAAGAAGATCGCCGACATCATCGGTGTCATCGACGGCATTGCTTTCCAGACGAATATATTGGCGTTGAACGCCGCAGTTGAGGCGGCGCGAGCAGGCGAGCAGGGCCGAGGCTTCGCAGTTGTCGCCAGCGAAGTACGTAGCCTCGCCCAGCGTAGCGCCGAGGCCGCCAAAGAGATCAAGTCGCTGATTGGCAGCAGTGTCGAGACCGTCGAGGCTGGTTCGAAGCTCGTCGGGGATGCTGGCGCGTCGATGGTCGACATCGTGGCGCAGGTCAAGCGCGTTTCTGTGCTCATCGGCGAGATCAGCTCTTCGACGCTCGAGCAGACGACGGGGATTGGCCAGGTCAGCGCTGCGGTGACGCAACTCGACCACTCGACGCAGCAGAACGCTGCGCTGGTGGAACAGAGTGCGGCCGCCGCCGAAAGCCTGAAGCAGCAGGCCGCGCAGTTGGCGAACGTGGTCGGCATCTTCAAGCTTGGCCGACGGAACGCGCTCGCGGCAGGCTGAAGCCCGCGTCAGCCCCGGCCTCCTTCCTTCGGCCACTTGAGCGTCAATCGACTGACTGGTTTTAGACAGGCGGGCCTTCCGGCCCGCCGCGGCAGGCCAGTTGCAGCTATCTGCCTAGACCTGCAGATCGCGCCGCAGCGTTTGAACGGACAGCCGTCGGCTGCCGTTCAACGTTGCCGCTTTGCCTAATCGTCGTGCTCGACGAAAAGCAGCTTGCAGTGATGGGCGACGACGTGAGGCAGGAGCAGGCTTTTGCACACGCCAACGACGTGCTGAAAAACGCCGTCGGCGGCGAGCCGGCAAAAGCGGCGACATCATCCGCATCCCCGGCGCTCGAACTGCTGCTGCGCTGGATTGCCAGCTTCGTTACGCACGACTGGCAAGTCGGTGACGATCCTCTGGTGGACAGGACCTTCAATACATTTCGCCCCCCGGTGCAGCCCTTGTGGCTTCCCAAGACTTACAACCGAATGGCCCAGCTGTCGCACCACTGGGCCGAGGTGCCGAACGCTGCGGTCGTGATCGAGCATCACTATGCCGGAGGCAGCCACCGCCTAAGCCGGGATCAGCCTGCGGCGGGGCTTCAACCAATTACGGCCGACCCGAATCGCGAATCGGGGCAAGCGGAGCTCACGCAAGGGGTCACGCACCAGGTCGCGCCAAACCTTCAAGACCGTCAACCTGCTGAGCCGACTGCTTCGGTGACCAGCCCCGTACAGACAATCGCCGTCATGCAGTCTCCGGCTGTGGCCGGCGCCGAGTTCAGCAACAACTGGTTCCAGACCACCGCGCGCGGCAACTGGGACCACCTCGTTCCCAAGTTGCGGCCCCGACGGATCCCCGAAATCGGGTCCTACGAGGGGGCAAGCACCTGTTACCTGATCGACGAGCTTGCCGGCGAGCAAGCGGTTGAGATCTACTCGATCGACACCTGGCAGGGCGGCGTCGAACACTCGGGTATCGACATGGGAGCGGTTGAACTGCGCTTCGATCGCAAGGTTGCGCGGTCGATGGCCGCGGCCAACCACCCGGTCGATGTGATCAAGTGCAAAGGCAGCAGCGCCCTCATGCTCTCGCAGCTGCTTGCGCAGGGGCACACGGAGACATTCGACTTCGTCTATGTCGATGGTTCGCATCAGGCTCCAGACGTTCTGTGCGACGCGGTGCTTGCATTCAGACTGCTCCGCACCGGCGGCATCATCGGATTCGACGACTACCTGTGGTCAGAGCCGCTGGCCGGCGGCACCGATCCCGTGCGCTGCCCAAAACCGGCCATTGACGCTTTCACCACCTTGTATTGCCGCAAGCTGCAGGTGCTGTCGATGCCCCTGTACCAGCTTTATGCGCTGAAGACCGCGGCTTAAGGCGCGGCTGCGATGTGTGCCTGCGCGGTGGCAGGGCGAATACGCTGCATCGGCTGTATCGGCTGCACCAGCTTCAGTGATGGTCCTCTTCACGCTGGTCGCGCGACATCAGCAAGACGACTTTCGACGCACTGACGATCTCGTACAGCGCGACATATCCGGTGCCTCCAAACGGAATGATCAGTTCCCTATGAGTAGGGTCTTGAGCCGCCTTGCGAAAGCTGACGGGCGTGATCGCCAGCCGGTGTTGCGCCGTCGCCAGGATCGCGTCGATCGCAGCTCGAGCGCGATCGAGATCTTCGGTCGTCTTGCAACGGTCGACTAAGGAATCAAACAGGCGTTCGAGGTCGGCCTCGGCCGTCGGAGACAGCTCGACGATGAAGCTCATCGGCCAAGCTTTTTGCGCTTGGCGCCCAGCTTGGATTGCAGTCATGCGAGGACGGTCTTGACGGGCACCGAAACGCCCGTGCGGTGGTACCCCTTCGATGCCGCTTGTGCCCGGGCCTGGAATGCGGTCTGGACACGCCGGAAGACGATAGCGTTTCGCACAGTCGCTTCGGGCTTCGTGGCATGCGTCTTGAACATGACGGGAGAGGTTGCGCGCCAATACGGAGTCGGATGAAACCAACTTTGGGCTGCGGGAGTAGGCGATGCAACTGTCCGAATAGGGATGTGGCACGCTCACCCCCCACCACACAATTTCCGCTTAGGTGCCACCGCGCCCGCAAGTGAAGGAGTCGACACCATGGGGGCCATCTTCATCAGCTACCGCCGTGACGACACCGAAGGTCAGTCGGGCCGCCTGTTCCAGGAACTGCGACTGGCTTTTGGCGCCGAGAACGTGTTCATGGACGTGGCCACGATCGAGCCGGGTGCCGACTTTCGCCGCGTCATCGAAAAGAACACCGCTGCTTGTGGCGTGCTGCTTTCGGTAATCGGGCGCAATTGGCTGACGCTGGCTGATGCGCGCGGCCAGCGTCGGCTGGATGACCCCAATGACTTCGTGCGCCTGGAGACCGCCGCGGCACTGCGACGCGACATCCCCGTGATTCCGGTGCTGGTGCAGGGCACCCCGATGCCGCGCGCCGAAGAGTTGCCCGAAGACCTGCGTGAGCTGGCCTACCGCAACAGCGTGGAGCTGACGCATGCGCGCTGGGATTCCGACGTGCAGCTGCTCGTTGCGGCGTTGAAGAAACTGCTGGCCCGTGCGCCCGGCGCAGCGCCGGGGCCGGCGGCGGTGGCGCCGGCGGCAGGAGCAGTGCTGCAGGTGCCTGCAACGCCGGCTGCTGCATCCCGTCACTCTGTGCCGTGGCGGTGGCTTGCTGTGGGCGGCAGCGTCGCGGCACTGGCACTGGCACTGGCACTGGCCCTGGGCAGTTGGCTAATGCTGCGTCAGCCCGCGCTGGAGGCAGAGCGTGAGGCAGAGCCGCGCCGCCAGGCGCAGATTCGCGCTCACTACGGCGGCATCTGCCGCAATGGCTTTGTGTGGCGCGAAGCGCGGCCGGGCGACAAAGTGTGCGTAACGCCCGAAGTGCGCAGCCGCACCGTGACCGAGAACCAGGCTGTGGCATCGACCCGTTCGCCCACCGGAGGTGCCTACGGGCCCGACACCTGCAAGTCGGGATACGTCTGGCGCGAGTCGCGGGCCGACGATGTCGTCTGCGTAGTGCCGTCATCCCGACAGCAGGCCGCCAACGACAACGCCCTGGGGCGGCAGCGCGTGGTGCCGCTGCCGGGATGACGGGAGGGGCTGACGCGCAGCTTCGTCATGTAGGCGTGGCCAGGCGTGGGTATTGCTCTGCCAACGACAGCGCATGACCAGGGAACACTTGCATGGCTGAAGGCCCGTCCATCGTCATCCTCAAGGAAAGAGCCGGTGTCTTCATCGGGCACGAGATCGTGCGTGTGGAAGGCAATGCGCCGTTCACGAAAGAGCGCCTGCTTGGCCAGCGTGTCGTGGGCCTGCGCAGTTGCGGCAAGCACTTAATGGTCGAGTTGCCAACGTTCTCGTTGCGCGTTCATTTGCTGATGCTCGGCAGCTACTGCATCAATCAACGCAAAGGTACCGGCCGGGCGATGCGGTGGAGTTGCAGGCCAGCGCCTCGCAGGCGGCCTATGTGTACTGCTATGTGCAGAGCCCTGCCAGCGGCCAGATCCAGCGCATCTTTCCCAACCGTTTTGCGCGTGATCCACGCATCGAGGCCAACACGCCGCTGTTGTTTGCAGGCGCGCAGGGCTTTCAGGTGGCGGCCGGCGGCGACGGTGCGAAGCAGCAAGTTCTCGGCTGCCTGGCAACAGAGCGCGAGGTCTACAACGACCTGCCGCCGCCGCTGCGCTGGGGCGACTTCGAAGACATTCGACCGGGCAGCTTCGAAGCCATTCGTGATGCTTTTCAGCAGGCGGCCAAAACGCCGGTCGCGCTGGAAGGTGCCTTCATCGAAGTCGCGCCCGAGGCCGCGCGATGACGCTGGACATCTTGATGTCACGCGTGGCGTTGCGCGATCAGGCGGCCTTCAGGCAGTTGTACGACGACACCTCGCGCTGCCTCTTCGGCATTGCGCTGCGCATGCTGCGCGAGCGGTCGTGGGCCGAAGAGGTTGTGCAGGAGGTTTACGTCAGCATCTGGAACACGACGCCCGGCTATTCAGCTGCCAAAGCGCAGCCGATGACCTGGCTGATGACGGTGGCGCGCAACAAGAGCCTGGATGCACTGCGCAGCCGGCGCGGTGAACGGGCCTGCATGGCGCAGCCAGCCATGCCCGACGGCCAGGACGGTGACGATGTCGCCACGCTGCCCGACCCCGCCGACGAAGGCCTCGGCCCGCTGCAGCAGCTGTGCGACGCGACCGAGGCCAAGCGCCTGCGCCACTGCCTGCAAGAGCTGGCAGCAGCGCAGCGCCAGGCCATCGCGCTGGCTTTTTACGACGGCATGACGCATGCCGAATTGGCGGCCCACCTGCACCAGCCGCTGGGCACGGTGAAGGCCTGGGTGCGGCGCGGTCTGGAGCGGCTCGTGCCCTGTTTGTAGCGCCACGCGGCACGTGCGGCGCAGCCTGCCGCATGAAGCTGCAGCCGCATCACGACGGGCTCGTTGCGGAGTACGTGCTGGGCACGCTGCGCGGGCCAGCGCGCGCGCGCCTGGAGCAGTTGCTGCTGCATGACGCGGCTTTGCGCGAGCGCCTGCGCTTTTGGCAACAGGCGCCGGTGCCGATGGCGGCTTCGTTGTCCGCCGTGCCATCGCCAGCGGTATGGCGTGCGATTGCGGCCCGGGTCGCACCGCAGGGGAGGCCGGCGCCGCACGGCAGCGCGCCGCAGCCCGGTTGGTTCAAACGCTGGTTCGGCGCTCGCACGTTCGCGTCGCTGGCCACCGGGTTGATGCTGGGCGTCACGCTGAGTTGGTTGGGGCCAGGCTGGATCGGCGGCCGCGACGCACCGGTGGCCGAGACGCAGCTGCCTGAGAGTTATGTCGGCGTGCTGGCCGCTGCGAATGGCAAACCCGGCCTCATCGTGTCCAGCCGGCGCTACGGCAGCGTGATGGATGTGAAGCAGGTGCAACCCGTTGCGGTCGCGCCTGGGCTCACGCTGTTCTTGTGGGTCATCGAAGCCGATGGCAGCACACGCCCGATCGGCCCGGTGCCGGCCGGCCCGTTCGTGCAAGTCAGCCTGCCGGCGCCGTCGGAGCAGCTGTTTGCCAAAGCCGTTGAACTGGCGGTGTCGATCGAAGCCGTTGGCACAACACCTACTGCGCCAACGCAAGCGTTGGCCCACCGCGGCCTGTGCGGCAAGTTGTGGCGCGTGCCTGCGCCCGAAAAATAGACAGGGGGTGATTCGAAAAGCTGCGTCCAAATCGAACCCGGGCCCGAATGTCCAGAACGACAGCACGCCGATGCACACCGCACTGAACACCATCGCAGGCCGTCGATCACCGTCACCCCCCGTTTTTTCGTTCGTTATTTCGCTCGTCATTTCATCCATCAGTCCACCTTCCTCAAAGGCTCCATCGATGAAATCGATTCTTCAATCCAGCGTCTATGCGCTTGCCACAGCCGCTTGCCTGGTCACCACCCAAGCCCGGGCGCAGCGGCCCGCCGACCTGACCGGCACCACCTGGACGCTGCAGGCCAACCGCACCACGGCGCAGCTGGTGATCAACACGCAGGGCGGCGCCGGTGCGCCCGGTGCGGCGGTGTGCCAACACATCGACGCCAACCTGAACACCACGCCCGACATCAAGGCCACCGGCTGGTACTGCCCGGCCACCGGCCGCATCTACCTCGTGCACCGCAACCTGGATTCGAAGATTGCCGTGCGCGTGTTCACCGGCAACGTGTCCGACCAGGTCATCGGCCAGCCGCTGTACATGGTCGGGACGATGACGGTGTTGATCTCGGCCTTCGGTGATGTTGGCGAGTACAACTTCTCGGCCGTCAAGCAGTAAGCGCCTGCGGCTGGTGCCGATGGCTTGGCCCGCACCGACCCGTGAGCTGACGATGAACGACACCGATGCAATGGGCTATCTGGCTTCACTGCTGGTGCTGGCCAGCTTCAGCATGTGCGACATGGTGGCGCTGCGGGTGCTGGCCATCGCCAACAATCTGGCTTTCATCGGCTACGCGGCGCTGGCGCACATCCACCCGGTGCTGCTGCTCCACGCGCTGCTGTTGCCGATGAACGCCTGGCACCTGCTGGCCGCGCTGCGCGGCCGCGGCCTTGCGTGCAGCACGCCGTGCCCGGAGACGGGCCGGCAGGCAGAGCCGTCGTGACTGGCGTAATTGACGCGCGTAGCGATGCGCCGGCGGCGGCGGATCGTTCTCATTCCCCGGCGAATCTGCCAGCATCCGCGCATGCAAAAGCCCGCACCCGACTCACGGCGCAAGGCCTGGTGTCCGTCCCGGCGGCGGTGCGCCACTTCCTGCATTTGATTCCGGGCTCGGTGTTGGTGTGGTCGCAGGACGGTGACCGCATCGTCGTCGAGCGGGCCACGCGAAACAGCACTGCCGATGTGCACCGGGTGCTGTTTGCGGGCGATCCACCGGCAAGCATGCCCGGCAAGACCCCGGCCGAGCTGAAGCAAGGCCTTGAACAAGGCGTCCGCCAGCGCACGCAGCGCCGACATGCGGGCCGTTGACGCCAACGTATTGGTGCGCCCGCTGGCCCGTGACGACGCCAAGCAGGTAGCGGCCGCAGACGCCGCGGTGGCAAAGGGCGCCTGGGTTTCGCAGCTGGTTCTGGCCGAGGCGATGTGGGTGCTCGACGCCGTGTACGAGCGCACGCCAGGCCAATTAAGGGCCGCGCTGGGCTTGCTGCTGGCACACGAAAGCCTGGTGCTGCAGGACGCAGACGTGGTGGCTGCAGCGCTGGCGCAGTACCGCACCAAGCCGGCTTTGGGCTTCTCGGACTGCCTGGTGCTCGAGATCGCCCGCAAGGCCGGCCACCTTCCACTGGCCACTTTCGACAAGGCCCTGGGCCACCTGGACGGGGCGCAACGCCTGTAGGAGAACGAGCGCAGCGACATCGACAAGGACGAAACCGAAGCGTTGAAGGCGTTGGCGGCGCACCTGTTGTCACTGACCCCGCAGGCGATTGCCAAGGCTCAGAGGGCTGGCGAACTGATATGGGTGGATTGCAATGCGGAAGACCAAATCTCCGATCCTTGCCGCCATTCACGGCACGGCCAGGGGCCTGCACAAGGCGGGAGTGATGGATCAGCTCACGCTGCGTGAATTTGACCAGCTGTGCCTCCCGCCGGTCGAGTCATTGGACCCCGAGCAAATCAAGCACATCCGCCAAACCACGCGGGTCAGCCAGGCTGTCTTCGCCTGTCTGCTGAACACCAGCCTCTCGACGGTGCAGAAGTGGGAGATCGGCCAGAAGAAGCCCACGGGCACCGCTCTCAAGTTGCTGCACCTGATGCAAAAGCGCGGCCTCGAAGTTGTCGCCTGATCAGGCAGCCGCCCAGGCACCTCAAATCACGCACTGGCCCCACGCCCGCCACGCCATCACCGCGCCGCCAACAAGCACCGCAGCTTGATGAACGCCAGCCCGGCCATCACCGCGTCGTTGAGCGCATCGTGGGCATCGCGCAGTGGCAGATCGAGCTGGTTCATCATGGTCGTGAAGCGCAGGTCGATGGTGCCGCCGCGTTCGTGCGCCGGCAGCTGGCGGTTCTTGAAGTCGTAGTACATGGCTGAGACATCGATCTTCGGCTGCGGCAGGCGCACACCGAGCAGGGGCCAGATCTCGCGGTTGAGCATGGCGACGTCGAACTCGAGGTAGTAGCCCACCAGCGGGCGGCTGCCGACAAATTCCAGCAGCCGGCGCATCGCATGCTCGGGGTCCATGCCCTGCGCGACATCGCTTTCGCGCAGCCGGTGCACGCGCACGGCGGCGGCTTTGAGCGCGCGCTCGGGGCGCACCAGCAGCTCCAGCCGCTGGCTCGTCAACAAACGGTTGCCGACGATGCGCACCGCGCCTATCGAGATGATCTGATCGCGGTGCATGTCCAGGCCGGTGGTCTCGCAGTCCAGCGCCACCCACTCGCCATCGGGTGGCGGTTCGTAGAGAAACGCGAAGTGCGGATCGGCCAGGTGATAGAGCATCCAGGCGCGGTGCACCGATTGGAGCCAGCGCGGGCGCATGGTGGATGGCCGGCGCTAGTACGCCAACACGGAGATATCGAAACATGATGAAAGCGATGGATTCGGGCCGAGGGCAAGGCGCAAAGCACAGCGATGCTCTTTTGCATCGCGAGAATTTGCAACGCCGCCATCGGCCCGAAGACGCGCTTTCATGTTTCGATATCTCCGTGTCGGGGTACTAGGCCGCCCCCAGGTGGAACTGGTGGCGCACCAGCACCTTAAAGCGCTTGACGACGGCCAGCGCGTCTTTCAGCAGGTCGCGCTCCAGGCTGCTCAGCCGGTCGGTGGCAACGCCGCCGCTGACGGGCCGGCCGGTGTCCAGCTCGGCCAGGCCGGCCTTGAGCCTGAGCGCCATCAGGAAGTGCAGGCTGTCGGCCAGGTCGGTTGCCAGTGCGGCCTGCAGGCGGCCTTTGGCGACCAGTGCGTCGAGCCGCGCCACCGTGCCGGTGGCCGCAACATGGTCGCGCAGCGCCAGACTGCGCACGCCGTGCACGATGGGGAAGATGCCGCCTTTCTTCAAGTCGAGCATCGTCTTGCCGGGCTCGCCGATCAGCAGCAGCCGGTTCCACCAGCCGGCTGACTCGTCGGGGAAGGAATCGATGGCCGCGGCGAAGCGGCCCAGCAATGCGTCATCGGCCGAGATCAGCCCATCGGTCTCAGCGCGCACCTGGGCCAGCAGCGCCGCGTCGCCGGCCACCGCATGCGCATCGATGAAGATCGCCAGCGCCATCAGGCCTTCAGCCTCGGGCCGCAGTAGCCAGCGCCGCACGGGGGCGGCAAAGTCGCTTGCACTGCGCCGCCACGCCGGGTTGCTGACCATGATGCCGCCCGGGCAATCGGGGTAGCCGAAGTCGCGCAGCGCGGCTGCGAAGCGCAGGCAGGCCTGGTCCACCCCGGCCGCGCTGACGGCAGTGCCGTTGCGCAGGATCAGGCCGTTGTCCTGGTCCGTCTTCAGCAGTTGTTCACCGCGTCCTTCGCTGCCCATCACGAACAGGCAGCTGTCGGCCAACAGCGCGGGCGGCGCGATCAGTTGCCACGCGCGCTCGAACAGCTTGGCGTTGAGCGCCTGCACCAGCTTGCCGATCTGGCTGACCTTGGTGCCGCCGCGATAAAGCAAAGCCACAAAGCGGGTGATGCGCTCGGCAGCCGAGTGCAGCGCAGCCAGGTCGCGGGCCTGCGCAATCTGCACCGCGATCACGTACGAGTGGTTGGACAAGAAGCTCAGCAGATCGAGCTGCTCCAGCAACCCGGTGATGTGCTCACCGTCGGCGACCACCAGGCGGTGCACCTGGTGTTCGATCATCAGCGCCAGCGCATCGAACAGCGGCGCATCCGGCGAGATGGTCACCAGCTTGAAGGTCGCCAGATCACGCACCGGCAGCGTCGCCAGCGGCCGGCCGTCGACGATGGCGCGCTGCAGCCCGGTGTTGGTGAAGATGCCGAGCCGCGGGCCGTCGCGCACCAGCACGCTGCTGCTGTGCTGCGCCTGCATCACGGCAGCCACGCCGACGATGCCCGTGCCACCGTCGACCACGTGGGCCTGGCGCAGAAACGCTTCGGCTACGCGCGACATCGTCAGCGCCTGCATCTCGCGCTGGCTGTGGCGCTGCGCCAGCGCGCCGAGCTTGATCGACAGGTCAGAGAACAGCAGCGCGCCGAAGGTCGCGTTGCGCGAGATCAACTCGTTGACCGCGGCTTTGGCCAGCTGATAGGCCAGCACCTCCTCCGAAGCGACGAAGCGGCTGCTGGCCCGGCCGGCCACCAGTGAGCGGCCGTCGAAACAGTCGCTCGGGCCGAAGGTGGCCACCGGCTCGTCGCCGTCGTACTGCGTGACATGGCCCTTGATGACGACGAACAGGTGCGACGGCGCCATGCCGGGGTCCAACAGCGTCTCGTCGGGGCGGAAGTAGGCGATGTCGACGCTGTCGCGCACGATGCGCTGCTCGGCCGCGTCCAGGCAATCAAAGGGCGAAGCCGAGAAGTCGAAAGCGCTGGGCATGGCGCATCATGAAGCAGCTGCCGAGGATCGCGTATGAGCCAGCGCAAACCACATGAGCCCATGCCTGCCGAGCACCGCAAGCTGATCTTTGCATCCAGCCTGGCGGCATTGTTCGCGTGGTACGACTTCTATCTGTACGGCGTGTTGGCGCCGGTGTTTGCGCTGCATTTCTTTGCCGGCGCGGGTACGGGCGCGGGAGAGCGCAGTGCGCTGGTGGCCACGCTGCTAGCTTTTGCCGCGGGCTTTGTCGTGCGCCCGGTCGGTGCGCTGGTATTCGGGCGGCTGGGCGACGTGATCGGGCGCAAGTACACCTTCCTGGTCACGCTGCTGCTGATGGGCGCGGCGACCTTTGCCATCGGTGTGCTGCCCGGGTACGCCAGCATCGGCATCGCTGCGCCGATCGCACTGGTGTTGCTGCGGCTGCTGCAGGGCCTGGCTATCGGCGGTGAGTACGGTGGCGTCGCGACCTACGTCGCCGAGCATGCGCCGCAGGGTCGGCGCGGTTTCTACACCGGCTGGATCCAGTCCACCGCGTCGCTCGGCCTGTTGCTGGCGCTGGTTGTGATTGCAGCGCTGCGCAGCCTGCTGGGCGAAGCGGCGTTTGCCGATTGGGGCTGGCGCGTGCCGTTTCTGTTGTCGGCCGTGCTGCTGGCCATCGGCGTGTGGGTGCGGCTGAGCCTGCAGGAGTCACCGTTGTTCAGGCAACTGAAGTCGGCCGGCGGCGCATCGCGCGCGCCGCTGGCGGAGGCCTTCGGCCGCTGGCGCAACCTGCGGCTGGTGTTGATCGCGCTGTTCGGCCTGGTGGCCGGGCAGGCGGTGGTTTGGTACACGGGCCAGTTCCAGGCGCTGTTCTTCATGACGCTGCAACTGAAGGTGGATGCCACGCACGCCAGCCTGATGTTGTGTGCGGCGCTGGCGCTGGCGGCGCCGCTGTTCGTGGGCTTCGGCGCGTTGTCCGATCGCATCGGCCGCAAGCCGATCATCCTGACCGGCTGCCTGCTGGCCGCGCTGTCGTACATGCCGTTGTTCCATGCGCTCACCGCAGCGGCCAACCCGGCACTGGCCGATGCGCAGCAGCGGGTGCAGACCACGCTCACCGCCGATCCGGCCGCATGCGCCTGGCAGTGGGGCCTGACCGCCGCAGGCGCCAGTGGGAGTGGAGCCGCAGGCGCGGGCGAAGCCGAAGGCGCAGGAGGAGGGGGCAGCACCTGCGACGCCGCCAAGCGCTGGCTGTCGGACCGCTCGGTGCGCTTCAGCTTGCTGGATGGCAGCGGGCCGGCAGTGATCAGCATCGGCGCTGAACGCTTGGTATTTGCCGCCGCCGACGCGCCCACGCGGCAGCGGCTGGATGCGGCGCTGGATGCGGCCGGCTACCCGAGACACGCCGATCCGGCGCGCATCGATTCGCTGCGCGTGGTCGGCATCCTGTTCATCCTGGTGGTCTTCGTGACGATGGTCTACGGCCCGATGGCGGCCTTGCTGGTGGAGATGTTTCCGACGCGCGTGCGCTGCACGTCGGTGAGCCTGCCATATCACATCGGCAATGGCTGGTTCGGCGGCCTGCTGCCGAGCGCGGCATTCGCCATCGTTGCCAGCACCGGCAACATCTACAGCGGCTTGTGGTTTCCGATTGGCATTGCGCTGGCCTGCTGTGTGGTCGGCATCGTGTTCGTGCGCGAGGCCAGGCAGGTCGATCTCGCGGCAGTCGGCCGCTGACCGCCGGTCCGCCGGTCCGCCGCTCCGCCACTCCGCCACTCCGCCACTCCGCCACTCCGCCAGCACCGCTGCGCCACCGCGCGCGTGCGACTGCTGGCTTGCGCCCGATCAAGGTTTGAGGCCGGCCAGGTGCGCACACTACGGCCCTGACGGCATGTCGTGCCAGAGCGGCATGGCATAAAGAAGCGCCAGACGGAGACTCGCATGAGCAGCAGCAATCCTTACCCGCCGCCAGACAGCGTGGCCCAGGGCGCGGTGGTGTCCGGCATGGCGGCCTACCGCAAGCTGGTGGCCGAGTCCGAGGCTGACTACAGCGGCTACTGGTCGCGCCTGGCACGCGAATTCGTCACCTGGAAGACGCCCTTCACCCGCGGGCTGGACGACAGCCAGGCGCCGTTTTTCAAGTGGTTCGAGGACGGCACGCTGAACGTCTCCTACAACTGCCTGGACCGCCAGGTCGAGCGCGGTCTGGGCGACAAGACGGCGCTGATCTTCGAGGCCGACGACGGCCAGGTCACGCGCACCAGCTATGCCGAGCTGCTGGCGCGCACCTGCCAGCTGGCCAACGCACTGCGCGCGCGCGGCGTGCAGCGCGGTGACCGTGTCGTGATCTACATGTCGATGAGCGTGGAGGGCATCGTTGCGATGCAGGCTTGTGCGCGCATCGGCGCGCCGCACTCGGTGGTCTTCGGCGGCTTCTCTGCACTCAGCCTGCGCGACCGCATCGCGGGTGCCGGCGCGGTGCTGGTGATCACCGCCGACGAGCAACTGCGCGGGGGCAAACCGCTGCCGCTGAAGGCCATCGTCGACGAGGCGTTGGCCCTCGGTGGCTGCGAGACGGTGAAGAACGTCATCGTCTACCGCCGCACCGGCGGTGCCGTGGGTTGGGACGCATCGCGCGACCACTGGCTGCACGATGAGATGCAGGCGCAAGCCACGCACTGCGAGCCCGAATGGGTCGGCGCCGAGCACCCGCTGTTCCTGCTGTACACCAGTGGCTCGACCGGCAAGCCCAAGGGTGTGCAGCACAGCAGCGGTGGCTACCTGCTGCATGCGGCGCTGACGACGCAGTGGACCTTCGACCTCAAAGCCGACGATGTGTTCTGGTGCACGGCCGACATCGGCTGGGTCACCGGCCACACCTACATCGCCTACGGCCCGCTTGCGCTGGGCGCCACGCAGGTGGTGTTCGAAGGTGTGCCGACCTATCCCGACGGCGGCCGCTTCTGGCAGACCATCCAGAAGCACAACGTGAGCATCTTCTACACCGCGCCTACCGCCATCCGCTCGTTGATCAAGATTGCCGAGGGCAACGCGGCGGTGCACCCGGACCGTTACGACCTCAGCAGCCTGCGCATCCTCGGCACGGTCGGCGAGCCGATCAACCCGGCCGCCTGGACCTGGTACCACCAGCACATCGGCGGCGGCCGCTGCCCGGTCGTCGACACCTTCTGGCAGACCGAATCCGGCGGCCACATGATCACGCCGCTGCCGGGTGCGACGGCGCTGGTGCCGGGCTCCTGCACTTTGCCCTTCCCCGGCATTACGGCCGCCATCGTCGACGAGACCGGCAACGACGTACCCGACGGCCAGGGCGGCATCCTGGTGGTCAAGAAGCCCTGGCCCAGCATGATCCGCACCATCTGGAGCGAGCCCGAGCGCTTCAAGGTCAGCTACTTCCCGAGTGAGCTCAAGGGCTACTACCTGGCTGGCGACGGCGCCATCCGCGACAAGGACACCGGCTACTTCACGATCACCGGGCGCATCGACGACGTGCTCAACGTCAGCGGCCACCGCATGGGCACGATGGAGATCGAATCCGCGCTGGTATCGCACACCGCGCTGGTGGCCGAAGCCGCGGTGGTGGGCCGGCCCGACGACACCACCGGCGAGGCGATCTGCGCTTTCGTCGTGCTCAAGCGCGCGCGGCCGACCGGCGACGAGGCCAAGCGGATTGCCACCGAATTGCGCAACTGGGTGGCCAAGGAAATTGGCCCGATCGCCAAGCCCAAGGACATCCGCTTCGGCGACAACTTGCCCAAAACACGCAGCGGCAAGATCATGCGCCGGCTGTTGCGGCAGGTCGCCAAAGGCGAAGCGGTGACGCAGGACACGAGCACGCTGGAGAACCCGGCCATCCTCGAACAGCTGGCCGAGAAAAATTGACTTTTCATCCGGGCCGCCCAGCCGGCGCCCGAGGTTCAACGAGGAGACGCCCATGGACACCGACCTGATCAAACGCATCGCCAACCACCCGAGCTACCAAGAGCTCAAGGCCAAGCGCACAAGCTTCGGTCTGTGGCTGACGCTGGCGATGATGGTCGTCTACTACGGCTTCATCTTGCTGGTGGCATTCAACAAGCCGTTTCTGGCCACGCGGCTGGGTGCGGGCGTAACGACATTTGCGATCCCGATCGGCTTCGGCGTCATCGTTTTCACGGTGTTGATCACCGCCATCTACGTGCGGCGCGCCAACCGCGAATACGACGATCTGGCCGAGCAGGTCAGCAAGGCGGTGCTGAAATGAGCCGCTTCTTTTCGTCGCTGTTGCCGCTGCCGCCAGTCCTGCGCCAGTTGCTGACGCTGGCCGCGCTGTTCGGTGTTTCAGCATCGCTGTGGGCTGCCGGTGCCGATATCGGCCAGGCTGAAAAACAGCCCACCAACTGGACTGCGATCGGCATGTTCGCGGTCTTCGTGCTGTTCACCTTCGGCGTCACCAAATGGGCCGCCGCCAAAACCAAATCGGCGGCTGACTTCTACACCGGTGGCGGCGGCATCACCGGGTTCCAGAACGGCCTGGCGATCGCCGGCGACTACATGTCGGCGGCCTCGTTCCTCGGCATCTCGGCGGCGGTAATGGTCGGCGGCTTCGACGGCTTGATCTTCTCGATCGGCTTTCTCGTCGGCTGGCCGGTGGTGACCTTTTTGCTGGCCGAGCGGCTGCGCAACCTGGGCAAGTTCACCTTTGCCGATGTCGTCTCTTTCCGCTTCGCGCAGACGCCGGTGCGCATCTTTGCGGCCTCCGGTACGCTCGTGGTAGTTGCTTTCTATTTGATTGCGCAGATGGTCGGCGCGGGCCAGTTGATCAAGCTGCTGTTCGGCCTGGAGTACTGGATCGCGGTTGTGCTCGTCGGCTCGCTGATGATGGTCTACGTGCTGTTCGGCGGCATGACGGCAACCACCTGGGTGCAGATCATCAAGGCCGTGTTGCTGCTGGGCGGCGCGTCGTTCATGGCGCTGATGGTGCTGGCGTCCTTCGGCTTCAGCCCGGAGGCGATGTTCGCCAAGGCGGTCGAGGTCAAGACCGGCATTGCCGCGGCTGCCGGCAAGCCACCGCCCGAAGCTGCAGCGCAGGGCTTTTCCATCATGGGCCCGGGCGGCTTCATCAAAGACCCGATCTCGGCCATCAGCTTCGGCATGGCGCTGATGTTCGGCACGGCAGGGCTGCCGCACATCCTGATGCGCTTCTTCACCGTGCCTAACGCCAAGGAAGCGCGCAAGTCGGTGCTGTGGGCCACCACCTGGATCGGCTACTTCTACCTGCTGACTTTCATCATCGGTTTCGGCGCCATCAGCTTCGTGCTGACCAACCCGCAGTTTCTCGACGCCAAGGGCGGGCTGCTGGGCGGCGGCAACATGGCAGCCATCCACCTGGCCGACGCGGTCGGCGGCAACGTGTTTCTCGGCTTTATTTCGGCAGTGGCGTTTGCGACCATCCTGGCCGTGGTGGCCGGCCTCACGCTGGCCGGGGCTGCAGCCGTCTCGCACGACATCTACGCCGTGGTCATCAAGCGCGGTAAGGCCGACAGCGCGGCTGAGTTGAAGGTGTCGCGGCTGACCACCGTCGCGCTGGGCATCATCGCGGTGCTGCTGGGCATCGCCTTCGAGAAGCAAAACATTGCGTTCATGGTCTCGTTGGCGTTTGCGATTGCGGCATCGGCCAACTTCCCGGTGCTGTTGATGTCGGTGCTGTGGAAGGATTGCACGACGCGCGGCGCGGTGATCGGCGGCTTCCTGGGCCTGGTCTCGTCGGTGGCGCTGACCATCGTTTCGCCGTCGGTGTGGGAGGTCACGCTCGGCAATGCCAAAGGCTCGGCGCTGTTCCCCTACCAGTCACCGGCGCTGTTCTCGATGACGCTGGCCTTCGTCGGCATCTGGCTGTTCTCTATCCTCGACAAGAGCCCGCGCGCGGCGCAGGACCGCGCTGGATTCGAAGCGCAGCAGGTGCGCTCGGAAACTGGCATCGGCGCGTCGGGTGCGTCCGGGCATTGAGCGTCGGGTAGGCCGCGCGGTGCCGTGTCGCGTCACCCGCGGCCACCGTTGCCGCCTGGCGCCGCGGGCTTTTCCGCCCCGGCGGCCGGCGCAGAGGAAGCCGGTGTTAAGCGGTGTTAGGGGCTGTGCCCTGAAGCCGGGCTGGCCGGGCGG
>JAJAZC010000019.1 GCA_026785885.1 Rubrivivax sp.
CTGCTTGGGCCGCTGATCGAGCGCGGCGCTTTTGCGGGCGCTATCAGCGTCGAGTACTCGGGCGATCCCGTGGGGCGCCACTTCGTGCGGGCCGTTGGGGCGCAACGCCACGTCATCAGCATCGTCAACGAGAAGCAGACCGTGCTGGCGGCCACGGTCTCGACGATGCCGGGCCAGGCCTCGCGGCGCGCGACGATCCTGAGCGAAGCGCCGCTGACGCCGGCCTTCAACGGCCTGCTGCTGCGCGGCCAGGGCTGGCGCACCAGCATCGGCCTTATCAGCAACACGCTGTTCTGGATGGTGGTGGCGTTGTCGGTGCTGACTGTGTGGATGCTCTTGGGCACCTGGCGCCACATGCGTCGGCGCAGCCAGATTCAGGGCGCGCTGGTGCAGGAGACCAACTTTCGCCGCGCCATGGAAAACAGCATGCCCACCGGCATGCGCGCGATGGACATGGACGGCCGCATCACCTACGTCAATGCGGCCTTTTCGCAGATGACCGGCTACTCGACGCTGGAGCTGGTGGGCCACCTGCCGCCCTACCCTTACTGGCCACCGGACCGCGTGGAGGAAAACGGCCGCCTGCTGCAGCAAGAGCTGCAGGGCCGCAGCCCGAGCGGCGGCATCGAGGTCAAGGTGCGCCGCAAGGACGCCAGCATCTTCGATGCGCGCATGTACGTCAGCCCGCTGATCGACCCCAAAGGGCAGCAGACCGGCTGGATGACGAGCATGACCAACATCACCGAGGCGAAGCGCATCCGCGATCAGCTGAGTGCATCGCACGAGCGCTTCACGACCGTGCTGGAGGGGTTGGATGCGTCGGTCTCGGTACTGTCGGTGCAGCAGGGCGAGTTGCTGTTCGTCAACCGCAGCTACCGGCTGTGGTTCGGCGCCGATGCACGTGGCCACCAGGCCATGGCTGGCGGCGTGGCCGGCACACTGTATGAGACCGACAGCGATGAGGAGGTCGACAACCTGTCGGGCTTGCCGACGCAGGCGCTGACGGACGCCGAGGCCAGTGCCGGCACGAGCCCGCGCGAGGTCTACGTGGAGTCGCTGCAGAAGTGGTTCGACGTGCGCGCACGCTACCTGCAGTGGACCGACGGACGGCTGGCGCAGATGCTGATCGCCACCGACATCACCGCGCGCCTGCGTGCTGAAGAGCAGGCTGCGGCGCAAGCCGAGAAAGCGCAGGTCACGAGCCGCCTGGTGGTGATGGGTGAGATGGCCAGCTCGGTGGCGCATGAGCTGAACCAGCCGCTGACGGCCATCACCAACTACTGCAACGGCATGGTGTCGCGTGTCAAAGCCGCCAGCATCGAGCCGCACGACCTGATTGCCGCGTTGCAGAAGACAGCCCGCCAGGCCGAGCGCGCCGGGCAGATCATTCACCGCATCCGCGCCTTCGTGAAGCGCAGCGAGCCGCAGCGCCAGCCATCGCAAGCGCGCCAGATCGTCGAAGACGCGGTGGAGCTTGCCGGTATCGAGCTGCGGCGCCGCAACGTGGCCATCCATTCCTACATCGCGCAGCGGCTGCCGACGATCATGGCCGACCCGATCCTGATCGAGCAGGTGGTGCTGAACCTGCTGAAGAACGCTGCCGAGGCCATCGACAGCGCGCAGCTGCCGGCCAGCCGCCGCCACATCGAGATGCGTGTGGTGCCGCGCCACACGCCCGAAGAAGGCGGCGTAATCGAGTTCAGCGTCACCGACATGGGTCCCGGCATCAAGGACGAGGTCATCGGCCGTTTGTACGAGGCCTTCTTTTCGACCAAGGCCGAAGGACTGGGAATTGGCCTGAGCCTGTGCCGCAGCATCGTAGAGAGCCACCGCGGCCGGATGAAGGCACAGAACCTCTACAATGGAACGCACATCGTCGGTTGCCGTTTTGCCTTCACGCTCCCTGTGGAAATACCGCAAAAGAACGATGCGCCCGAAGCCGCGCAAGCCTTCGCTGCTTCACCAAGCGTTGACGCGCATGCGGCCGAAATTGCCGCCAACCCGACGGGCTCCTGAACCCCGTCCCGACCAAGCCCCACTGCATGAGCCTGATTCCCAAGAAAGGCACGGTCTACGTTGTCGACGACGACGAGGCTGTGCGAGATTCCCTGCAGTGGTTGCTGGAGGGCAAGGACTATCGCGTCAAATGCTTCGACTCTTCGGAGTCGTTCCTGTCGCGATTCGATCCGCGCGAAGTGGCTTGCCTGATCGCCGACATTCGCATGGACGGCATGAGCGGCCTGGAGTTGCAGGATCGCTTGATGGAGCGCAAGAGCCCGCTGCCCATCGTCTTCATCACCGGCCATGGCGACGTGCCGATGGCGGTCACGACGATGAAAAAAGGCGCCATGGACTTCATCGAGAAGCCGTTCAAGGAAGAAGAGCTGCTGGGCTTGGTGGAGCGCATGCTGGACCAGGCCCGCAACGCCTTTAGCCAACACCAGGAGCAGGCCAGCCGCGACGCGCTGCTGAGCCGCCTGACCGCGCGTGAAGCGCAGGTGTTGGAGCGCATCGTCGCCGGCCGACTCAACAAGCAGATTGCCGACGATCTGGGTATCAGCATCAAGACGGTGGAAGCGCACCGCGCCAACATCATGGAAAAACTCAACGCCAACACGGTGGCCGATCTGTTGAAGATCGCGCTCGGCGCACAGAACCGGACCTGATCACTGCCCGGCGCGCCGCCTTGGCGCGCCAGGCCGACATTCCCCCGGGGCCGCTGCAGCGGCCTCTTTCATTTCCGCAGGAGCTTGCCAACACATGCCCGCGCACATCATCGACGGCAAAGCACTTTCACAAACACTGCGCGCGGATGTCGCCCGCCGCGCAGCAGCGCTGAGCGCCGCGGGCCGGCAGCCGGGGCTGGCGGTGATCCTGGTCGGCGATGACCCGGCCAGTGCGGTCTACGTGCGCAACAAGGTCAAGGCCTGCGCCGACAACGGACTGCATTCGGTGCTGGAGCGCTACGGTGCTGACTTCACCGAGGCCGCGCTCTTGCAGCGCATTGCTGCGCTCAACGCCGACCCGCGGATTCACGGCATCCTGGTGCAGATGCCGCTGCCCAGCCACATCAGCGCGTTGAAAGTCACCGAGGCCATCGCCACGCACAAGGATGTGGACGGCTTCAGCGTGCACAGCGCGGGCGCGTTGATGGCCGGGCTGCCGGGCTTGCTGCCGGCCACACCGTACGGCTGCCTGAAGATGATCGAAAGCACCGGGCAGCCGATCAAAGGCCGACATGCGGTCGTCATCGGCCGCAGCAACACCGTGGGCAAGCCGATGGCGCTGTTGCTGCTGCAGGCCAACGCCACGGCCACGATGTGCCACAGCAGCACGCCCGATCTGGCGCTGCACACGCGGCAGGCCGACATCGTGGTGGCTGCAGTCGGGCGCCGCCACACGGTCACGGCCGGAATGGTGAAGCCCGGGGCCATCATCATCGATGTCGGCATCAACCGCGATGAAGCCGGCAAGCTCTGCGGCGATGTCGACTTCGACGCCGTGCGTGAGGTTGCCGGCTGGATCAGCCCGGTGCCGGGTGGCGTCGGGCCGATGACGATCACGATGCTGCTGGTCAACACCATCCAGGCTGCCGAAGCCGCGGCGTGATGCGCTGTGCGCCAGCGCCAGCGCCAGCGCCAGCGGCCTTGCAACTTACGGCATCAGCGGCACCGTTTGGACGCTTCTTCGGCCCCTCTTCGGCTTGAGCGCACCCGGGGTGTGGCTTAGATTACCGCTGTAGCCGCGCTCGGAGTCGTGTGGGGCCGCGCTGATTCTTTGGCTGACTCCCTGGCCTGCCCTGCCGAAACGGATAACCGCATGAAGCCCTCTTCGTTTGTCTTGCTTACCGGGCTGGCGCTGCTGGCCGCGGCACCGGTAGTAGCCACTGCGCAATACAAGGTCGTGCAGCCCGACGGCAGCATCGGCTACACCGACCGCCCTCCGGTCACCAGCAACGCACGCATCAGCAACCTGCGCCGGCCCGGTGCCGGCGGCGCGGTCTCAGAGATCGGCCTGCCCGCTGAACTGCGCGGCCCGGTGCAGAAGCACCCCGTGGTGCTGTACACCAGCCCCGATTGCCAGCCTTGCGACAGCGGCCGCAAGCTGCTGCAGCAGCGCGGTGTGCCGTTTGCTGAAAAACGCGTTGGCAGCGACGAAGACGCCGCCGCGCTTGAGCGGCTGGTGGGCGGCCGCACGGTGCCGGCGCTGACCATCGGCGCGCAGCCCTTGCGCGGCTGGTCCGAGGCCGACTGGAGCTCGTACCTGGACGCCGCCGGCTACCCGCGCGAGAACCGCTTGCCCAAGGGCTGGCAGGCACCGGAGCCCGGCCCGGTGGTCGAACGTGCGACACCGGCGGTGCTGCCGGGCGGCCAGGAGCTGCGCAGCTCGGCCACGCCGCCGGTGATGCCGCAACCGGCGCAAGGTGGCATCCGGTTCTAGCGCGGCACTAGAGCCCCGGCGCACGCAGCCGCCGCGCGACCCAAGCGCCACTGCCCACCGCACCACCGACGACCCAGAACAACAGCGCCGCGCCGACCACCGCGCCGGTGGCACCGAAGAGCAGCGGCATCAACGTGCTCGACAGGTTCATCACCATCGAGCGCAGCGCCAGCGCTTCGCCATGGCGGTTGTCGGGCGTCAGGTGGTGCAGCATCGACATCACCATCGGCTGCACGCTGCCCAGCGTTAGCCCCAGCAACAGGGCGCACAAGCCCATCAACCACGGGTTGGGTGCCAGCGGATACAGCGCAAACACCGCACCGGTGCCCAGCATCGCGCCGCGCAACACCTGCAGCTCGCTCAAGCGGTGCGCCAGCAGCGGGATCACCAGCCGCACCGCCGTGACGCTGAGCGTGAAGCTACCCAGGATGAGGCCGATGGTGGCCGCGTTGAAGCCGCGCTCGTGGCCCAGCACCGGCACGGCAAAGAGGTGCACGTCCCAGCACATCGACAGCAGCCAGTTGACGACCAGCAGCCGCTTGAAGCCGGGCGTGTGCAGCAAGGCCCAGGCACTTGCGCGCTGTCGGTGCGACTCCGCGCTCGCGCGCTGTCCGCGCGACTCCGCACTCGCGCGCTGTCCGCGCGACTCCCAATTCGTGTGCTGCGCGATCGGCTCCGCACCCGGGGGCAGCAGCCGCGGCACGTAGCGCGCCGACACCAACGTGGCCAGCGGCAGCAGCAGCAAAAACAGATAAGCCATACGGAAGTTGAAGCCGTCGATCAGTAAGCCCACCGCCACCGGCCCCAACACGTTGGCCAGCGCAGGCGCCACCCCGAGCCAGCTGAAGATGCGCACACGCTCGGTGCTGTCGGCCGCAGCCAGCCCGGCGGTGCGCTGGATCGTCAACAAGCCCAGGTTGGCGCCCGCGCCCACCAGCACGGCGGCTGCACACAGCAGCCCGAAGTGCAGGGCGCCGCTGACAACCGTCGACAACACGGCCAACAGGCCGCCGGCCATCGTCAACAACACCGCCAGGTAAACCGGGCGGTGGTAGCCCAGGCGATCGGCCATGCGCCCGGCGGGCAGCGCCAGCAGCACCGGTGCGATGGCAAACAGCGCCAGCAGCACACCCACAGCCCAGGCGCTGTAGCCTTCACGCAGCGCTTGCAGCGGCGCGGCCAGGCGAAGCCCGGCCATCGCTGCATGCACGCCCAGCTGGCCGCCGACCAGAGCCACCAGCACGCGGGCGCCGGCGGCACCACGAGCGCTGTCAGGCATCCCGGTTGTCGTTCCCGGGCTCGTCGCTGGTTTCGTCGGCGGCGTTGTCGGCGGTTTCTTCGGCAGAGGCAGCAGCCAGGCCAGGCAGCAGCTCACTGGTGCGTTTTTCCGGCATCGCTTCGACGGACTTCAGGCGGCGCACCATTGCGCGGGTGCGCACCTCGGCGCTGTCGATGGTGTTGTGCGCTTCTTCGAGTTTTTTCTTGGTACGTGCCAGCACGTCGCCGAACTTGCCGAACTCGGTCTTGACCGCGCCCAGCACCTCCCAGACCTCGGCTGAGCGCTTCTCCAACGCCAGCGTGCGAAAACCCATCTGCAGGCTGTTCAAGGTGGCTAGCAGGGTCGTCGGCCCGGCGAGCATGACCTTGTACTCGCGCTGCAGTGCCTCGCCCAGACCCGGCCGGCGCAGCGCCTCGGCATACAGGCCTTCGGTGGGCAGGAACAGGATCGCGAAGTCGGTGGTGTGCGGTGGTGAGACGTACTTGTCGCGGATGGTGCGGGCTTCCAGCCGCAGCCGGGTCTCGATGGCCTTGGCGTAACCTTCCATGGCCGGCGCGTCGGCGCGGTCATGCGCTTCGAGCAGGCGTTCGTAGTCTTCGCGCGGGAATTTGGCGTCGATGGGCAGCCACAGCACGGCGCTGTCGGTTGCGCCGCGGCCGGGCAGGCGCACGGCAAACTCCACGCGCTCGCTGCTGCCGGGCACCGTGGCCACGTTGGTGGCGTATTGCTCGGGCGTGAAGACCTGCTCCAGCAGCCCGGCCAGCTGCACCTCACCGAAGACACCGCGCGTCTTGACGTTGGTCAGCACGCGGTTGAGCGAGCCGACATCGCGCGCCAGCGTCTGCATCTCGCCCAGGCCGCGGTGCACCTGCTCCAGCCGCTCGGCCACCTGCTTGAAGCTTTCGCCCAGGCGCTGCTCGAGCGTCGTCTGCAGCTTCTCGTCGACCGTGGCACGCATCTGCTCGAGCTTCTTCTCGTTGCCGTCCTGCAGTGCGGCCAGCCGTTGCTCGACGGCTTGGCGCATCTCGGTGGCACGGCGCTCGTTGGCATCGGACAGCGCGCGCAGTTGCTCACCGATGCTGTCGCCAAAGCGCCGCAGCGCACCGTCCTGCGCTTCACGCGCGGCCAGCGACTGCGTGGACAGCGCCAGCGTAGCTTGCGCCAGGGCCGCGCCCACCGCCTGCTGCGTGCCCGCGAGCTGGGTGCGAAAGCTGTCGATCTGCTCGTTCTGCGTGCGCGCCACGTCGCCGCTCTGCGTCAGCAGCATCTGCTGGAAGGTCGACAGATCACCGCGTGTGCCCTGCCCCAGCCGCAGTAGCTCGTCGCGCAGCTAGCGCTCCAGGCGGTCGATCTGCGGGCCTACGGTGTCGGGCTTGTCGGGCTTGTCGGGAACTACCGGCGGGCGCCGCAGCAACAGGATCAAAACAAGCAGCAGGGTGAGCGCAAGCAGCGCCGGCACGGTCCATTCAGGCATGTGCCGATTGTCTCAGGCGCCTTGCGGCCGGCCCGCACGTCTGTACTGCAAACCAGCACCGCAAACCAACGCTGCCGGCCGCCGCAGATCAGCGCTTCAAGCCCGCCGCGTTGATCGGCGTCGGCGGCGTGCCGCCAGTCAGTGCAGCCACCAGGTTGTCAGCCGCCAGCTCGGCCATCGCGCGGCGCGTGGCCACGGTGGCGCTGGCGATGTGCGGCGTGAGCACGACGTTGGGCAACGTCAGAAGCGCGGGATGCACAGCTGGCTCGCCCTCAAACACATCCAGGCCCGCCGCAGCGATGCGCCGCTCGTGCAGTGCTGCGGCCAGCGCTGCGTCGTCGACGATGCCGCCGCGCGCAATGTTGGTCAGCGTCGCGGTCGGCTTCATCAAGGCCAGCTCGGCGCTTCCGATCGCGTGGTGGCTGGCCGCCGAGTACGGCAGCACCAGCACCAAGTGATCGGCTTCGCGCAGCAGCGTGGCCTTGTCGACGTAGCGCGCCTGGATCGGCGCTTCCTGCTCGGGCGTCAAAGGGCTGCGGTTGTGATAGATCACGCGCATGCCGAAGCCCAGTGCACCGCGCCGCGCGATGGCCTGGCCGATGCGGCCCATACCCAGGATGGCCAGCGTTGCGCCGTGCACGTCAGAGCCGGTGAACATGTCGTAGGACCAGCGCGTCCATTCGCCGCGGCGCAAGAAGTGTTCGCTCTCAGCCATGCGCCGCGCGGCGGCCATCATCAGCGCAAAGCCGAAGTCGGCAGTGGTCTCGGTCAACACATCGGGCGTGTTGGTGGCCAGCACACCAGCGGCGGTGCAGGCAGCGATGTCGAAGTTGTTGTAGCCCACCGCCATGTTGGCCACCACGCGCAGCTCAGGGCAGGCGGCCAGCAGCACGGCGTCGATGCGCTCGCTGCCGGTGGTCATGGCGCCGGCCTTGCCTTGCAGCCGCGCGGTCAGCTGCGCTGGGCTGTGGATGATGTCGGCCGGGTTGTCGTCGACCTCGAAGTGCTCGCGCAGCCGCTCGACCACCGCCGGGAACACGGCCCGGGCCAACAGAACATGCGGACGGCTCATACGCTCACTTCGAAGGTTGGACCACTGGGCCGGTTGCTGTGCCCGTTGCAGCGCTTGCTGCGGCAGTGCCGTTGAGCACCGAGCCCGGTTGGAAGCCGATTACCGCTAGCAGCACCGCAAAGCCCACCACGTAAGCCACCGCGACATGCCAGCCATGGCGCAGCCACAGACCCACCGAACGGGCCTGCGGGTACATGGTCGACAGCGCCACGCCGGCCGACGAGCCGAACCAGATCATCGAGCCGCCGAAACCCACCGCGTAGGCCACGAAGCCCCAGTCATAACCGCCCTGCTTCAGCGCCAGCGCAGTCAGCGGGATGTTGTCGAACACGGCCGACGTGAAGCCGAGTGCGAAGGCCGTCTGCCATGAAGCCGCAGGCAGTTGTTCAACCGGCATCATCGACGCGCTGAGCACCAGCGACAGCAAAAAGATTGAGCCCTTCAGCGCCGCCGGCAGCACCGACCACGTGGGCGCTCGCAGCGCCGCACTGAGCAGGATGGCCGCCCACACCGCCGCGCCCAAAAACGGGAAGGCATCCGCATAGGTCGCAAACCGCGTGTTGATGCCGATGTTGACGGCGATGGCCGCCACCAGAATGAAGACCACGGTGGCCACCCGCACGCCGTCCACATGGGCTCGCGCGTCGGCATCTTTCTGGATCGGCTGGAACTTGTGCTGCTGCAGCGAGGCCGGAATGCCAAAGACCAGCAGCGCGACGCCGGACGCGATGAAGGCCTCCAGCACCTCCAGCGGGTGAACTCCGGCAATCCACATCATCGTGGTCGTGGTGTCACCCACCACGCTGCCGGCGCCACCGGCGTAGGCCGCCGCGACGATGCCGGCCAGATAACCAATGTGCACACGCCCCTTGAACACCGTGTGTGCCACCGCGCCGCCGATCATCGCGGCGGCGATGTTGTCCAGAAAGCTGCTGATCACGAAGATCAGCGCCAGCAGCACGAAGCCGCCTTTCCAATCGTCCGGCAAGTAGCGCGGCAGCAGGGCCGGCACCTCGCTCTTCTCGAACAAGTCGGCCAGCAATGCAAAACCCAGCAGCAGCAACAGCAGGTTGGCCAGCACCACCCACTCGTGCCCCAGGTGGCCAAGCAGACCAGCCAGCCCGGCGCCACTCTTGAACGGTGAGAACAACAGCTTGTACAGCGCGATTACCAGCACACCGGCCACGGCAATGCGCAGCGTGTGCTGATGGAACAGCGCCACACCCGCCAGCACACAGGCAAAGAGGATGAACTCCACCGCCACCGGGCCGACCGACGGGCCTGCAAAGGGCACAACCGTGGCGGCCTGCGCCAAGCCTGGCAGCAGGGCTGTGGCCAAGCTTGCCAAGGCTGCCTTGGCCGCATGGGCCAGGCGCACCACACGGGCCGCAGGTGCCGCGCGGGCCGTATCGGCCGTACCGCTCATTTGGACCGTTCGGGTCGTCTGAGCCTTTCTCGTCGGTGTCATCGTTGGCCTCATCCTCCGCGGGGATTTTAGGAAGCCCACCGCAGAGCAGACGGCCAACCGCGCTACCCGATGAACCGGGCAAACCCGGAGACAGGCTCGCGCTCCGTCACCAGCGTGTTCTCGATCGCGGCCGGGTCGGCATGGCCCAGCGACATGCCGCAGACCACCGTTTGCGATTCGGCCAGTGCCAACTGCTGCGCAATGATGCGGTGGTACTGCGTGAAGGCAGCCTGTGGGCAGGTGTCCAGCCCGCGCGCATGCGCTGCGATCATCACGCTCTGCAAGAACATGCCGTAATCGAGCCAACTGCCCTGCTGCATGACGCGATCGATCGTGAAGATCAGACCCACTGGCGCGCCGAAGAATTCGTAGTTGCGTCGGTGCTGGACATGCATGCAGTCCTTGTCGGCCTTGCCGATGCCAAGCAGCGAATACAGGTCCCAGCCGACCTTGCGCCGGCGGTCGATGTACGGGCTTTGCCACTCGGTCGGGTAGTAGGCGTAGGGCTCAGTGTGGCGGGCGCGTTCGGCGGGGTCGTCGAAGGCGGCGCAGATGGATTGCGACAGCCGCTCTTTCGGCGCGCCGGTCAGCACATGCACCTGCCAGGGCTGCGTGTTGGTGCCCGACGGCGCGCGTGCGGCCACCGCAAGAATGTCTTCGATGACCTGGCGCGGCACCGCCGTGGGCAAAAAAGCGCGCACGCTGTGGCGCGTGGTGATGGCGGCGTCGACCGCGGTGCTAACTTTTGTTGTGATGTTCATCGCAGCGTCTGGATTCAAAAGGCCAACGCAGCAGATTGTTTCACCGCGCCGGCCGCGGCCACCGGATTCGCTTGCCGGGTCTGACTGGCTTGTCAGGCCCAGTCAAGCCTGCCAGCCCTGCCAGGAAGCCAAGGCCAGCCCCAGCGTGCGCCGCTGCAGCGCCACGGTGGTGTGCACATCGCGCCCGTAACCACCGGCCATCGACAGCGCCACCGGAATGCGCCGCTCGCGCAAGCTCTGCAGCACCCGGCGATCACGTTCAGCCAAGCCGGCGGCGCTGATCTTCAGGCGGCCCAGGCGGTCGTCCTCATGCGGGTCGGCGCCGGCAAGATAAAAGGCCAAGCCGGGCAGTTCTGCATGCCGCGCCCAGGCGGTGGCCAGCGCGTCGTCCAGCGCGGCGAGATAGGCTTCGTCGGCGCAGCCGTCGGGCAATTCGACATCCAGGTCGCTGGCCTCTTTGCGGAACGGAAAGTTGCGTGCGCCATGCAGGCTCAGCGTGAAAACGCTGGCGTCATCGCGAAAGATCGCCGCCGTACCGTTGCCCTGGTGCACATCCAGATCGATGACGATGACACGCAGCAGCCGCCGCTGCGGCACGGCCTGGCGGTGCCACTCGGCCTGCATCAGCCGCGCTGCCACGGCCACGTCGTTGAATACGCAATAGCCCGAGCCCTTGTGGCCATACGCGTGGTGCGTGCCGCCGGCCAGATTGGCCGCCACACCTTCGTGCTGCAGCAAAGCAGCGCGCGCCGCGGCGATGGTGGCGCCGACCGAGCGGCGAGCCCGCTCCACCATGCGCTCGCTCCACGGAAAGCCGATCTCGCGCTGCTGGGCAGCGCTGGTGGTGCCGCTGGTGCCGGCGTGGATCCAGTCGGGCTCATGCGCCAGCGCCAGCTCGCCGTCGCTGGCCGGCCCAGCCTCGGTGACCCGCACGGCCGGCAAGCTGGCCTCGACCGCATCGCGCAGCAGCCGGTACTTGCTCATCGGAAACGGGTGCCCTTCCGGCAGCGGCAGCACGAAGTGGTCGGAGTGAAAGGCGCGCACTTTTGGGATTTTAGAAAGCCGCCTCTAGATTGGTGCGCCGCAGCAAATTGAGCTTGATCGCCTGCATGAAAACCCTATACTTCGCTGATGTTGCAGCGCAGCAAAGTTATGCCGACAGCGCCGCATCGTCCGTTACCCAACCCGTCCAGGAGATGAGCATGTCCAACAATTTCAACGCTGACCAATTTGTCGCTGCGCAGAAGAACGCCTTCGAAACCCTCTTCGGTCTGACCACCAAGGCCTTCGAAGGCGTTGAGAAGCTGGTCGAGCTGAATATGCAGGTCGCCAAGGCCTCGCTGAGCGAGGCTGCCGAGACCGCCACCGCCGCGCTGTCGGTCAAGGACGCGCAAGAGCTGCTGGCCCTGCAAGCCGGCATGATGCAGCCGGCCGCCGAGAAAGCCGCCGCTTACAGCCGCCATGTGTACGACATCATGGCCGGCACCAGCGCCGAGTTCACGCGCACCGCCGAAGTCAACTTGGCTGAAGGCCAGAAGAAGATGCTGGCGCTGGTCGACACTGCCGTGAAGAACGCACCCGCCGGCAGTGAAAGCGCCGTGGCGCTGGTCAAGTCGGCCGTGGCCGCTGCCAACAACGCTTTTGAGAGCGCGCAAAAGGCTGCCAAGCAGGCCGCCGACGTGGCCGAAGCCAACTTCACCGCCATCACGACCACAGCGGTCAACGCCGCCAGGGCCGCACCGAAGACCCGCCGCGCGGCTTGATTCCTGACTGAGTCAGTCAGTTGCAGCAGTTTCAGGCCGGCATGTCCGGCCTGAACTTTTTGGGAGCCGCACTGTCTATCACTCGGCGGTTGGCGACAACCGCTTCTTGAGCATGGAAGGCAGTCTCCTCAGCACCTGTTTCAGGTGCATCGCGGCCCGGTCAGCCGGCTGGGCCGCTTTTTTTTGGGCGTTCGAAATTAGACGATTGCCGCTCAACGTGTCAAAGCTGCAAGCTTGGCCTTGATGTCGGGCAACAGTGTTGCGGTGGCTTCGCGGCCGGCCCGAATGGCGCGCACACGCGATGTGAAATCGGCGCCCGCAACGCCGATCAATGCAGGTCGCACGACGATGTCCGCATCGCGCAACTCGTAGGTATTTAGGCTCTTGCCCATGATGGCAAAGGTCTGCAGCAGCAGCCTCAATGTGTCGCCGGTGGTGTTGCCGTCCGGCGGCGTCGAGATGTCCACCGCGATGACCATCTCCGCACCCATCTGCCGCGCCAGACGCACCGGCACAGGCGCCGTCAGGCCGCCGTCGACGTACTCGCGGCCGTTAGATGCGCACCGGCTGGAAGACCGCCGGCACCGCACTGGAAGCCCGCACGGCCACGCCGGTATCGCCGCGCTCGAACAGCACCGCACTGCCGTTGCCCAGGTCGGTTGCCACGATGCCCAGGCGCAACTTCAGCTGCTCTATCCGCAGGCCGCCGGTCTGCTCGCGCACGTAGCGCGCCAGCGCCTCGCCGCGGATCAGACCGCGGCCCGGGTAAGCCCAATCGGTGATGGCGCCTTCGTCCATCGTCAGCGCCAGGTTGGCCAGCTCGGCGCCGGTCTTGCCGTGCGCGATCAGCGCCGCCACCAGGCTGCCCGCCGACGTGCCGATCACGATGTCGGGCCGTACGCCGGCTTCTTCCAGCACCTGGAACACGCCGATGTGCGCAAAGCCGCGAGCGGCACCGCCGCCCAGCGCCAGGGCCAGCCGCGGCAGGCGGGTGGTGCGTGGCGCTGCGGTCGGCGGAGCTGCTTGCGGCGGTGGCGGCGGGTTGCCTTCGGTGGCTGTTGCGGTTGTCGCGGCCGTCGCGACTGTTGCGCCAGCAGGCGCTGCAGGCCGCGTCTGGCAGCCGGTCAAGGCGGTGGAGGCTGCAGAGGCTGCGATAGAGGCCAGCGCCGCCAGCAGCCGGCGGCGCTGCAGCCGGCTGCTGGCGGCTTGTTGTTTGCACGGGTTTTGCA
>JAJAZC010000020.1 GCA_026785885.1 Rubrivivax sp.
CCGACCGCGCCGACCGCGCCAACAACCCCCGCTGCGCCTTCAGAGCCGGCCGTGCACGCGGCGTCGCAGGCGGCATCCGAGCCGGCGCCGCCCGAGCCGGGCAAGGCGGTCGACCGTGTCCGCATCCGCATCGACCGCGACGGCATCCGCGTGACGCCGCACGCGCAGCTGGCTCAGAACGCGGAGCAGGCGGCGTCGGCTGCCGGGCAGGCCGCCAGTGCAGCACGCCGCGCCGGCGACAGCGCCGTGGCGGCGGCCGAGCAAGGCCTGCGCCGAGCGGGCAGTGCAAGCAACGCGGGGTCCGCAGGTGGCCTGGGCAAGGCGGAGATCCACGCCGCCTTCGAAGCAGCGCGGCGCGAGATCGAAAGCGCCGTTCGCGAAGCGCAACGCGCCGCAGAAGAAGCCGCTCGCGACGCAGCCGAAGCACACAGAGACGCCGAAGAAGCGCTGGCGCAGATTAGCCGTGCCGGCGAGCGCGATGAACGGGAAAGGCGCGGCATGCGCACCACGCGCATCGGCATCGGCGACTTCCTGATGCAGCTGACTTTTCTGTGGGTCATTGCCTCGGCCATCATCAAGTTCACCTACAAGGGCCGCATGCAGGCCGAGGTCAAGGCCGCGCGGGCCACCGAGACGGCCGAGGCCGAATCGCTCAAGCGGCAGGTGGTGGAGGCGCGCATGGCCGCAATGCAGGCGCAGGTGGAGCCGCACTTTCTGTTCAACACGCTGGCCAGCATCGACCACCTGATCGAGACCGACCCGCCGCGCGCCAGCCAGATGCAGAAGAACCTGATTGCGCTGCTGCGCGCCAGCATGCCGACGATGCGGGAGGCCAGCGGCCAGGGTGGCCTCGGTGGCAACGGCGTGCGCGACCTGGGGCGTGAGATCGCGGTGATACGGCCGTACCTGGAGATCCTCAAGGTGCGCATGGAAGAGCGGCTGGCCACCGACATTGCGGTGCCCGACGGGCTGCTGTCGGCCGAGTTCCCGCCCATGATGATCCAGACCCTGGTCGAGAACGCCATCAAGCATGGCCTGGAGCCCAAGCCCGAAGGCGGCCAGTTGCGCGTGGCGGCCGAGATCGTGCACGGCAAGCTGCAGATGACGGTGGCCGACACGGGCCTGGGCTTCGGCAAGGCCGGCTCTTCCGGCAGCACAGCCGGCACCGGCGTCGGCCTGGCCAATGTGCGCGAGCGGCTGCAGATGCTGTACGGCAACAAGGCCAGCCTCACGGTGACCGAGAACCAGCCCAGCGGCACGGTCGTCACGATCACCGTGCCGTATCGCACCGTCGAAGGGGCCATGGCTTGAGCGGCGGCCCGGATCCTGTATTGCCGCTGGCCGCACGCCATCGCTAGCATCAGCGCGATGAACACCCCGCCCGCGCGTACCAGCCTGCCAGCCGCCCGTGCTGTGCTGGCCGACGACGAACGCCTGATGCGCGAGCAGCTGCGCGCGCGGTTGGCCGAGGTCTGGCCTGCGCTGCAGATCGTGGCCGAGGCCAAGAACGGGCTCGAGGCCGTGGAGCTGGTGCAGCAGCACCGCCCGGACATCGTGTTTCTGGACATCCGCATGCCTGGCCTGACCGGTGTCGAAGCGGCGCGCCAGATCGCGCAGCTGCCGCCGGCCGATGCGACTAGCGAGGATGACGACAGCGATCTGCTGCCCGAGATCGTCTTCATCACCGCCTACGACCAGTACGCGGTCGAAGCCTTTGAGCAGGGCGTGGCCGACTACGTGCTCAAGCCCGCTGAGCGCGATCGGCTGCAGCTGACTTGCGAGCGCATCCACAAGCGCCTGGCCGCACGCCAGGCCGGCACCGACGCACCACCGGGCCCGCACCTGCAGCAGCTGCTGCACACGCTGTCGGCCGGGCTGCAGCCGGGCCACCCGCCGCGCTACCTGCAGTGGATTCAGGCCACCGTGGGCCAGGCGATCCAGATGGTCCCGGTCGACGAGGTGCTGTTTTTCATCAGCGACGAGAAGTACACGCGGGTGCAGACGGCACAGGTCGAAGCGCTGATTCGCAAGCCCATCAAGGAGCTGGTCGACGAGCTGGACCCGCAGCTGTTTTGGCAGATCCACCGCAGCACGCTGGTGGCTGTGAAGGCGATTGCCGGCGTCACGCGCGACTTCCGCGGCCGCCAGATCGTGGCCGTCAAAGGCCACAACCAGAAGCTCGAAGTCAGCCGCAGCTACACCGGCCTGTTCAAAGGCATGTAGAGCGCCGCGCACGGCGCTTGCCGCGTGTTTGCGGTGAAGGTTGGCAACAGGCCAGCCGACGCGCGCCACGCCGCGGTCCGCACACCGCCGCTGCACAACCGGGCGCGTGTGGCCGGCGATCCGTGATGCACATCACGCTGGCAGCGCCGAGTTCGTGCTGAATGTGCGCTGGAGCAGCTCAGCCGCCGCGCTGCACCCGCGCCGCAGCCGTGCGCATCGCGCAGCGCGCGCTGCCGGCGCAGAAGCATTTGCTCGCACACCCGCACCAGCAGTCACCGCAACTGGGCGGTCATCCCGGTACCTTTCGCGCGGCTCGACGCACAGGTCACCGGGTATGTTTGCACCGCGCCTTTCCAACGCGCCCTTCACCGCGTACCTGCACGCCTCCACCTCACCCCGTCATCTTTATCTGCGGCCCAGTCCGGCCGCCACACCGAGCCCGCCATGCTTCTGTCATCCACGCACCCGATCCAGCGCCGCTTCGATTTCGCCCGCCGCACGCAAGTGGCGCCGGCGGCCTGGCTGGTGCGTGAAGACGCGATCATGGGCACCGCCATCCGCGTCGAGCTGTGGGCCGAAGACCGCCACGCCGGTGAAGCCGCCGCCGCCGCGGTGATGGATGAAATGCACCGCGTCGACCGTGCGATGAGCCCGCACAAGCCCAACTCGGAGCTGTGCCGCATCAACCGCGAAGCCGCGCGCCGCAGCGTGCCGCTGAGCGAAGAGATGACGCGGTTGATCGCACGTGCCATCGACTTTTCGCGCCTCAGTGGCGGCGCCTTCGACATCACCTACGCGGCCGCCGGCCAGCTGTACGACTACCGAAAGCAGGTGCGCCCCGACGCCGCCGCACTGCAGGCCGCGCGCTCGCTGATCGGCTGGCAGCAGCTGGAGCTGGACGCGCAAGGCCGCACGCTGCGCTTTGCCCGCGAAGGCGTGCGCATCGACCTCGGCGGTTTTGCCAAAGGCCATGCGGTGGACAACGCGGTGGCGCTGTTGGCCAAGCGCGGCATCAAGCACGCACACGTCAGCGCCGGCGGCGACAGCCGGGTGTTGGGTGACCGCCGCGGCCGGCCCTGGAGCATCGCCATCCGTGACCCGCGCCGCCTGGCTGAGGTCGTTGCCGTGCTGCCGCTGGAAGACGTGTCGATCTCGACATCCGGCGACTACGAACGTTATTTCGACGCGGGTGCGGAGCGCGTGCACCACGTTATCGACCCCGCCACCGGCAACAGCGCCAGCGGCGTGCGCAGCGTCACGATCCTGGCCGCCGACGGCCTGACCAGTGAAGCGCTGTCCAAGGCCGTCTTCGTGATGGGCGTTACCGAGGGCCTGGCCCTGGTGGAGCGCCACGGCGGTGTCGACGCGGTGATCGTCGACGCGCAAGGCGCGCTGCACGCGTCGTCCAATCTGTTGCACGGGCTGCCTGCTGCAGCCCCGGCTCGTCAGTGAACTGCACACACCCGGAGAAGATGACCATGAAAGCCCGCTCCTGCACGACACCCCGAACAGCGACCTGGGCCGGCGCCCTGCTCGCGCTGGCCCTGGCCGCCTGCAATGGCAGCGGCACCAGCGGTGGCGACACCGTCACGGTCAACGGCGACGTGCCGATCGCCTACGTCAAGCGCAGCACCGACGTCGGTATGAACCCCACCGACGGCACGGGCAGCGCCGCCGGTGGCGACCTGATGCTGCGCGAGAAGTCATCGGCCAGCGCGGTCGAGCACAACCTCACCTCGCGCTTCACGCAGGGCCAGGGCGACGCGTCTGACCCCGAGGTCAGCTACGACGGCAAGCGCATCGTGTTCTCGATGAAGTGCCCGGCCGCCAACACCGCCACCATCGGCGGCCTGCCGGCCTGCACCGGCCGCTGGAATATCTGGGAATACGAGATCGGCAGCGGCAGCCTGGCCGGTGGCAGCTTCAAACGCCTGACGGCCAGCACGGCCCACGACGACGCCGACCCGGTCTACCTGCCGGCCAACCGCGGCGTTATCTTCTCGTCCAACCGCCAGGCCAAGAGCAGCCAGATGCAGGCGCTGGGCCGCGCCTACTTTGCCGCCGACGAATACGAGCGTGAGCGGGTGCTCAACCTGCACAGCATGGCCGCCGACGGCAGCAACATTCAGCAGATCAGCTTCAACCAGAGCCACGAGCGCAACCCGGTGATCCGGCCCAACGGCGACATCATGTTCGCGCGCTGGGAGCACATGGCCGACCGCAACCGCTTTGCGATCTTCCGCAGCAAACCCGACGGCACCGACATGTTCGTGCTGTACGGCGCGCAGTCGCAGGGCAACAGCTACCTGCACCCGCGTGACATGGACCCCAAGGGTGCTTACGGCGGCCAGCTGGTGTCGTCGTTGATGCCGCTGTCGGGCACGCAGGAAGGCGGCTCGCTGCGCCTGCTGGATGCCGGCCGCTACTCCGAGGACAACACGCCGGCCAGCAGCAGCGTGCCGGCCACCGGCGGGCAAAAGGAAGTCACCGAGAAGACCCTGTCCGACGGCCGCGGCCTGTCGGCATTCGGCCGCGCCACCACGCCCTACCCGCTGTGGGACGGCTCGGACCGCGTGCTCGTTGCGTGGCGGCCTTGCGAGGTCACGCGCAATGGCGCCATCGTCTCGTGCACCACGCTGACCGACGCTGAACGCGCGCTGATGGGCAACACCATGCGCACCCGCAGTGCACGCGCGCTGGACGCCGTGCAGGACAACGCACCCTCGGCCTACGCCGTCTATATGTTCAACCCGGCCAACCAGACCTGGCTGATCGTCGCTGCACCGCCCACCGGTTTCATGTACACCGACCCGGTGGCACTGGTGGCGCGTGCCGAGCCCAACGTCGTCGAGCCGACCACGGTCGACCCGGTGCTGGCAGCGCAAAACCTGGCGCTGATCGAGGTCCGCAGCGTCTACGACACCGACGGCCTGAACCGCATGGGCGAAGGCATGCTCACCGCGGCCGACCGCCCGGCCGGCTGCACCCAGCTGATCCCGCAAAAGGCGCCGACCGACGCTGCCGACACACGCAGCCAGGTGGCCGACCTGGCGCGCATGAAAAACCCCGCCGACGCGGCCTACAACTGCGCGCCAGCGCGCTTTGTGCGTGCCATGCGCGGCGTGCCACCGCCCAGCGGCAGCACCGGCCTGCGCAACGCCATTGGTGAGACCGACTTCGAGCAGATGCAGATCCTGGGCTACGCGCCGATCGAGCCCGACGGCAGCTTCAAGCTGCAGGTGCCGGCCGACGTGCCGCTGGCGCTGAGCGTGATCGACGCCGACGGCCGCGCCATCCAGACCCACACCAACTGGATCCAGGTGCGCCCGGGCGAACGCCGCACCTGCGACGGCTGCCACAGCCCGCGCCGCGGCGCTGCGCTCAACAGCGGCCCCATCGTCAACGCCATGCCGGCGGCCATCAAGGCTGCGCTGTCGTCGCAGCACCAGAGCGGCGAGACGCTGGCCTCACTGCGCACACGGCTGGACCCCAGCGCGCTGGCGCTGGCCACGCACCCGGTGTTTAGCGACATGTGGGCCGACACCGCGCAAAGCGGCGTCACCGCGCGCACCGCGATCTCGCTGCGTTACGTCGGCAACGCCGATGCGGCCGACGACCTGGCCACGCGCGTGCCGCTCAACGGCGTCATCAACTACCCGGAGCACATCCAGCCCTTGTGGACCCGCGCCCGCGGCACCAACGGCAGCCAGACCTGCGTGGCCTGCCACAGCGACACCGCCAAGCTCGATCTGCGCCCGACCACCGCCGGCAGCGGCCGCCTGGTGTCGTACGAAGAGCTGATGCTCGGTGACCCGGTGATCGACGCCGCCACCGGAAGACCGGTGACGCGCCTGCGCGACGGTGTGCCCGAAGTCGTGCGCCAGCCCGCGCTGGTGGAGACCAGCTCTGGTGCCGCCAACACCGCAGGCCAGGCACGCAAGAGCCGGCTGACTGAGGTCATGTGGGGCCAGACCTTGTTTGCGGGCGCCGATGCACGCACCGCGTACCCGGCGCCGCCGGCCAGTGCGCCCAACCACGCGCAACTGCTGAACAAGGCCGAAAAACGCCTGCTTGCCGAGTGGATGGACCTGGGCGGTCAGTACTACAACGACCCCTTCGACGGCAACAACGGCGTGCGCTCGGTGACCGGGCTCAGTCAGGAGACTTTTTTGTCGCAGGTGCAACCGATCCTGAAGGCGCAGTGCGCGACTTGCCACCAGGCCGGCGTGGGCAACCCGCGCAACCGCTTTGTGCTGACCGGCAGCGCCGAGGGTGACTTCAACGTCACGCTGACGATGATCAACAACACCTGTACGCCGGCCAATAACCCGCTGCTGTCGCGGCCGTCCACGGTGCCGCACCCCAGCGGCGAGTTGGCGCAGACGACCGCGCTGCTGCCAACCAGCAGCGCCGGCTACAACCAGATCGCCAGCTGGATCCAGCGCGGCTGCCCGACGCAGTAGCCCGCAACCGCCAAGGACCCAGACGGACCCATGACCCGAGACATCAGCACCCCCGCGCACGGCGCACGACGGACTGGCTTTCACGCTGCTGCGCCTGCTGCTGTTCTTGCTGCTGTTTCAGCTGCTGTTTCAGCTGCTGTTTCAGCTGCTAATCACGTTGCAAATCACGTTGCCACGCACGCTGCTGCTGCCGTGCTGGTGCTGTCGGTCTTGCTGCTCAGCGGGTGCGGCGGCGGCAGCCCGCTGGACAACCCCACATCGGTGGCCAACCCGGCCGGCACTGGCGGCCAGAAGCTGTCCTACGCCTACTTCCAGCGCTGCGTGAACCCGGTGCTGAACCTGCCGTTGCGTGTGTTGATCAACGGCGTGGCCACCACCAACACCTGTGCCGCCGCCGGCTGCCATGACAACGCCAGCGGCACCGGCGGTGCACTGCGGCTTTTCGGCACTGCGCCGGCGGTCAGCCTGTCGCTGGCGCCGGCCGAGGTGCGGGCCAGCGACATGTACAAGAACTACTACTCGTCGCTCGGTGAAACCGTGGTCGGCAGCCCCGAGCAGAGCCGCATGATCAACAAGCCGCTGGTGCGCGGCGTGCTGCACGGCGGCGGGCTGATCTTCGACACGCCCGACGATCCCGCAGCCAAGTTGATCCGCTACTGGATCAACCGCCCGATGCCGCAGGGGCAGGACGAATTCAGCGTCGCCGCCAACACCATGTTCACGCCTGCCGACCCGGTCAACGGTGTTTGCAACACCGAATGAACGTGCCCCCACGCTCGCTATCGCCCCCCCGAGGGGGGCGAGCCGGACGAGAAACAGTCCCTGCGGACTGTTTCTCGCCGGCGAGCGCCTGTGGCGTCCTCGCCGCAGGCCGTCCGCTGGCGGCCCGGCAAAGCCGGTTTCGCGGCGGGAAGCCGGGTCGCGTGCTGGCCATGCTCTGCCTCGTCTCAGCGCAGGTGCAAGCGCAGACAGTTGCGCCTCAGGCTCCGGCCGGGGTACCAGCCCTCGCATCCGCAGCCGCGACGCCTGACACCACCCCCGCCGGCCGCGGCTTGCGCAGCCCGGAGCGGCTGCAGATCAACGATGCGTTCCTGGAGATGCACACCGGCCCCGGCCGTGGCTACCCGGTGTTCTACGTCGTCGAGCGGCGGCAGTGGGTCAGCGTAGAGCTGCGCCGCACCGATTGGTACCGCGTGCGCGCCGAAGGTGGGCAGGTCGGCTGGGTGCCGCGCAAGCAGCTCGAGAACACGCTGACCGAAGCCGGTGTCGACAAGACCTTCCGCGACCTCGTCATCGACGACTACCTCGGTCGCAAGCTCGAGCTGGGCGCTGGCTGGGGCCGCTTCAAAGCCGAGCCGATGTTGAAGCTGTGGCTGCAGTACCGCGTGGCCGATGCCATCGGCGTCGAGCTCAGCTTCGGCCAGGTCCAGGGCGTTTTTTCCGGCACCGACTTCTGGGCCGTGAGCCTGACCTCGGAGCCCTGGTCGGACCAGCGGCTGTCGCCGTTTTTCAGTGTCGGCCTGGGCAAGTTCAAGAACATTCCCAACGCCAGCCTCGTCAACGCCCGGCCGGTGGACGCCAAGCTCGCGCACGCCACGTTGGGCCTGCGCTGGTACCTGGCCGAGCGCTTCGTGGCCCGCGTGGACGGCTCGCTCTACACCGCTTTTGTGGCTGACAACCGCAGCATCGAATACCGCGCTTTCACGGCCGGCATCGCCTTCTTCTTCTGATGGCTGCGGCCATTGAACAGCCCGAGCCCATGTTTATGTACCACCCCAAAACGATCACCGCCCTGCTGCTGGCCGCAGCGCTGGCGCCAGCTCTGGCGCAGACAACAACGCAGTCCACACCGACGACAACGTCGACGCCATCCACGACCACCACCACAACCGGTGCAGCCAGCGAGCAAGTCATCGTGCCGCAGGTCGACCGCCGCGATGTCAAGCGCCCGCGCTACCCGTCCAACGACTTTGCCTTCGGCCTGTACGGCGGCGTGTACTCGACGCAGAACTTCGGCTCGGCCGCGGTCAGCGGGCTTCGCTTGGCGTATCACATCACCGAAGACATCTTTGTCGACGGCACCTTCGGCCGCAGCAAAGTCAGCGACGAGAACTACCGCCAGGTGCTGCCCGGCGGCATCTTCGTCAACCGGACCGAGACCCTGAGCTACTACGCGTTGAGCGCTGGCTACAACCTGCTGCCCGGCGAGGTTTTCTTCGGCCGCAACCTGGCCAAGGCCACGCAGGGCTACGTCCTGGCCGGCGTCGGCAGTACCGACTTCGCGGGCCAGAAACGGCAGACCGTTCACTACGGCTTCGGGTTGCGTTTGATCCTGGCCGACTGGTTCTCGGTGCAGGCCGATGTGAAGAACCACGTCTTCACGCTCGATCTGCTGGGTAAGCGCCAGAGCACAAACAACCCCGAGATCAGCCTCGGCCTCACGGTGTTTTTCTGATGGGCCTAACGCTGCACATGCAACACCTTCTTTTCACTCTGCTGCTGGCCGGCTCGGCTATTGCACAGGCCAACATCACGCCGCAAGCGCTGGCGCCGGACTTCACGCTGAAGGGCGCCGATGGCCGCAACATGCGCCTGGCCGAGCAGCGCGGCCAGGTCGTGCTGGTCAACTTCTGGGCCAGCTGGTGCGGCCCCTGCAAGCAAGAGATGCCGCACCTCAACCGTCTGTACGACAAGTACCGCGCCAGCGGCTTCACGCTGCTCGCCATCAACATCGACGACGACGCCAAGCTCGGTGCGGCCACTGCGGCCAAGTGGGGCCTGCGATTCCCGGTGCTGCTGGACGCCGACAAGAAGGTCACCCGGCAGTACGACCTGGGCGCGATGCCGGCCACCGTGCTGATCGACCGCGACGGCAAGGTGCGCTTTCTGCACCGCGGCTACCGCGAAGGCACCGAAGACCTCTACGAGCGCCAGATCCGCGAGCTCGTCAAGGAATGAGGCCCATGCTGCTGCGTCATCTTTTCATCGCCGCCGGCCTGGCTTCGGCCGCGCTCGTGCAGGGCTGCGCGATCCAGCCCTGGGTCAAGCCGTATGAACGCGAAAAGCTGTCCGATCCGATCATGCAGTTCTCGCGTGCGGCGCTGGCCGACAAACACCGTGAGCACATCCACACCGTGCGCGAAGGCGCCCGCGGCGCCACCGGCGTACAAGGCGGTGGCTGTGGCTGTAACTGAAGGGCCCCCACGCTCCTTGCAGTCGCTGCGGGCCGGGGTGGCGGCCCGCCAGCGCGCCCCCGCCACTCCCCACTGCGCCGCGCCAGGCGCGGCGCCCCCGTTACCCCCCCCCGGGGGGGAGTGCCCCGGCCGCGCGCCCCCCGG